>NZ_CP108394.1:10662725-10995270 GCF_041435215.1 Streptomyces sp. NBC_01314 | reverse complement strand
TCCTGCTGCCGCCACCGCCGACCGCGGTGACCAAGGTGCTGATCGCGCACCAGGAGGACCAGCCGAACGACCCCGGAACGCTGATCCGCACCGACGTCGCGCTGCTGCACACCACGCGGATCGCCGACAAGGCCCTGCGATCCCTCAAGTCCTCGGAAGAATCAGAGGACTTCATGCAGGACTACGAGGGCATCGGCCTGACCAACAACCTGCTGCAGATCAATGTGACAGCTGACAGCGACACGGAGGCGGTGGCCCGCGCCAGGGCGCTGGCCGACGCGTTCGTCGCGGACCATGTGAAGCGGATCCAGGGAGCCGCGAAAGCCGAGGCCAAGGCCCTGCTCGACCAGCGTGACCGAATACAGGACGACCTCGCCAAGGTCAACAAGGCGATCGGCGACGGATCGCCGGACAGCGGGCCGAAGGGGTCGGCCGACATGGAGTCGCTGTTCGCCCGCCGGGCCGAACTCACCTCGCGGATCTCCGACTTCGACCAGCGCGCGGCGGAGGCGCGCATCGGCACGCCCCAACTCATCGCCGGCACACAGATCGTGGACGCACCGCGCGCGGTGCGGCACTCGCTGCCCAGAACCGCCGCCACCAACGGCGCGATCGGGCTCGTCCTCGGGCTCGCCCTCGGGCTCGCGGCGGCCGCGGTCGGCACGGTGGTGGCGGACCGCCCCGTGCTGCGCCGGGACATCGCGGCGAACCTCGGCGCCTCGGTCATCGCGGAGCTGCCCCGCCGGCCGGCCAGACTGTGGCGGCGCCGACGGATCCGGGCGGCACGCGAACGGCTCACCACGTCCCTGGCCCGCACGGTGCGCGGCTCCGCGGACCCGGTGTCGCTGCTGGAACTGGGCTGCGCGCGCAACGCGAGCGTGATCGCCCTGGACCTCGCCGGGGCACTGGCGGCGGACGGGCCCGTGGTCATCGTCGATGGTCTGCCCGGCCTGCCGCTCGCACGCCGCCGCCCGAAGCCAGGAGACCCGACCGTGGTCAGCGGCGAGCGTGCCGCATCCGTGTCGCAGCAGGAGCATCTGCTCGGCGTCGGCTCGGTGGCGCCCGGCGTGGCCTGGACCGACCTCCAGTACCTCGGCACTCGGACCGTGCTCGTCGTACGCGCCGGGCACGGCAGCGCCGCATGGCTGCACACCGTGGCGCGGCAGCTCGCGGACCAGCGGATTCCGGTGATCGGTGTGGTGCTGATCGACCCCGATCCGCGTGACCGGACCGACGGCACGCTGTGGGACGGGCCGTACACCGCGCTGCGCGGCCAGAACGAGCCGCCGGCCCGGCAGAACGGTGGGGGTACCTCCCACGCCGTTCAGGCAGTGGGGGAGGGCCGGCGGCGGAAGGATCGGCTGCCGATGTGGGCGGACCGGGTTCCGGACAGCGACCAGGAGGCGCGGTAGCACATGTGTGGCATCGCAGGCACATACCGATGGCCGGACGGGAAGGTCGTGACCGACCGGCTCACCGATACCCTCGCCCACCGCGGTCCGGACGGGGCGGGCCGGTACGGCCACTCCGTCGGTGACGGCGAAGTTCACCTCGGGCACCGCCGGCTGGCCATCATCGACCTGTCCGAGACCGGCGCCCAGCCGATGGTCTCGGACGGCCTCGTCCTGACGTACAACGGCGAGCTGTACAACGCGCCGGAGCTGCGTGCCGAGCTGGCAGCCGCCGGGGTGCGCTTCCGCGGTACCTCCGACACCGAGGTGCTGCTGGAGGCCTGGCGGCGCTGGGGCACCGACTGCCTGCCCCGGCTGCGCGGCATGTTCGCGTTCGGGATCTTCGACGAGCGCACCGGTGAACTGGTGCTCGCCCGCGACCAGCTCGGCATCAAGCCGCTGTTCCTGCTCCGGCGCGGCGAGGGTCTGGTGTTCGCCTCCGAACTCAAGGCGCTCGCCGCCGTGACCGGCGGATCGCTGCAGGTGGACCATGCGGCGCTGGTCGCGTCGCTGCTGTACTACTGGGTGCCGGACTCACGGTGCGCGTTCCGCGAAGCGGAGAAGCTGCCGCCCGGGAGCTGGCTGCGGTGCAGGCCCGACGGGCGGGTGGATCGCGGGCGGTACTGGCAACTGAAGGATGTCGCCGCCGAGGGCAGGGAGCGGGCCCGGGCCGGCGAGCAGCCGGATCTCGCTGCCGTCGTCGAGGAGTCGACTCGGCGCCACCTGCTCTCCGACGTGCCTGTGGCGACCTTCCTCTCCGGCGGGCTGGACTCCAGCTACCTGACCGCGCTGGCGGCCCGCGACCGCCCCGGGATCTCCGCCTACACGATCGGGTTCCGCGCCGAGGACGCCAAATTCGAGGCGATGCCGGACGACCTTCGTTATGCCCGGCAGGTGGCCGAGCGGTTCGGCGTCGACCTGCATGAGATCGAGATCGCTCCGAACGTGCTCGATCTGCTGCCGCAGATGACGTACCACCTGGACGAGCCGATCGGCGACCCTGCCGCGATCAACACGTTCCTGATCTGTTCGGCCGCCCGGGAGGCCGGGGTGAAGGTGATGCTCTCGGGGATGGGTGCCGACGAGCTGTTCGCCGGTTACCGCAAGCACCTGGCCAATCTGCTCGCGCTGCGCTACCAGCGCATCCCACGGCCCCTGCGGCGCGGCCTGTCCAGGGTCGTGGACCGGCTGCCGGTCGCGTCGGCCCGCCGGGGGTACCGGTCGGTGCGCTTCGCGAAACGGTTCCTGTCCTTCGCCGATCTGCCGGAGGAGACCGCGTTCCGGCGCAGCTACACCATGTACGACCAGAACGAGCTGCTCGCCCTGGTCGATCCGGACCTGGCCGGGACGGTCGACGACGTGCTGACCGAGCACGCGGACATCTACCAGGACAACGACCTCGACGACTTCGTCAACCGCATGTGCCTGGGCGACGCCCGTATGTTCCTGCCGGGCCTGAACCTCGCGTACACGGACCGGTCGAGCATGGCCGCGTCGACCGAGGTGCGGGTGCCGTACGTGGACGTCGAGGTGGTGAAGGCGGCGTTCGCCGTGCCCGGTGATCGCAAGATCGTCGGACGGCAGGGCAAGGCCGTCCTCAAGGAGGCGGCCGCCTCGGTCCTGCCCCGGGAGATCGTGTACCGGCCCAAGGGCCTGTTCAGCGCCCCGCTGCGGGCCTGGATGAGCCGGGACCTGGCGCCCCTGGTGCGCGAGGTGGTGAACGACGGCGAGCTCGTCCGTTCAGGGCTCCTGCGCCGTGACGCCCTGGCGCGGATGGTCGCCGAGGACGCCGCCGGACAGCGGGACTTCTCCAAGCATCTGTGGCATGTGCTGACCCTCGAGTACTGGTATCGCGGCGCGACCTCCGGGTCCGGCCAGAACGCTCCTTGACTGCGTAGAGACAAGAGGACTTCGGGTGAAACAGGTCGTACAGAACTACAAGAGTGGCGAGCTGGCGCTGCTTGACGTGCCGGTGCCGGGGTGCAAGCCGGACGGCGTGCTGGTCCGCAGCGCCTTCTCGCTGATATCCACCGGGACCGAGCTCATGAAGGTCTCCGAGGCCGGCATGTCGATGCTGGGCAAGGCCCGCTCCCGGCCGGACCAAGTGGCCAAGGTCGTGCAGAGCGTGGCCACCAACGGGGTACCCGCCACCTACCGCAAGGTGATGGGCAAGCTGGACTCCTACACGCCGCTGGGCTACTCGCTGTGCGGGGTGGTCGAGCAGGTCGGCGCCGGGATCGACGATGTGAAGGTCGGCGACCTCGTGGCCTGCGCCGGTAACGAGCACGCGCTGCACGCCGAGCTGAACTGGGTGCCGAAGAACCTCTACGCCCCGGTGCCGGACGGCCTCGCGCCGCGGCACGCGGCCTTCGGAACCGTGGGGTCGATCGCGATGCAGGGCGTCCGCCGCGGCGAGCCGCAACTCGGCGACGTGGCCCTGGTCATCGGCCTCGGGCTGATCGGGCAGTTGGTGGTGCAGCTCCTCGCCGCGTCGGGGGTCCGCGTCGTCGGGGTCGACCCCGACCCGGTGCGCTGCGAACTCGCCGAGCGCCTGGGCGCGGCGGCCTGCGGCGATCCCGCCTCCGCGGCCGTGGAGACCGCCGTCGCCGAACTCACCGGCGGCCACGGTGTGGACCAGGTGTACCTGGCCGCCGGCGGCGGCAGCAACCAGCCCGTCGAGCTGGCCGCCCGGCTGAGCCGGGACCGCGGCCGGGTCGTCGACATCGGCAAGTGCCGCCTGGACCTGCCGTGGAACGCGTACTACGAGAAGGAGCTCGACGTCCGGTTCTCCCGCTCGTACGGCCCCGGGCGCTACGACCCGGAGTACGAGCTCGAGGGGCGGGACTACCCGATCGGCTACGTGCGCTGGACCGAGCGCCGCAACCTGGCGTGCTTCCTCGATCTCCTCGCCCGCGGCAGCGTCGACGTGGAGCCCCTGGTCTCCCACATCGCCGACTTCGATGACGCCGTCGAGACGTACCAGCGCTTGAAGGACGGCGATCTGAAGGCCGTGGCTGTGCTGTTCCGGTACCCCGGACACACGGGCGAAGCGCAGGCTCCGGCGGTGGCCGTGCCCGAGGTGCGACGCGGCGGCGGAGCGCCCACCCCGACCCGGTCCGCCAAGGCGCCGGTGCGGCTGGCGTTCGTCGGCGCGGGAAACTACGCGACGTCGATGCTGCTGCCGCATCTGGCACAGCGCGACGGCGTCGAGTTGTCCACGGTCGTCACCACGACGGCGCTGTCCGCGGCCAACGCGCAACGGAAGTTCGGCTTCGCCGAGGCCACCACCGATCTCGACGCCGTGCTCGGCGACAAGTCCATCGACGCGGTGTTCGTCGTCACCCGGCACAGCTCGCACGCCGAACTGACCCGCAGGGCACTGCTGGCCGGCAAGACCGTGTTCGTGGAGAAGCCGCTGGCGCTCACCGAGGACGAGCTGGCCGGCGTGCTCGCGGCGGTGGAGGAGTCCGGCAACGACCGGCTGCAGGTGGGCTTCAACCGCCGGTTCGCGCCGCTGCTGCGGGACGCCAGACAGCGGTTCGGCGCCCGGACCGGTCCGGCGAGCCTTCGCTACCTGGTCAACGCGGGCCGCCTGCAGCACGGCAGTTGGTACCTCCAACAGGGCTCCGAGGGCTCGCGGTTCGTCGGCGAGGGCGGACACTTCATCGACACGGCGAGCTGGCTGCTCGGGGCCGACCCGGTCTCTGTGTACGCCGTCGCCACACCCGGCAACGAGGACCTGCAGGTCATGCTGCGCTACCCGGACGGGTCCACCGCCACCATCAGCTACGTCACCACCGGCGCTGCCGGCTTCCCCAAGGAAACGCTGGACCTCGTCGCGGACGGCAAGGTGCTGCGGCTCGACGACTTCGTCCGCGCCTCGCTGTTTTCGGACGGCAGCGCCGGCCGCAAGCGGTGGGTCAGTTCGCGGCTGCCCAAGGCCCGGGACAAGGGCCAGTCCGCCGAGCTGGCCGCGTTCATCAAGGCCGTGCGGACCGGCGGGCCGATGCCGGTGCCGCTGGAGTCGCTGGTCGCCACCACGGCGGCCACCCTCGCCGTGCAGGCCGGCCTGGTCGGCGGCGCGCCGGTGACGTTGGCGCGGCCGCGATGACTGTGAGCTCGGGGAGTCCGGGCTGGTACCTGCGGCGGCTGTCCCGGATGGGGCCGCGGGAGGTCGGCGGCCGGGTGGGCGACGCGGTGCGCAGACGGCGGTGGCGCACGGCGCGGCCCAACTGCCCGAGCGTGACCGGCGCCCGGTTCACCGCGGTGCTGCCCGCGGGGACGATCGCCGCGGTGCCACCGGACGCCGCGAAACGCCTCGTCGCCGAGGCGGACCGGCTGATGGACGGGCATGCCGAGTATTTCGGGGTGGACCGCGACGACCTGGCCGACCCGGACTGGTTCTACGACCCGAAGACCGGGCGCCGGGCACCGGTGGGCTACGCGTTCGACGTGCCGTACCGCGACGAGGACGCGGTCGGGGACATCAAGCAGATCTGGGAGCTGTCCCGGCATCACCATCTCACCGTGCTCGCCGCCGCCTACGCGATCACCGGGGACGAGCGGTACGCCGAGCGGGTGGCCGAACACCTGCGGTCGTGGTGGGCGGCCAACGCGCCGCTGAGCGGAGTGCACTGGACCAGCGGCATCGAGCTGGGGATCCGGCTGCTGTCCTGGGTGTGGATCCGCCGGCTGCTCGACGGCTGGCCGGGCGCGGCCGATCTGTTCGAGGGCAACCCTGTGGCGCTCCAGCAGATCTGGCACCACCAGCGCTGGCTGGCCGCCTTCCCCAGCCGGGGGTCCTCGGCGAACAACCACGTCATCGCGGAGGCCGCCGGGCAGTCCGCCGCGGCCTGCGCGTTCGGATGGTTCCCCTCCTCGGCGCGTTGGCGAGCCGACGCGCTGCGGTCGCTGGAGCGGCAGCTGCGCAGCAACACCTTCGGCTCCGGTCTCAACCGCGAGCTGGCCACCGAGTATCACGGACTGGTGCTGGAGCTCGGCCTGGCCGCGGTGGCGGAGGCGGATGCCTCCGACGTGCCGGTCCCCGCGTCGATCCGGCTGGTGCTGCTGCGCATGACCGACGCGCTCGCGGCCGTCGTGGACAACCGGCTACGGCCGCCACGTCAGGGTGACGCGGACGACGGGCACGGTCTGGTCGTGGACGGCGCGGGCACCGACCGCTGGGGCTCGCTGCTGGCCACCGGGGACGCCGTGTTCGGCCGGCTCGCCTGGTGGCCGACGGTGACCGGCACCGACGTGCGCACCCCGCTGCTGGCCGCGCTCATCCGGCCCTACTCGAAGAGTGGAACCGCACCGGCCGTGTCCCGCCCGGCGAGCCGGCCGGCCCATTTCGCCGACGCGGGGATGACCATCCTGCGCGGTCCGGAGAAGATCTGGTGCCGCTGCGACGGTGGCCCGCACGGGTTCCTGTCCATCGCCGCGCACGCTCACGCGGACGCGCTGTCCGTGGAGGTCCGGCACGACGGGGTCGATGTGCTCTCCGACCCGGGGACGTACTGCTACCACGGGCAGCCCGAGTGGCGGCAGTACTTCCGGTCGACCCTCGGTCACAACACCCTGCGACTGGACGGTGCTGACCAGTCCGTCTCCGGCGGCCCGTTCCTGTGGACCCGGCATGCCCGCAGCCGGGTCCTGGTCGCGGACACCTCCGACGCCTCCGACCAGGGGACGGTCCGCTGGTGCGCCGAGCACGACGGCTACCGGCCCTCCGTGCACCGTCGCCGGGTGGAGCTGACGGCCGCGAGCCAGGAGCTGAGGGTGGTCGACGAGGTCCGCGGCCAACACAGCCCGCGCCGGGCCGCGCACCTGGCGTTCCATCTCGGCCCGGCGATCGCCGCGGACCTGGTGGGGAACCGGGCGGTGCTCACCTGGACCCGGGACGGCGAGGACCGCTCGGCGACGCTCGACCTGCCCGCGCAGCTGAGCTGGCGGGCGCATCGCGGCGAGAGCGACCCGTCGCTGGGCTGGTACTCCGCCGGCTTCGGGCGCAAGGAACCCACCACCACGCTGGTCGGCACGGGTTTCGCCGACGGCACGCAGGGGTTCACCACCGTACTCAGGTTCCGCGGCTAGGGAGGACGTTTGGGGATCAAGGGGCGGCACTGGGCATGGCCGGCGGCACCTCTGGCGCTGGCCATGCTGGCGGCGACCGGCTGTGAGAGCACGCCGAGCCCGCGGCCGAAGCCGACCGCCGCGCCGTCCGCGTCCGTGGCCCGGGTGTGCGCCGAGCCCGCGGCCGGGCCGGCGAAGGCGCCGGCGGGCGCGGTGACGGTCGACCCCGCGGTGGCCGGCGACCTGGCCGCGAAGACCGAGGACAACCCCCCGCACACCACGTTCTGGCTTCGGCCGGGCAAGCACAGACTCGACCGCAACCGCTACTCCCAGGTCATCCCCAAGGAGGGCAACAGCTACCTCGGCGCGCCGGGCGCGGTGCTCGACGGCCGGAAGACCAACCAGTACGCGTTCGGCGGCAACGCCGCCGACGTCACCATCCGCTACCTGACGGTGCAGGGTTTCGTCGCGCCGCACGACGAGGGCGTGGTCAACCATGACTCGGCCGACGGGTGGGTGATCGAGCACGCGACGATCCAGAACAACTCCGGCGCCGCGCTGATGGCCGGCGCCCGCCAGGAGGTCCGCGCCAACTGTCTGCGCGACAACGGTCAGTACGGCATGAACGCGTACAAGGCCACCGGGCGTATCACCGGCCTGGTGGTCGAGGGCAACGAGATCGTGGGCAACAACAGGGACGACTGGGAGAAGCGGCGGCCGGGCTGCGGCTGCACCGGAGGCGTCAAGTTCTGGGCCGTCGACGGCGCCGACGTACGCGGCAACTGGGTGCACGACAACCGCGGAGCCGGGTTGTGGGCGGACACCAACAACAACGACTTCCTCATCGAGGACAACGTGATCGAGGCCAACGAGGGGGCCGCGCTGATCTACGAGACCAGCTACAACGCGGTCATCCGCAAGAACAGGATCCGGCGCAACAACTGGGTCGAGGGCCGCACGTACGCTGACCGCGGCGACAACTTCCCGTTCGCGACCATCTACCTGTCCGAGTCCGGCGGCGAACCACGGATCCGAGCCCGCACGGACAAGATCGAGATCTACCGGAACGTGCTGGAGAACAACTGGTCCGGGATCACCCTGTGGGAAAACGCCGACCGGTTCTGCAACAGCCCGGCCAACACCTCGTCCGGTGACTGCACGTTGCTGGTGAAGAAGATCGACCGCTGCGCGCAGCCCGCGATCGCCGCCGCACCGCTCTACGCCGACTGCCGGTGGAAGACCCAGCGGGTGGACATCCACGGCAACCGCTTCGTGCTGGACAAGTCCGTCGTCGACTGCACGGTGAGATGCGACCGCATGGCGGTGCTGGCCAACTACGGCACCTATCCGGACTGGTCGCCGTACAAGGGCGAGCGGGTGGCCGAGGCGATCACCCGTAAGCAGCACAACAGCTGGCACGACAACGTCTACGTCGGGCCATGGAAGTTCGTCGCCCACGACCCGAGCCGGGTACTCGACTCCTTGCAGTGGCAGGGCGCGCCGTACCGGCAGGACGCGGACAGCACCTTCCGCGCACGGGACGGTGGTTGAGATGAGCCCAGAGCACACGGACCACACGTCGAAGATCGTCGGGACGAGCTGGGGGCTGCTGGTCCTCAACACGCTCGGCTCCGCGGGGGCGAAGACCATCGTCCCGCTGCCCCGTTCCCTCATCCAGATGGTCACCATGGGCGCGCTGGTCGCCGCGTTCACGCTGGCGCTCATGGTCAATCCCCGGCTACGCATCCGAGCCAGCGCCTTCGTGTTCCTGCTCACCCTGCTGCTGGTGCCGAGCGTGATCTCCAGCGCGGACCTGGAGTCCGGGTTCGGCGCGGTGTTCCGCTGCGCCCGGCTGGCTCTCTTCGTCAGCACGCTGTGGCTTCTCAGCCGCTGGTGGGACGGCAGCCTGACCTTCGTCCGGCTCCACATCCGGATGTACTTCGTGGTCCTCGGGTCGGTGGCCGCCGGCGTGATCATCTCACCGGGCGCCGCCCTGCCCGAGCTCTACGGCGGGCGGCTGGTCGGCGCGTTGTGGCCGCTCACCCCGCCGCAGATCGGACAGTACGCCGCGGTGATCATCGGGCTGGCCGTGCTGCTCGTTCTGGGCCGCCGGACCGGCGGGCGCAACGCGGCGTTGGTCATCGTGCCGGCAGTCGTCCTGCTCGCGCTGACCCATACCCGCACGGCCACGCTCGGCCTGCTCATCGGGCTGACGTTGGCGATCGGCTCGCTCTTCCTGACCAGCGCCGCCGCCCGCCGCTTCTTCGCCTGGGCGGTGCTGTGCGCCGCCGTGGCCGCGGTGGGGTTCGGCTCCGCGCTGCAGGCGTGGTTCCTGCGCGGACAGACCCAGGAGAACTTCACCAGCCTCACCGGCCGGGCCAAGGTCTGGGACGCCCTGCTGGCAGCACCCCGGACGACCTCGGAGTACCTGTTCGGCGCGGGTCTGGGCGACAAGTCGTTCGGCGGGCTGCCGATCGACAACAGCTGGCTGGCCGTCTACCACGAGCAGGGTGTGACCGGCGTCGCCCTGGTGGCGGCGATCATCATCGTGTTGGGCGGCGTCGCGTTGCTGCGGCCACCGTCGCTGTCGCGGGCCTGCGCGCTCTTCCTGATCAGCTACTGCGCTCTCGCGTCGTACACCGAGGCAGGGCTGGGCGACGCCTCGCCGTATCTGCTGCATCTGGCCGTGGCCGCCTCGCTGTTGGCGGCACCTGCCGAGGCCACCGCCCTCTCGGCGCCCGACGTCCCTCGCCGGCCCGTCCCACGATGGGGCCGAAGATCGGAGGTGGCCTGACCATGCACGTCATCGTGGTGCACAACCGCTACGCCTCGGCGCAGCCGAGCGGGGAGAACAAGGTCGTCGACCAGGAGGTGGCGCTGCTGCGCGGGGCCGGCCACCGGGTCGGGGTGTTCGAGCGGCGCAGCGACGACATCGCCGGCCGGTCCCTGCTGGGCAAGGCCGCGCTACCGCTGCTGGTGCCGTGGAACCCGGCGGTCCGCACGGAGCTCGCCGCCCGGCTCCGCAGCGAACGGCCGGACGTGGTGCACGTCCACAACGTCTTCCCGCTCCTGTCGCCGGCGGTGCTGGCCGCCTGCGCCGACGCCGGCGTGCCCGCCGTCGCCACCCTGCACAACTACACCCAGGTCTGCCCGCCGGGCACGCTGCAGCGGGACGGCCGGCCGTGCACGGAGTGCGTCGGGTCCACGCCGCTGCCCGCCGTCCGGCACGGCTGCTACCGCAACTCCCGGCTGGCCACGGTGCCGCTCGCGGTCAGCCTGTCGGTCAACCGGCGGCGGTGGTGGTCCGGCGTGGAGCGGTTCTTCTGCATCTCCGCGGCACAGCGCGACGTGCTGGTGCGGTCGGGGATGCCGGCCGAGCGGCTGGCGGTGAAGCACAACTTCGTGCCCGATCCGGGCGCCTGCCGTTCGGGCGCGGGCGAGCATCTGCTCTATCTCGGCCGGCTCGCGGAGGCCAAGGGCGTGCGGCTGCTCATGGCCGCGTGGGACGAACTCGCCGCCGACGGCGGGGTGGGCGTCCCGCTCGTGATCGCCGGTACGGGGCCGCTGGAGCCGGAGGTGACCGCCTGGGCGGCGGGCCGGGACGACGTCAGGTACGTCGGCCTCTATGACACGGCGGAGTGCCAGAAGGCCGTCGCGCGGTCGGTCGCCGTGGTGGCTCCCTCCACGTGGCTGGAGGCGTTCGGCCTGGTGGTCGTGGAGGCGATGGCGGCGGGGGTCCCGGTCGTCGCCGCCGGTCACGGCGCCTTCGTCGAACTCGTCGAGGACGGGGTGACCGGGCTGCTGCACCGGCCGGGCGAGCCCGCCTCGCTCGCGTCCTGCCTGCGCCGGATCACGGCCGAGCCGGCCCGCAACGGGGAGATGGGCCAGGCGGCCCGGCGCCGCTACGAGCGGGACTTCAGCCCGGCCGTCGGGCTGGAGCGCCTGGTGGATGAGTACCGCACCGCGATCGCGGGTCGGTCCGGCGGCGGGGACAGCCCGCCGCCGGTTGGGGACAAAAGCACTGGCTCGCGGCGGGGACACCCGCGCGAGCGGGATGGGGGCAGTCAATGACACGATGCCGACTCTGCGGCTCGGCGGCGCTGGTGAGCGTCGTCGATCTGGGCGCGACGCCGCCGTGTGAGAGCTTTCTCGCCGCGGACCAACTGGACCAGCCGGAGCCGGCGTACCCGCTGCACCTGCGGGTCTGCACCGACTGCTGGCTCGCGCAGATCCCTCCGCTGATCACGCCGGAGGAGACGTTCAAGGAGTACGCCTACTTCTCTTCCTTCTCGACCTCCTGGGTGGAGCACGCGCGCACGTTCGTCGCCGATGCCGTACAGCGGCTGGGTCTGGGCGCCGACGCCTTCGTGGTCGAGGTCGCGAGCAACGACGGGTACCTGCTGCGGCACCTGGTGGACCGCCAGATCCGCTGCCTCGGCATCGAGCCCTCGGTGAACGTCGGCGCCGCGGCGCGGGACGCGGGTGTGCCCACGCTCACGGAGTTCCTGGACCCGGCCACCGGCGCCGGCGTCCGCGCCGAGCACGGCCCGGCGGACCTGGTCGTGGCCAACAACGTGTACGCGCACATCCCCGACGTGGTCGGGTTCACCCAAGGGCTGCGCGCCCTGGTCGCCGACGACGGCTGGGTCTCCATCGAGGTGCAGCACCTGCTGACCCTGATCGAGGAGAACCAGTACGACACGATCTACCACGAGCACTTCCAGTACTACACGGTCGCGTCCGCGACCCGGGCGCTGGCGAGCGGCGGGCTCACGCTCGTGGACGTCGAGCTGCTGCCCACGCACGGCGGCTCCATCCGGCTGTGGGCCCGGCCGGCCGAGGTGGCCGGCGAGCCGACCCGGCGGGTGGCCGACGTGCTGGACCGGGAGAAGGCCGCCGGACTGCAGGAGCTGTCCGGGTACACCGAGTTCTCCGCCCGGGTGGCCAAGGTGCGCCGGGACCTGCTGCGGTTCCTCATCGAGGCCGCCGAGCGCGGCGAGACGGTCGTCGGTTACGGCGCCCCGGGCAAGGGCAACACCCTGCTCAACCACTGCGGCATCCGGCCCGACCTGCTCCCGTACACGGTCGACCGCAACCCCTACAAGCACGGCAGGTTCACCCCGGGCACCCGCATCCCGATCCTGCCGCCCGAGCAGATTGCCGCAGACGAACCGGACTACGTCCTGGTCCTCCCGTGGAACCTGCGGGCCGAACTGGTCGAGCAGTTGTCCTTCGTGCACGCCTGGGGCGGCCGGCTCGTCTTTCCGATACCGGAACTGAGCATTGTCGAGGTCAAGGCATGAAGGTCGTACTGTTCTGCGGCGGCTACGGGCTGCGCATGCGCAGCGGAGCCTCCGACGACGTGCCCAAGCCGATGGCGATGGTCGGCCCGCGGCCGCTGATCTGGCACGTCATGCGCTACTACGCGTACTTCGGGCACACGGAGTTCATCCTGTGCCTCGGGTACGGGGCTCACCACATCAAGAACTTCTTCCTCAACTACGAGGAGACGACGTCCAACGACTTCGTGCTGCGGGGCGGGCGGACCGAGCTGCTGTCCACCGACATCGCCTCCTGGACGATCACGTTCGCGCAGACCGGTATCGAGTCGCCGATCGGGGAGCGGCTGCGCCGGGTGCGGCACCACCTGGACGGCGACGAGATGTTCCTCGCGAACTACGCCGACGTGCTCACCGATGCCCCGCTGCCGGAGATGATCGACAAGTTCGCCCGGCGCGACGCCGGCGCGTCGATGATGGTGGTGCCGCCGCAGTCCTCGTTCCACTGTGTGGACCTGGGCGACGACGGCCTGGTGGGGGGCATCACCGCGGTGAGCGACATGCCGCTGTGGGAGAACGGCGGCTACTTCGTGCTCCGCCAGGAGGTCTTCGACCACATCCCGGAGGGCGGGGACCTGGTCGCCGACGGATGCGCCCAACTGGCCAAGCACGGCCGGCTGGTGGCGCACCAGCACCGCGGCTTCTGGAAGCCGACCGACACCGTGAAGGAGCGGGCCGCGCTCGACGACGCCTACGCCCGGGGCGACCGCCCGTGGGCCGTGTGGGAACGGGACGGCGCGGGGGCGAGCGCGACCGGCAGCGGCAACGGTTCCGGAGCGAGGGCGTGATCCGGCTCGGGGCCGGGCGCCTGGACCGGATCGTCGCGGTGGGCGCGCACTGCGACGACATCGCCATCGGCGCCGGCGGCACCCTGCTGACGCTGTGCCTCGCGCGGCCGGGTGTCCGGGTCGACGCGCTGGTGCTCTCCGGCGGTGGCGGCGAGCGGGAGCAGGAGGAACAGGCCGCGCTCGCCGCCTTCTGCCCGGGGGCCGACCTGCGGCTGACCGTGCACAAGCTGCCGGACGGCAGGCTGCCCGCGCACTGGGAGGAGGCCAAGGCGGCGGTCGAGGAACTGCGCGGGCAGACCGAGCCGGATCTCGTGCTGGCCCCGCGCACCGAGGACGCGCACCAGGATCACCGCGGCCTGGCGAAGCTGATACCCACCGCGTTCCGTGACCACCTCGTGCTCGGCTACGAGATCGTCAAGTGGGACGGCGATCTCGGCCGCCCGACGGCCTACCAGCCGCTGTCGCCGGAGATCGCCGAACGGAAGGTGCGGCTGTTGCAGGAGCACTACCCCTCGCAACGGCACCGGCCCTGGTACGACCGGGAGGCCTTCCTCGGGCTGGCCCGGATCCGCGGCATCGAATGCCACGCGCGCTACGCCGAGGCGTTCGCCGTCACCAAACTCACTCTCGACCTGGGGGAATGAACCTTGCGCGTACTGCTGACCGGACATCAGGGCTACCTGGGCACCGTGATGGCCCCGGTACTCGCGGCCGCCGGGCACGAGGTCGTCGGTCTTGACGCCGGCCTGTTCGCCGACTGTGTGCTGGGCCCGCAGCCCGCGGACCCGCCGGGGCCGCGGGTGGACCTGCGCGACGTCACGGCCGAGCACGTGGCCGGGGTGGACGCCGTGATCCACCTGGCAGCCCTGTCCAACGACCCGCTGGGATCGCTGGCGCCGGAGCTCACCTACGACATCAACCACCACGCGTCCGTACGCCTGGCCCGGCTGGCCCGCGACGCCGGAGTGCGGCGCTTCCTGTACGCGTCGACGTGCTCGGTCTACGGTGCCGCCGGCGGCACCGACCTGGTGGCCGAGGACGCCCCGCTGCGCCCGGTGACGCCGTACGCGGAGTCGAAGGTGCGGGTGGAGGACGACCTGCACGCGCTCGCCGACGGCGACTTCAGCCCGGTGTACATGCGCAACGCCACCGCCTTCGGCTTCTCCCCCCGGCTGCGCGCCGACATCGTGCTGAACAACCTGGTGGGCCACGCACTCCTGTCCGGCGAGGTCCTTGTGCTCTCCGACGGCACCCCCTGGCGCCCGCTGGTCCACGCCGCCGACATCGCACGGGCCTTCACGGCCGCGCTGACCGCGCCGCGCGAAGCGGTGCACGACCTGGCGTTCAACATCGGCAGCGAGACCAACAACGTCACGGTCGCCGAGATCGCCGAGCAGGTCGCCGAGGCGGTGTCCGGGGCGAAGGTGAGGATCACCGGGGAGAACGGTGCCGATCCGCGGTCGTACCGGGTGGACTTCGCCCGGTTCCGTGCCGCGATCCCCGGCTTCGACTGTGAGTGGACGGTCAAGCAGGGCGCGCTCGAACTCGCCGACGCCTACCGGAAGTTCGGGCTGACCACGGAGGACTTCGAGCGGCGCTTCACCCGCCTCGCCGTGCTGCGCGCGGCATCCGAGGCCGGCGCCGTCGACGACACCCTGCGGTGGCGCCGATGACCGCGGCCGGCGAGGAGATGCACACACTGGTGGAGCGGTTGTACCCGCTGTGCCGGAGCATCACCGGCGACGGTGTGCGCGCCACCCTGGAGATCGTCGACGAGTACGTCCCGCTGCGGGTGCACGAGGTGCCGACCGGAACCCAGGTGCTCGACTGGACGGTGCCGCAGGAGTGGAACATCCGGGACGCGTACATCGCCGACAGCGCCGGCAACCGGGTCGTCGACTTCGCCGCGTCCAGCCTGCACGTGCTCGGCTACAGCGTGCCGGTGTCGGCGACGATGCCGCTGTCCGAGCTGCGTGGGCATCTGCACACCCTGCCGGACCACCCGTCCTGGGTGCCGTACCGCACCAGCTACTACAAGCCGGAATGGGGGTTCTGCCTGGCTCAGAAGACCTTGGACGCGCTGCCGGACGGCGAGTACGAGGTGCTCATCGACTCCACTCTCGCCGACGGGCACCTCACCTACGCCGAGCACGTGGTCCCCGGGCAGGTCGCCGACGAGGTGATCGTCTCCTGCCACGTCTGCCACCCGTCCCTGGCCAACGACAACCTGGCCGGCATCGCGGTGGCGACGTTCCTCGCCCGGGCGCTGGCGGAGCGGACGCCGTACTACACCTACCGGTTCATCTTCGCGCCCGGCACCATCGGGGCGATCACCTGGCTGGCCCGCAACGCGGAGCGGATCGAGCGGGTCAAGCACGGCCTGGTGCTGGCCTGCGCCGGGGACTCGGGCCGACTGACGTACAAGCAGAGCAGGCACGGCGACGCGGAGATCGACCGGGTGATGCGGCACGTGCTGGCCGCCTCCGAACGCCCGCACCACGTCAACGAGTTCACACCGTACGGCTACGACGAGCGGCAGTACTGCTCGCCCGGGTTCGATCTCGGTGTGGGCTCGCTCAGCCGGACCCCGTACGCCGGCTACCCCGAGTACCACACCTCGGCGGACAACCCGGACTTCGTCTCCCCGGAGGCGATGGCGGACACGCTCGCCGTCTGCCGCGAAGCGTTCGCCGTCCTCGACCGCAACCGGCGGTACGTCAACCTCAGCCCCTACGGCGAACCGCAGCTGGGCCGACGCGGCCTGTACGACGCGCTCGGCGGCCGCAGCGACACCAAGCAGGCCCAGATGGCCATGCTCTGGGTGCTCAGCCTCTCCGACGGCGAGCACGGTCTGCTGGACGTCGCCGAGCGGTCCGGGCTGCCCTTCGACACCGTCGTCGCCGCGGCCGACGCCCTGCACGGCGCCGGGCTGATCAAGGTATGACGCCGATGACCACCGAGGGGGCGAAGACGACGCCGGCCGGGTCCGCCCGGCGGGCCGTCGTCGGCCGGTTGTCCTGGGGACTGGCCGACCAGGCGGCCTCCAGCATGACCAACTTCGCGGTGGGGATCTACGTGGCCCGCTCGCTGGGCGTGACCGCGTTCGGCGTGTTCGGCCTGGCCTGGGTGACCTACGGCGTGGTGCTCAGCGTCTCCCGCGGGCTGGCCACCGACCCGCTCGTAGTCCGTTTCAGCGGCGTGCCGGACGCGTCCTGGCGCCAGGCGGTCGGCCGGTCCTCGGGTACCGCGCTCAACGTCGGCGCCGCCATCGGCGCGGTGTGTCTGGTGGTCGGGCTCGCTCTCGGCGGCAGCGTGGGGCCGGCGTTCGCCTGCCTCGGCGTCATGCTGCCGGGGCTGCTGCTGCAGGACGCCTGGCGGTACTCGTTCTTCGCCGCCGGCAACGGGCGGAAGGCGTTCGTCAACGACCTCGTGTGGGGCGTCGCGCTCGTCCCGGCCATGGTGGTGGCGGCCCGCGTGGGCAGCGTGGCCGCTTTCGTCCTCGCGTGGGGCGCGTCCGCCGCGGTGGCCGCGGTGTACGGCTGTCTCCAGTCCGGCATCCGGCCCCGGATGACCGGGGCGCGCGAGTGGCTGCGTGAGCAGCGCGATCTCAGCTACCGGTACCTGGCCGAGAACGTCGGCGTCAGCGGCGCGAGCCAGCTGCGGGCGTACGGGCTCGGCGCGATCGTCGGCGTCGGCGCGGTGGGTACGGTCCGTGGCGCGGAGCTGCTGCTCGGCCCGTTCCTCGCCGTGCTGATGGGTCTTTCGCTGGTGACCGTCGCGGAGGCGGCACGGGTGCTGCGGCGGGCCCCGCACCGGCTGGCCAAGTTCTGTCTCGTGCTCGGTGCCGGGCAGGCCGTGGCCGCGCTGCTCTGGGGCGCGGCGCTGCTGCTGGTGCCGGACCGGCTCGGCGAGTTCGTGCTCGGCGACGTCTGGAGCTCGGCCTCGGAGCTCATCGTGCCGGCCACGCTCGGCGTCGCGGGCGCCGGCCTCGGCACCGGCGCCGCGGCCGGGTTGCGCGCACTCGGCGCGGCCCGGCGCAGCCTGCGCAGCCAACTGTTCGCCTCCGCCTGCTACGTCGGCGGCGGACTCGGCGGGGCGGCCGTGGCCGGCACGGTCGGCTCGGCCTGGGGCGTCGCCGCCGCGACCGTCTGCAGCTCGGCCGTGTGGTGGCTGCAGCTGCGGTCCGCCCTGCGCGAGCGCCACCGCAATCCCATTCCCGAAGTGAGGACCTCATGACCGCGCAACCCAGGCTGAGCCTCGGCCTGCCCGTGTACAACGGCGAGGAGTACCTGGCCGAGTCGCTCGACGCCCTGCTCGGCCAGACCTACGAGGACTTCGAGCTGGTGATCTCCGACAACGCCTCGACCGACGGGACCCGGGACATCTGCCGCCGGTACGCCGCGAAGGACTCGCGCATCCGGTACCTCCGGCTGCCCCGGAACATCGGCGCCGCGCCGAACCACAACCATGTGTTCACCGAGTGCCGCGGCGAGCTGTTCAAGTGGGCCTCGCACGACGACCTGTACGCCCGGGACCTGCTGCTGCGCTGCGTCCAGGCGCTGGACGAGCGGCCGGACGTGATCCTCGCGCACAGCGGCCAGGCGGTCATCGACGGCGACGGCAAGGTGAAGGTCCCGTACGAGTACGGGCTCGCCACCGACTCACCGCACGCGCCGGAGCGCTTCCGCAGCCTGCTGTTCGAGCCCGGCGGCGACGACTTCTACGGGGTGATGCGGGCCGACGTGCTCCGCCGGGTGAAGCCGCACGACAGCTACCACCACGCGGACCGCACGTTCGTCGCCGAGATCACCCTGCACGGGCCCTTCCACCAGGTGCCGGAGCTGCTGTACTTCCGCCGCGACCACCCCAGCCGCGCCGAGCGGGCGAACCCGTCCAAGCGCTCCCGCTGCGTCAACCTGGACCCACGCCGGGCAGGCCCGCTGCACCCGACGCCCCGGCTGCTCGCCGAGTACGTGTGGGGCTTCGCCTCGGCGATCCGGCGGGCGCCGCTGTCCCCGGCCGACCGGCGTGCCTGCTACCGCCACCTGGCCGCGTGGATGACCAGCCGCGTCCGGCCGGGCGCCGGCGAGCGGGTCGAGGACCGCGCCCCGGTCGACCCGGACGGGCTCACCGTCTCCGTCGACGACCTTGTCGCCGGCCGTGAGGGGAGGCAGGCATGACGCCTGCGAACGGAACTCCGGCGCGCGTCGGGGTCTTCGGCCTGCTCGGCTCCGGCAACCTCGGCAACGACGGGTCGTTGGAGGCCGTGCTCGGGTACCTCCGCGCCGAGCACCCGGAGGCGGTCGTGGACGCGCTGTGCGGCGGACCCGAGGTCGTCACGGCCCGGTACGGGATCCCCGCGACACGGCTGCACTGGTACCGCGGGGAGTACCGGACCGCGTCACGTGCGGGCGCGATCGCGGGGAAGGCGCTGGGCAAACTCGTGGACGCCTTCCGCACCGCTGCCTGGATACACCGGCACGAGGTGGTGATCGTGCCGGGCATGGGCGTCCTGGAGGCCACGCTGCCGCTGCGGCCGTGGGGCTTCCCGTACGCGCTGTTCCTGCTCTGCGCGAGCGGCCGGCTGTTCGGCACCCGGGTCGCGCTGGTCGGCGTCGGCGCCGCCGCGATCGGCAACCGGCCGACCCGGACCCTGGTGCGCTGGTCGGCGCGGCTGGCCGCGTACCGCTCGTACCGGGACACCCTGTCCCGCGACGCGATGCGGGCGATGGGCGTGGACACCGCGCGCGACGAGGTCTACCCGGACCTCGCGTTCGCGCTCCCGGCGCCGCCGTCGAGCGCGCCCTCGGGCCCGCCGGGCCTGGTCTGCGTCGGTGTCATGGACTTCCACGGCGGCGACGACGACCGTGCCCGGGCCGAGGAGATCCACCGGCGCTACCTCGACGGGACGACCCGCTTCGTCCGCGCGCTGGTCGAGGACGGCAGGCCGGTCCAGCTGCTCACCGGTGACGAGTGCGATGCGCCGGTGGTCGCCGCGATCATCGACGCGGTGGACTCGCCGCTGGTCACCGCCGCCGAGGCGGCCTCGCTGGCCGACCTGATGAGGGAGACGGCGGCTGCCGACACCGTGGTGGCGACCCGGTACCACAACCTGGTCTGCGCGCTGAGGGTCGGCACGCCGACGCTCGCACTCAGCTATGCGGCGAAGAGCGACGCGCTCATGGCTCGGATGGGGCTGGACGCGTACTGCCACTCTGCTCGCGAGGTCGACGCCGACCGGCTGTACGAGCAGTTCCAGGCGCTGGAGAAGAGATCGGCGGAGCTGCGGCGGACCCTCACCGAGCGGAACCAGGTCGCCACCCGGCAACTCGAGCACCAGTTCACCGCCTTGACCGCGGCTCTGTTCCCGGCGACCGGCCACGCCCACACCCATGCTCGGCAGGAGACCCCGTGAAAGCCACCGAAGTCCCGGCGATCGCCGGCGCCTACCTCTTCGAACCGACGGCGTACGCCGACGAGCGCGGCTTCTTCTGCCGCACATTCGACGCCGATGTGGTCCGCTCGGTCGGCCTCGACCCGGACGCCTTCGTCCAGGACAGCCTGTCCCGCTCGGTCCAGGGCGTGCTGCGCGGCCTGCATCTGCGCTCCGGCGCCGGCGAGGCCAAGCTGGTGCGGTGCTCGTACGGAAAGATCTTCGACGTCGTCGTGGATCTGCGGACGGACTCGCCGACCTATCGCAACCGGGCCTTCTACGAACTGTCCGACGCGACGCAGATGACCCTGTACATCCCGGCGGGGTGCGCGCACGGCTTCCAGGCGCTGACCGAGACCGCCGACACCTCGTACCGGATCGACCGCCCGCACGATCCCGCCGAGGACGTGACGATCGCCTTCGACGACCCGGAGCTCGCCATTCCCTGGCCGCTGCCGGTCACATCGATGTCCCAGCGGGACCGGGAGGCGCCGAGCCTCGCCGAAGTCCTGAAGCACCGAGAGAGTTGAGGTCCGCGTGGACACCGAACCCACCGAAGAGTTCCTCCTGCCCCGGTCGCGGACGGCGAACGAACGGCTGCACGCCCTGATCCCCGGGGGCGCGCACACCTACGCCAAGGGCGACGACCAGTACCCCGAGAACCTGGCCCCGGTCATCAGCCACGGCCGCGGTGCCCACGTGTGGGACATCGACGGCAACCGCTACGTCGAGTACGGCTCCGGGCTGCGGTCGGTCAGCCTCGGCCACGCCCACCCACGCGTGATCGAGGCGGTGCGACGGGAACTCGACCGCGGCAGCAACTTCGTCCGGCCGTCCATCGTGGAGGTCGAAGCGGCGGAACGCTTCCTGGCCACGGTGCCGACCGCCGAGATGGTGAAGTTCGCGAAGAACGGCTCCGACGCCACCACCGCCGCGGTGCGCCTCGCCCGCGCCGCCACCGGGCGCCCACGGGTGGCCATCTGCGCCGACCACCCGTTCTTCTCCACCGACGACTGGTTCATCGGCACCACGCCGATGTCCGCCGGCATTCCGGCGGCGACCGACGAACTGACCGTGGCGTTCCCTTACGGGGACCTGGCCGCCACGGAGGAGTTGCTCACCCGGTACCAGGACGAGGTCGCCTGCCTGATCCTCGAACCCGCAACCCACACCGAGCCTCCGCCCGGGTACCTCGCCGGCCTGCGCGAGCTGGCCGACCGGCACGGCTGCGTCCTGGTGTTCGACGAAATGATCACCGGTTTCCGCTGGTCCGAGGCGGGCGCCCAGGGCCTGTACGGCGTCGCCCCCGACCTTTCCACGTTCGGCAAGGCGCTGGGCAACGGATGCGCCGTCTCCGCGCTGGCCGGGCGCCGCGATCTGATGGAGCTGGGCGGGCTGCGCCACTCCGGCGACCGGGTGTTCCTGCTGTCCACCACGCACGGTGCGGAGACGCACTCCCTGGCAGCGGCGATGGCCGTGCAGACCATCTATGTCGAAGAGGGCGTCACGGCGCGGCTGCACGCCCTCGGCGAGCGGTTGGCCGCCGGTGTCCGCGACGCAGCTGCCGGCATGGGCGTCGGCGACCACATCGTCGTCCGGGGCCGGGCCAGCAACCTGGTCTTCGCCACCCTCGACGAGAACGGGCAGCCGTCGCAGGAGTACCGCACCCTGTTCCTGCGCCGGCTCCTCGCGGGCGGGGTGCTGGCCCCGTCGTTCGTGGTGAGCAGCGCACTCAGCGAAGCCGACATCGATCACACCGTCGACGTGGTGGCCCAGGCATGTGCGGTGTACCGGAAGGCACTGGACGCCGCCGACCCCACCCCTTGGCTGGCCGGTCGACCGGTGAAGCCCGTATTCCGCCGCTTGGCCTGACGTGCCGTGCCGCAACGTGACGTCAGCGACGCTCAGGCCGGCCGACCGGCGTCGGCCATCCGGTCGACCAGCCGGTCAGCCGTCCGGTCGACCAGCCACGCGGTCGCCGGTATCACCGCCAGCGCGGTGCACCAGCCGCCGAGGACGTCGGTCGGGTAGTGCGCGCCGAGGGCGACCTGTGCCCAGCCCATGGCCCCGCCCGCGACCAGCGCCGCGGCGAGCACGAGTAGTGCGCCGGCCGTCCTGCCGAGGCCGAGTCGGCCGGTCGCGAACAGCGCCACCACGAGGGCGAGCGCGGTGAGGAAGGCGGTGTGGCCGCTCGGGTAGGACAGGTTGTCTTCGCCGTGGATGGTGCGTCCCACCAGGGACTTGAGCAGCGTCGCCGTCCCCACGGTCGTGGCGGTGCCGGCGACGACCAGCACCGCCGCGCGAGGACAGCGAAGCAGCAGGCAGCCCGTCACGGCGGCCACGACCAGCGTCGCCGCTCCCACGGGCTCCCCCAGGAAGTCCGTGGCCAGAGCGACGTGCCGCCACGGCGGCCCCGCACCGTCCACTACCGCCCAGATCCGCGCGTCCACCCTGCCGGGCTCGCTGTCGCCGGCGTACAGGACCCCGACCACGACGACCACCAGGGCGGCGAGGGCCGCCATCAGCCCGAGCCACGCACGCAGCGACGGAGGCAGCACCGCGGGCCCCGACCGGCCGGTCACACGCCCACCGCGTCCGGTCGACCGGCGGTGCTTCGCCGTGACCGGTGGATGGTGTTCCGGATCTTGACTTCCTGAGGCAGGGTGAGAGCGCGGCCCTTCATCCGACCGGTGGGCGGCAACGAATCAGCGGCTTCATGTTTCCCCTGCTCCAAACCCTCTTGTTGTTTCCGGACGACTCCGGTGACCGTGAGTCCCGGCACCCCACGGCCCAGGTGTCCCCTCAGTACCTCGGCTTCCACGGGCAGTTCGGGTACGGCATTGTCGTGGCCGTCGCCGCCAGGGCCGATGAGCGCGTGTACCACCCGCCGCACACCGTGCCCTACCGGCCCGCTCGCGCCTCGACCCCCTATGTGGTGGCGGTCGAACCGAACACCCCGTTCATGACCGAGACGGGGAACAACCCGCACACCGTCGCAGACCATCCGGCAGATGCGACGCACCTCCCCCTCCCGTCGTATCCGAATCGGCCGTGCGGGAGCCCTCAGCCTGTGCGGTCCCGAACTCGCGCCGGCCTGTCCATCACCATGGCCAAGGGCATCGAAATCAGTCTCACCCGCCACCTTAACCAACAAGGCGGTAGCGGCAAGACGCCAATTGGAAAGTCCGAGTGTCCACACCGGCCACGGAGTGTCACCGAAACCGCGAGCATGCCGCGTCGTGAATGACGCCCTCCCGCGGGCCTCGACTTGGAGCCAGGGCACGTTGTCGGCACCGTCGGTCGCGGCTCGCGGGCGTGCGGCTGCGTCTGGAGCCGTGGGCAACCGGGCGGCCGCGTTGGGTATGCATGCGTGCCGAAGCCGAGGAAGCCGGGCTCGGAGACGGCCAGGGCCGTGGCGGCACGCTCCAGGTCCACTCACTCGGCTCGCGCCCTGCTGATGGGCGTTCAGCAGCGGGTTGGGCTTGGCCGAACCGGTCAGGAGTGCCTTCAGCCGGGCTCCGCTCCAGTCCGGGTGCTGCTGGAGCACCCGGGGCGGCGGCGCCAGCGACGTGCGGGGAGGCCATCGACCTGCCGGAGTACGACACGTACGGTTCGGCGCCCCGAAACATGTTCGCGATTGCTAATCACGCCGGAGCGGATTGTGTTCCGGCCGGAGAAATACACCTCCGCTGGAAAGATGAAGGCGAAGCCGCTCCCAGCGTGAACAATGGTCATCAATTGGGCAATCCACCATCCCGCTTGATCCACATCACCCTGCCAACCCGGGCAGGCCCGACGGTCACCCGATCTGTCCACATAGCGTTCGATGCATTGCCGTCGAGAACACACCCGCACCGACAGCGACACCCGGCCGCAAGCAACGCGCTACGGCTCGCCGTCGGCGCCCCGAGCTGTGGGCTTTGACAGGTCCGCGATCGATGCTCCATCATCATTTCACTAGTCGACTAGTGAAATGGTGGTGAAGGGGTTGGAGTTCCGCATCGACAGGCGGAGCGGGGTCGCCGCCTATCAGCAGATCGTTCAGCAGACCAAGCAGGCGTTGCGGCTCGGTGTACTCGGGCCCGGCGATCAGTTGCCCACGGCCAAGGCGGTTGCCCAGACCTCCGCGGTCAACCCCAACACCACGCTCAAGGCGTACCGCGAACTGGAGCGGGAGGGCCTGGTCGAAGCGCGACCGGGACTGGGGACCTTCGTGCGTCAGTCGCTTGCTCGTCCCCAGGCGGGGGCTGATTCGCCGCTGCGCGGCGAGTTGGCGGACTGGATGGACCGGGCCCGCGAGGCGGGTCTTGAGCAGGACGACGTGACCGCTCTGGTCACGTCGGTGATGGAGGAGCGGTACGCCGGGACCAGGCCTGCCACCGAACACGAGTGACCAGCGACAACAGCGACAACAGGAACAAGGGGAACACGCATGATGAGCTACGAAACGGGTTACGGGGGGTCGGCGGAAACCGCCGCGATAGAAGCCCGCGGGGTCGGCCGGAAGTACCGCCGGGGCTGGGCGCTCCGGGACTGCTCCTTCCGGCTGCCTGCAGGGCGGATCTGCGGTCTGGTGGGTCCCAACGGAGCCGGCAAGACCACGCTGATGGCCATCGCCGCCAACCTGTTGGAGCCGACCACCGGCACCCTGCGGGTGTTCGGAGAGGCCCCGGAGTCCGCGGAGGCCACTCGGCGGACCGCTTTCCTCGCCCAGGAGAAGCCCCTGTTCCGGCGCTTCACCGTCGCCGAGACCTTGCGCATGGGCCGCGAACTGAACCCCGGCTGGGACCAGCGGGCCGCCGAGAACATCGTCCGCGCGGGCAATGTGCCCTTCGACGCGAAGATCGGCACACTCTCCGGCGGCCAGCGCACCCGGGTGGCCTTCGCCGTCTCCTTCGGTAAGCGTCCCGACCTGCTGCTCCTCGACGAGCCGATGTCCGACCTCGACCCACTGGTACGCCACGAGTTGATGGGCACGCTGCTGGCCGAGGCCGCCGAGCGCGGCACCACCGTGCTGATGTCCACGCACATGCTCGCCGAGCTGGAGAACACCTGCGACTACCTGCTGGTCATCGCGGGCGGCGGACTGCGCCTGGCCGGTGAGGTCGACGAACTGCGCACCGCCCACGCCGTGCTGACCGGGGTCCACTCCGACGGACGGACGCCCCCGGAACTGGCATACCACACCGTCGTCGAAACCCGTACCAGCGGACGGCAGTTCACCTCACTGGTACGCCCCGACGGGCCGGTCACGGGCCCCTGGGAGGCGAGCACCCCGAACCTGGAGGAACTCCTGCTCGCCTATCTGCGCTCGCCCGAGGCCCCGCCCCTGATCAGTCCCAGCTCCTACGTCGCCCCCCAGGCGGTGGCGGCATGAGCACGATGACCAACACCGACAGCACCCTCTCCGACTCCGACTCCGCCGGCGCCGAAGCCGGCCGTGGTCGTGGCCGCGGCCTCCGGCTCAGCGGCATGAACTGGCTCGTCTGGCGACAGCATCGCGCCGCCTACTGGACGATGCTGACCGCCACCGCGATCACCGTGGCGGTGTTCGTCTACCAGCGCCACGAGATGATCACGTACCTCGGCGGGTACGGCTACCCCGACCTCAAGTCCGGCTGGGAGGCCAAGTTCGACCATGATCCGCTCAACGTGGCCGCCATGATGCTCGGGTTCCTGCCCGTCCTGATCGGTGTCTTCGTCGGAGCGCCCCTGCTCGCCGGCGACCTGGAGAACGGCACCGCCAAGCTGGTCAACGCGCAGTCCGTCAGCCGCGTTCGCTGGCTCGCCACCAAGCTCGGGGTGACCGCGCTCGTGGTCGTGGTGTGCACCACGGCGCTCTCCGCCGCGTTCACCTGGTGGTGGTCGCCCGTCAAGTCGTCGTCGTACTTCACGAGTTGGACCGACGGTCCCGTTTTCGACAACAGTGGACCCGTGCCTGTGGCGCTCTCCCTGCTCACCGTCGTCGGTGGCGTGGCGATCGGCATGCTGCTGCGCCGGACCCTGCTGTCCATGGTCGTCACCCTGGGCTTCACCGTCGCCGTGCAGATGGTCTGGTCGTACTTCCGACTGTCCCTCGCCAACGTCGTCACGGTCACCAGCCACAACGGTGTCGGGGACAACTCCACGCCGAACGTGCCCGACGGCGCCCACCAGCTGGACGAGTCCTACCTCACCGCCTCCGGTGACCTCATCGGCTGGGGCAGCTGCGCCGAGGCAACGGAGAAGGCCCGCGACGCCTGCCTGGACAAGGCACAGGTCGTCGGCTGGTCGGTCGACTACATCCCGATCTCCCAGATGTCGTCCATGCAGTGGCTCGGCTCCTCGATCCTGCTGGCCCTGACCGCCGGCATCGTGGTGTTCGTCATCCTCTGGGGTCGTAAGCGTCTCGTCTGACATCTGTCCGGCATCTTCCGGCATCTGTCCGAGCGCCTCGTCCGACCCGATCCTCCTCGCGGTTCTCTCTCGCAGTTTCCTCTCTGGATCTCTCTCCGTACGCGGCCGAGCGGCCACAGCGTCGCTCCGCCGCGCCCCGATGCTGCCCCGAACCTGCGAACAAACCGCCATGAACCATATGGAAAGGCTTGACTTGAAGTCGCACAAGCACAGGAGACGAGCGGTCACCACCGTCCCGTTGGCGGCCGCCCTGGTGGCGGCGCTCGGCGCCGGGCTGCTGGCGAGCACGCCCGACAACGCCGAGGCCGCGCCCTCCACCGGTACCGGCACCCCCGCCAGGACCGTCACCCTCGTCACCGGCGACCGGGTGACCCTCGACGCCAAGGGCAAGGTCACCGGCGTGGTGGCAGCCAAGGGCCGCGAGGGTATGGGCTTCCGCGTCCAGCAGGCCGCGGGCCACGCGTACGTCCTGCCGCGCGACGCCGAACCGCTGATCGCGAACGGGACCGCCGACCGACGGCTGTTCGACGTGACGCAGCTGGTGAGTTCGCGCTACGACGACGCCCGCCGCGCCGACCTGCCGCTGATCGTCACCTACGACAAGGGCAGGTCCGTATCGGCGAGTACGTTCCGCGGCTCGGGCGCGACCGTCCGGCGGGATCTGCCGAGCATCAACGGTGACGCCGTGCGCGCCCGTAAGTCCGGGGGCTCCGCGCTGTGGGAGACCCTCACCAGCGCGACCGGCTCCGCGAAGGTCAAAAAGATCTGGCTGGACGGCAAGGTCAGGGCGACCCTGGACAGGAGCGTGCCGCAGATCGGCGCGCCCGCGGCACACGCGGCGGGATACGACGGCAAGGGCGTCAAGGTCGCCGTCCTCGACACCGGCGTCGACGCCACGCACCCGGACCTCAAGGACCGGATCGACGAGGCGAAGAACTTCTCCACCGCCGCGGACACCGTCGACCGTGCGGGCCACGGCACACACGTGGCCTCGACGATCGCGGGCTCCGGGGCCGCGTCCCCCGCGGGCGCGAAGTACGCGGGCGTCGCGCCCGGCGCCCGGCTCCTGGTCGGCAAGGTGCTCGACGACTCCGGCGAGGGCGACGACTCCGGCGTCATCGCCGGCATGCAGTGGGCCGTCGCGCGGGGCGCCAAGGTCGTCAACCTGAGCCTGGGCGGCACCGACACCCCCGGCATCGACCCCGTCGAGCAGGCCGTCAACGACCTGTCGGCAAGCTCCGGCGCCCTGTTCGTCATAGCCGCCGGCAACGAGGGCCCGGGAGAGGGCACCATCGGCACCCCCGGCAGCGCGGCCTCCGCGCTCACCGTCGGCGCGGTCGACCGCGAGGACGCCATCGCCGAGTTCTCCAGCCGCGGCCCCACGGCCGACGGCTTCCTCAAGCCCGACGTCACCGCGCCGGGCGTGGACATCGTCGCCGCCAAGGCCGCCGAAGGCGACATGGGCGACCCCGCCGCCGACGGCTATGTCTCCATGAGCGGTACGTCGATGGCGACCCCGCACGTGGCGGGCGCCGCGGCGATCCTGGCGCAGCAGCACCCGGACTGGACGGGCCCGCAGATCAAGGCCGCCCTCACCGCCTCCGCGAAGCCGACCGACGCCACCTCCGCGTACATCCAGGGCACCGGCCGGGTGGACGTCGCCAGGGCGATCACCCAGCAGCTCACCAGCAGTCCGACCGCGCTGGGCTTCGGGACACAGGCGTACCCCCACACCGACGACCGACCCGTCACCAAGGAGGTCACGTACCGCAACGCGGGCACCGAGCCGGTCACCCTCGACCTGGCCACCGAGGCCTACGGCAACGACGGAAAGCCCGCGGCCGAGGGCCTGTTCACGGTCTCCCCGCAGCGGCTCACCGTCCCGGCGGGCGGTGAGGCGACCGCCACCGTGACCACCGACACCCGCGTGGGAACGGCCGAAGGCAGCTTCGGAGGCTCGCTGACCGCCACCACCGCCGACGGCACGACGACCGCGCGCACCTCCCTGGGCGTAGTCCGCGAGGTCGAGTCGTACGACCTGACCATCAAGCACCTCGACCTCAAGGGCAAGGCCCTCGGCGACGCCTTGACGAGTATCTACGGCCTGGACAACGACGTCTGGACGGAGGCCTCCGACGAGAAGGACGGCGAGGTCACCATCCGTCTGCCGAAGGGGCGTTACGCCCTGGAAGGCGTGCTCCGCACCGTCAGCACCGGAGGGTCCGTGCTGCTGTACCCGAAGTTCGCGCTGACCAAGGACACGACCCTGGTCATGGACGCCCGGAAGACGAAGCCCGTCAAGATCACCGTGCCGGACGGCGCGGCCAAGCCCGCGGGCGCGATGTTCTTCTTCCACGTCGACGTCAACAACAAGCCGTACACCTCTCTGTACGGCGCCCCCTCCTTCGGCAGCATCCGCGTCGGACAGCTCGGTGCCCCGGCGCCGGCCGCCGAGGTGTCCGCGATGTACCACGGCATCTGGACCCACAAGGCCGTCAACTACCGGCTGGCCTGGAACCGTACGGGTGACCTGTCCGGCTTCACCAAGAACGTCAAGCGCTCGCAGCTCACCAAGGTCAAGGTCGTCGTCGGGACACCGGTCAAGGGCAAGACGGCGCACGTCTGGGCCGCGCCGCTGATGCCCGGCGGCTTCTACAACCCCTTCTGGACCGAGGGCCGCCTGCCGCTGACCGGCACCGACTACGTACTGCCCAACGGAATCAAGTGGTTCTACCAGGCCAGCCAGCTCGGCGCCCCCGATGCCGAGGGCGACCCGACCTGGGAGAGCAGACAGGCCGGCCCGGCCAGGGCGTACGCGGCGGGCCGGGACTACACCCAGCGCTTCAACATCGGCGTCTTCGGCCCGTCCCTCCCTTCGAGCGCCCCGACGAACGGCGAGGACCGGCCCGGAGCGGTCCGCAGCGGCGACACCTTCGCCGCGTACATGCCGCTGTTCTCCGACGGCGTCGGCAACCAGGGCACCTCCGCCCACACCAAGGCCAAGAGCTCCCTCTACGCCGACGGCAAGAAGATCTTCGCCGTGAACGACGAGCTGAACGGCGACTCGTACACGGTTCCCGCGGGCAAGCGCACGTACAAGCTCGCCGTGGACGTCTCCCGCGCTCCGGCACAGTCCGCGGTCAGCACCCGTACGACGGCCGCCTGGACCTTCACCTCGGCGCACGTCTCCGGTGACAAGGCCAAGCGGCTCCCGCTGACGGTCGTCCGTTACACGCCCAGCCTGTCGACGGCCAGTACCGCCAAGGCCGGTACGACCCTCACCGTGCCCTTCGCCCTCCAGGGCGCGGCCACCAAGGTCGACACGCTGCGCAAACTGGCCTTCGCCGTCTCCTACGACGACGGCAGGACCTGGAAGAAGACCACCGCCGTGAACGGCAAGCAGCTCAAGCTGCGCAGCCCCGCCAAGCCCGGCCCGGTCTCGCTGCGCGTCAGCCTCACCGACGCCGACGGCAACACCCTGACCCAGACCATCCACCGCGCCTACCGCACCAGCAAGTAAGAAGGTTCGACACGTAGTTGGCCCCGGGCCGGTGTGACCAGCCGGACGACCGGCCGGGGCCGTCTACGCTGCGGACACACCCAGTTCGGAGTGCCGCGCAACAGCACACGTCCAGGAAATCACCGCTTTGCACCCCGCCGCCGGCCGCGAGAAGCAGATGGGCGACAGGCGGTGGAGGTGTCCCACGCGAGATCCCGGGCTCAGCAGACATTCGCTCCGGCACCCAGGCCAACGTCGCACGTCGCGCTTCATGCAGAAGGGCCCGGTCGCCCGGGCCCTTCTTTTCGTAGCGGGGACAGGATTTGAACCTGCGACCTCTGGGTTATGAGCCCAGCGAGCTACCGAGCTGCTCCACCCCGCGTCGGTTCCTCCACTCTACACACCCACCGAGCGGACCGGGGCGAATATGGAGCCGGCCCGGAGACATGTGAGGAACGACGCAGCCCGGGTCCAACGACGGCCGGCTCGGCGCCCTGCGGCTTGAGCCGGGCCGACGGCGCCGTACGGTGACGGCCGCCAGGTCCAGCGCCGTGGGCGGCGGGCCCAGTCTCCGCGGCTGGAAGCGCTCTTTTCCTGCTTCCGGGCATGCGGCTGGGGTGGGTGAGTCGGCCGGTCGCCGCCTGGGCGAGCCGGCCGGCGACCGGCCGATGGGCTTCGCTCAGGTCCTGATCAGATCAATCAGATGGATGATCTCTGGAGCTTTGAGTTCAGCGGGTTCGCCGGGACCTCCAGGGCATGGGGGTGGCCGGCTTGCCGGTGCTGGAAGGAGAGGATCTTCGGGTTCTGGATGACGCCGTCGCGGATCTCGATGGCCTTTCTGAGCGTCACGTCGCGGTCCCATGCCACAGGACCGCTCATGACCTTGCGCAGATAGGGAAGGAGCGCCTCGCTGATTTCCCAGGTGGCGGAGTTCCACAGGTGGGAGGGGCTGTGATCCACCGCGTAATAGTGGCTTCCCTGCCCCACCGTGAGCATGGGCTCACCGAAGGTGGTCGGGCGAGCCCATTCGAAGCCCATGCCCTCGTCGCAGGCGACGTCGATGAAGAAGGTCCCCGGCCGGAACAGGGCGAGTTCCTCTTCGGTCACGAACATGAGCGGCGCGTCGGTGTCCTGCAGGACGCAGTTGACGATGATGTCGAACCCGGCCAGATACTCCGCCAGCGGCACGGAACCGGCCCCGGTGGAGGCCCGCAGGCGCGTCGGATCGTCCTCCTGCTCCTCGAAGTGGCCCATCACGACCGATGGCATCGGTGAGGCCACCGCTGCGGCGGCGCGCTGGGTGAGCACCGTGACATCGGAAACCCCCATGGCACCCAGGCCAGTGACCGCTCCGCGCGCCGTGGCACCGAAGCTGATGACCGCCGCGCGCAGGCGGCGCCCGTAGCTGCCGGTCAGCCCGCCGAGCTGCAGGGCGTGCAGCACCGAGCAGTAGCCGGCGAGCTCGTTGTTCTTGTGGAACACATGGACGCTGAAAGCGCCTGCGGAGGTCCAGTGGTTCATGGCTTCCCAGGCGATCAGGGTCAGCCGTCGGTCAATGGCGATCTGAGTCATCTTCTCGTCCTGCACGCAGTGGGGCCAGCCCCACAGCACCTGCCCCTCCCGCAGCTCGGCGATGTCGTCGTGCATCGGTTTGGGCAGCAGCAGAACGTCACATTCGGCGAGGAGTTCCGCACGGGACCGCAGGCCCGCCACGAGTGGTCGCAGCGCGTCGTCGGCGACGCCGAACCGTAGGCCGTAGCCCTGTTCGAGGAAGATCCTCTCGCGTACGTCCGGGGCGATCCGTTCGAGGTGGCTGGGATGCAACGGCAGCCGGAACTCGTTCTCCTTGCGCGAGGAGGCGAGTACTCCGAGGCTCAACAGGCTCATGTGGGGCGGCTCATTTCCGACCGGACGCGATGCGCTCCGGGATTGCCGTTCCCCGAGGGCGACGCCGAAATGGATGACGGCGTGCGAGGTGCACTCGGTACCGCCACCGTACTCCCGTCCCGAGCCCAGAGGCTGCGAGGCCGACACCCCCTGCGAGCGGCTGTGAAATCCCGTGGCCATGCTCCAGGCAGGCAGGCAGGCAGGCAGGCAGTGGCGATCTGCCCACTGCGCGTGGCCAACCCGATGAAGTCCACCATCGACAAGCAATGTGCGATCTTGGTCTCCCTCCACACTCCTCGGCCTTGAACGCACCCGCTGCCGTCGTAGTGAAGCCGGTCGAGGGCGACGGTCACCTCGGTCCATGGCCAGGTGCGGGCCGAGCCGGGGCCGATACCGCCGTCCGCTGGTGACCAGCTGGCCGGTGGTGGAGACCAGCCACAGACGGTCCTCGCAGCAGGCCCGGCGGCGGTGCCGCAGATTCAACTCGGCCATCACGCGCTTGGCTTGGCGTGGTCTCCTCATCGGCCTCGCCGCGGCACACGGCAAGCTCGAACCGACTACCTCAAGTTCTCCCCGGCCGACCCATTCCAGGTGGCGCAGGCCATGGCCGCCTGACGCGGCGAGCCCGCCCGGTAGGTCAGCGTGTGCGTAGTCGGGGAGGCGGATCACCTGTGTGCGGGTGTTCTCGGGACGTTGGCTGCGAGCATGTCCAGTATCGACACGGTGACACCAACGGCCCGTGACCTGAGGTGTCTTCAGCTGCCTGCTGTCGCCTGATTCCGGCCCGGCTGACCCTCGTTTCAGACCAAAGCTTCCAGGAGAGCCACGCCAATGTCACCCTGCGGGACACCCCGGCGCCTGTCTCCTGACAAGCGGAGGATCACTGGTCGGAGGGAAACGGTGCCCGGCACCCCGCGCGACAAGGTCAGCGAGGGAATGTGCTCAATTCCTGGCCGGACAAGCTGCGGGTGGCCGGCTCCCTGGCCACCAAGCAGGTCCGGGCTACGGCTTGCCGCAGATGTTCGGCCGCGAGGGCCCACACGCCGCTGCGCAGGCATTCGCCGAGTACAGGCGGCGCCAAGAGGCGCACGCCGCCTGTGACAGGAGGAAGACGATGGTGTGGGCGCGGTGGCGGCGCGACTTGCGCCTGCCGTTCCGGTGAGGCGCAGCGCTTGCGTAACCGTGCGACCGGGGCGGCCGGGGCAGGTCAGATGCCGCCGGTGTTGAGCAGCCGGTTGGGAGTGTCGGAGCGGACGCCGCGCACGACACCACGGGTGGCCGTCTGGTCGAGCCAGACGTGGACCTGGCGTGCCGTCGCGTGGGGGTGCGCCGACAAATACAGCGCGATCACGCCGGTCGCATGCGGCGCGGCCCACGACGTCGCGCCGCCGATCTCCTTGGTCGTACCGCCGCCGGCGAGGGCGGCGGTCACCTTCTGGCCGGGGGCGTACAGGTCCACGCACCGTCCGTAACCCGATCCGTAGGAGCCGGTGTCGCTCCACACACGGTCGTTCGAGGTGGAGGCCGCCACGACGATCGTGCCGGGGACGCCGGCCGGGGAATGCTTGCAGGCGTCGTCATTGAAGTTGCCGGCCGACACCACTGTCGGGATCCCCGCGTCGACCATCTTCTTCACGGCGGAGTCCACAGCCGCCGACCGGCGGTCGAAGTTGAGCGACATGTTCACCACCGCCGGCTTCTGCGCGTGTGCGATGACCCACTTGACCGACTTCACCACGGCCGCCTCGGCCGCCGCCGGGGTACCGCCGCCCTGGCTCTCGCACAGGATGCCCTGGACGCGTACCAGCTCCGCCTTGGGCGCCACCCCGTACTTCGCCCCGCCGATGATGCCCGCGACGAACGTGCCGTGGCCGACGCCCTCCTCGCTGAAGCAGTCACCGGAGTCCTTCGGGCCCACGAAGTCGGCGCCGAGGCGGGCGCGTCCACCGAACTCCTTGTGAGCGATGTCCATCCCGGTATCGATCACATAGACGTGAACGCCCTTGCCCCTGGCGGTGGTGGTCAACTTCCCGTTCAGCGGCCTCGACCTCTGGTCCAGGATGTCCAGGTTCCACGGCACCTGCCGGGTGATGGGCGACGCGGCGGTCCGCGCGACACCGGACAAGCTCCCCACCTTACCGGGAGACGTCGGCGCCGAGCCGGACGACGCCCCGCCCTCAAAGGGCGCCCCCGACTCCACCGTCCCGTGCGCGGGCAGCGACCCACCTCTCCCATCGGCCGCCGCGTCGGCTTCCCCGCCGCAGGCCGAGGCCCCGAGCACCGTCGCCATGGCCACCAACAACAGACCGGCCTTCGTTACGTTCCGCGTCACAACGTCCCCCATTTCCCCGCTTCGTGCACAGTCAGCGCACAAGACGACCACAGAGGGCGGGCGGTTCCGGAGGAGGTTGGGGGCAGGTCTGCTCACACGCTCGACGGGACCCCGTCAGGCCGCTGGACGCCTCGCCCGCGGCGAGGAGTTTGCCCACGTCGTGACGGGGAGCCGGGCAGCGTTTTTCGAGCCCACCCGTCGCTCGGCCGACGCATCCCTCTGTGAACACACCCTCCGACGCGTCCGATCCTGCGCCTGCCACGCATCTCCCTGCGCAAGCAATTGACTTGACATTCAGACAAGGCCCGTCGTGCTCATCTGTCGCACGCCAGTCGCAGTGGCCGCCGCGCGCTACGGCCGCTCCGCTTCATGGTCACCAAAACGGGCCGCGTCCCGTTCGGAGACTTCGTCCGGCAGGCGCTGGAGGGGTACAACGTCGACGTCGGCTTCGTCGGGACGTCGGACACGGCTCCGACACTGGCCGGTGACGTTCTGCGAGATCCGACTGGTTCAAGTCCTACCTCAGCGTGATGCACCTGATCGCCGCCCTCGCCAACTTGGCTTTGTAGGTGAGAGTTGGGCTCTGTCACAGATCTTGGGGAGCGGTTGCGGAGGGTTACTGGAGCAGGATCATCTTGCGGAGTAGTTCGAATCCGGCGCGCCCGTAGAGTTGCCTTTTGATCTTTTTGATGCGGTTCACGGCGCCTTCGGTGCCGCCGGAGCTCCAGTGCAGGGTGAGTCCGGCGGTCACGGCGTCGAGGTCCCGGAGCAGGTGGAGGGCGAAGTTGGTGAGGCCGGGCAGCTGGCTGGCGCCCACCTCGTCGATCCAGGCGGGGAGCGTGGCGCCGAGTCGGGCGGTCATGATTTCGCCGAAGTCGCGGACGTGTCCGGCGGCGGTGTCCAGCTCGGGGCAGCGGGCCAGGACGTCCTTCAGTGCGACTCGGTCCTCCTCGCTCAGGGCCGAGGGATGCCGGGTGAGCCAGCCGGTCACCTTGCGCACCGTCGGCGGCGGAGGCGGCGCCTGCGGCGGTGCGGCGCGCAGGGGGGCGATGAACGCGCGGACCATCTGGTAGGTCACGGGGGCGTTCTCGGCGAGGAGTTCGCGGTGCAGGCGGGTGACGCTGGTGCATCCGGAGGCGAAGCGCCGTTCCAGGTAGGGCTTGTAGGGGTCGAGGCGGCTGGGCCGGGGCCGGTTCTCACGGAAGGTGTCCTGCCAGCGCGCGGCGTGTGCGTAGCGCAGCACGGTGTTGAGGCCCCAGCCCAGGTGGCGGGCGATCGCCCGGCGCGAGTGGCCCTGCGCGAGCATTTCGTGGACCTGGGCGTGCGCGGCCTTCTTGCGCTGGGCCCGCCGACCGGCGGGCTCCGGGCTGGGGTCGTTCGGCGGTGTGCCGTCCGGCGGCCCGGGTGGTGCCGGAGCGCGCAGGCACTCGCGGTGGGCGGCGACGCAGGTCTCCACGGCCCGGCCCAGGCCCTGCCACAGGTGGAACCGGTCTGCGACCTGGAGGGCGGCCGGGGCGCCGAGCCGGGCGCCTTCGGCGTAGGCGCCCGCCCGGTCCCGGCAGATGATCTCGACGCCGGGGTGAGTGGTCAGCCACGCGGCCAGTGGTCCCGCGTCGCGTGTCGGGAGGACATCGACCACACGGTGGGTTTCTCCGCAGGTCAGGACGGTGGAGTAGTTCTGGCCCCGGCGGGTGGCGAAGTCGTCCACGCCCAGCACGCGCGGTGTGCTGAGCTGCGGGTCCGGCAGTGCCATGACCCTGCGCAGCAAGGTCATCCGCCCTGCGTGTAAGCCCAGTTGGGCGGTCAGCCGGGCGCCGGCCCGTCCGGCGAGCGCGAGTCCGACGCGCTCCAGGGCGTGGTTGAGCCGCTTGGTGAAACGTGCGTACGGGACGGTCAGCCGGGCGAACGGCTCGGCGAACGTACGACGCGCGCAGTCGTTCCCACCGCAGATGAACCGCCGGACCGTCAGCCGGATCACGACGCTCTGCCCGCCGAGCGGGAGATCCTTCACCGTGCGCTGGTAGGAGTCGTGCACCCGGCCCGAGAAGCGTCCGCAGTCCGGGCACGCGGCTCCCGCCGCACGTCCTCTCGCCACCACGTCGACCGTGCCGAAGGCGACGGTCACCGCCTCGACGTCCACGTCGTCGATCCCGGCGAACACCAGCGAGTCCCAGAACGATATGTCGGCCTGCATGACCAGCACCGTCACCGGACACAGCCGACTGCGAACCTGGCCACCGCACACCTGACGGAGCGTCAACCTCGCCCGTCGGTCGGTGGGGCGTACGCCGTCTCATGCGAACCCGGGCCTTCGCAATCGAACACAGCGGTCACCCTCTGCGACCGCTCCCCAAGATCTGTGACAGAGCCGAGTTTTGACTCCACTGGGGGCCTTGCGGTGGGAGTATCGGGGTGCATCAGCTAGCCCTGGGTGGCTCAAGTGCCCGTTTCGAAGGTCGAGTTGTACGCGGCGATACGCCATGACGCTCGGGTCGAAGGACTGTCCAGCAGGGCTTTGTCGGCCAAGTACGGGGTGGGTCGCGGACGGTGGCGATGGCGCTGGAGTCGGTGTGGCCGGCGCCGCGCAAGCAGCTTCCGCCCCGGATCTCGCGCCTGGATCCGTTCAAGGCGACGATCGACGGGATCGGGCGCCGATGAGAAATGGCGCCGACAGTCGTCTGAGTACGGTCCGGTGAAAACGCGCTGCGCGCATCAAGGGAGAGCAACGAGATGAGACCACTTCGATACTCGATCAACGTCACGCTCGACGGCTGCTGCCATCACGAGGCAGGGCTCCCCCCGGACGAGGAGTCGATGCGCTACTGGACCGCTGAGATGGAGCGAGCCGATGCCCTGCTATTCGGCCGGGTGACCTACGAGATGATGGAGTCGGCGTGGCGGAAGCCAGCCACGGACACGTGGCCTGACTGGATGGATGAGTGGCAGATCCCGTTCGCCGAGACCATCGACCGGGCGAAGAAGTACGTCGTGTCGAGCACGCTGAGCGGGGTCGATTGGAATGCCGACCTGGTGCGAGGCGACTTGGGGCAAGCGGTTCAGCGGCTCAAGCAGGAGTCAGGCGAGGGCCTGTGGGTGGGTGGCGTGACGCTCCCCCTGGCGCTGGCAGATCTGGGACTGATCGACGAGTACGAGTTCCTTGTTCAGCCGGTCCTTGCCGGACACGGGCCGACGTTGCTCGCCGGTCTGCGCGAGCGCATCCAGCTCGAGCCCGTGGACCGCCATGAGTTCCGGTCGGGGGCAGTAGCCCAGCGATACCGGCCCACGCGAGTTACGGCTTGACGTGATTTATCCTGGCACGTTGGCCGCTCCGTCGCGACGGAACGACGGCTCGGGGTCGCGCTGGCCGTGCAGGCCGTGCCCCTGAACGCGCGGACATATCGACGGGGGACATCGCCCCGAGGTGCCGGTAGCGGACAGGGCAAACGTTGTCTGACGTGGCACTGGCCACCAGCGCCAGAGGAATCGCACGCGCTGGACGCCGATCCTGCTGTGAACCGCTGGCAACTCCGTCCTCTGCCCGCAAAGATCGCGGGCATGGCATCCCACGCGAACCGAGCCCGCGCCCTGTCCTTCGACACCGTTGCCACGCAGTACGCTGCCACCCGCCCTGGCTATCCGCCGGCTCTTTTCGACGCCGTGGAGGAACTCGCCAGCCGAGCGCTGGTCGGCGCCGACGTGCTGGACTGCGGAGCCGGCACCGGTATCGCTACCCGGTTGCTACGCGAGCGCGGCGCCCGCGTCGTCGCCCTGGAGCCTGGCGCCGGTATGGCCGCAGAACTGCGCCGAGCCGAGCCGGAGGTCCCGCTGGTGCGGGGCGAGGGGAACCGTCTGCCCTTCGCCGCCAGCAGCTTCGACGTGATCACCTACGCCCAGGCCTGGCACTGGACCGACCCGGTCCTTTCCGTCCCCGAAGCGCTGCGCGTGCTGCGCCCGCACGGCGTGCTGGCCCTGTGGTGGAACCAGGCCGACGTCCGCGTCGGGTGGGTCGCGGAGGAGGAGGATCGGCTCGCGCCCTTCACCCGCGGCTTCCCGACGACTGTGGCCGAGCTGTTCGCCCCGTTTCCGGTCCGGGTGGCTACGCGCGAGATCACGTGGTCGCGCCGGCTCACCGTCGAGGAGCACATCCGCAATCTCGGCACGCACTCGCATTTCGTGGTCATGGACCCCGTCGAGCGGGCCGAACTCCTCGGCGCGAACCGCACTGAGCTGGCACGGCTCTTCCCCGACGGCGAGCTCGACGAGCCGTACCGGTGCGGCCTGACCGTCGTACGATCAGCCACCACTCAGGCCTGATCAGAGCCGGGAATGCAAACAGGCACTGCCCCAGCACGGTCAACCCGCCGCAGCAGGACCGCCAGGTGGAGTCATATCTCACCTACAAAATCGGGTCCCCCAGGCATCGGGCGGAGTCAGAACTGACCTACAAGTGGAGTCAACCGTCACCTACGAAGCCACCAACTGCTCCCCCAACAGAGAGGTGCCTGTTTGGGGCCCTGTCGTGGGGTGAAGGCGGCTCCTCAGGTACCAGGGCTCAGACTGTTTCCCGTACCGGAGCTCAGACTGTTTCCCGTACCGGAGCTCAGACGGTTCCCGTACCGGATCTGCGACGGTTCTCGCGACGCCGGGGCCACCCCTCGCGGAGCGGCATGATGCGCGGCTTCGCCCGCGACAGCGGTCTGATGACGCCACAACCACAGGGACGTCACGGACAACAGCCCCGCAAAGACCACGAGTAAGAGCACGGACACCCACATCGTCCGGCTCCCGGGGTGCTCCCAACCCTCCCAAGCAGCCAATACCGCCCACAGAAAAGCAGCCGCCGCGTAGAAGACTCGGATCCTGCGCAGTTGCCGCACGGCCCGCAAGGGCATGGAGTGATCATTTTTCGGTGCCATGCCAGCCCGTGTACCCCCAAGCCGCCCCGATTCACCGGGCCTGCACCCAGAAGATCGGCCGGAGCGTCTCATGCCTGTCCGTTCGCACCCTTTCCGGAATCAGCAGGGGCCCCGAAGACGCACGCAACATCGTGCGGGCAACAGAGTGGGGTGAGACGCCGTCATAGCCTCACCCCACCTTTGGTTCCCGCTCTGTCAGCGTCTGCGGCCAGACCAGCCACTACCGATCCCCGCGACGTGCAGGGCCAGCAGCATCAGGCCGAGGAGCATGACGTTCGACGAAGAGAAGACATCATTCGTCGTGATCTCAGTTGCGTTGATCAGGAACGCGATGAAGAACAGTACTGCTGCGGCTATACCAAGCATGGATCGGTCCTCTCGAAAGGCTGAGATCCGTATGCCCCCGTATTTCCCGGGCAGACCTCTGACCGTCGGAGCCGAGCCACTGTCACCTACTGTCCGTGCCCCTTGTCCTGGTGGAACTCGCCAGATTCTGACAGTTCGCAGTGCGGCCGCGACCTGCGGCTGCGTAACTGCGTTTCTTTTTCAGCGCGGCCGCTGAGGAAGGCATGGATCGGGTGGGTGCCCAGGGCTGATTCAAAGTCTTGGGGGTCATGGAAACGTGCAGGTCGCGGAGGTGTGACGATCCGGCGGAAGTCCGTCACGAACACAACGAAGCTCCGGTTGACGGGGTGACCTTCCCAAGTCGCCCTGCCCGTCCGGAGCTTCGATGTGCCGCCAGTCTGCCACTGTCTGCCTGACCAAGTCGCCCACCGCCGCCCAGCGAGGCGTGAAGGGTGTCGCCGAACGACTGGCCGTTCTTCGCGATCCGCGAGATCGGCGGGGACGACGCCATTCGCTGGCATCGGTCCTGCTCACCGCCTGCTGCGCGGTGCTGGCCGGGGCTCGCTCCTATCTGGCCGTGGGCCAGTGGGCCCGCCACGCGCCCCTGGACGCACTGGCCCGCCTCGGCGTGCGCGCCACCGGCCCACTGGGCGTGCGCCGCGCACCGTCCAGCTCAACCATCCGCCGTCTGCTGACTCTCGTATGTCCCGGCGGGCTTGCCGACCTACTCGGATGCGACCCCACGGGCAGCCGGCACCTGGCCATGGACGGCAAGACCGCCCGCGGCTCGCGCACGGACACCGGCCCGGCCGCCCACCTGCTCTCCGCCGTCCTGGAAGGCGGACGCACCGTCAGCCAGCTGCGGGTGCCGGACAAGACCACCGAGGTCACCGGCTTCACGAAGCTGCTGTCCCCGTTCGACCTGACCGGTGTCGTGGTGACCGCCGACGCCCTGCACACCCACCGTGACCACGCCAGGTGGCTGGTCGAAGCGAAGAGGGCGCACTACCTGCTCGTGGTCAAGCGGAACCAGCCGACGCTGCACAACGCGTTGCGTTCGCTGCCGTGGAAGGAGGTGACCGCCCGCCGCTACGACCGCGAGGCGGGGCACGGGCGACGTGAGACCCGCTCGGTGCGCACCCTCACCGTCACCAGTCTCGGGCTGGACTTCCCGCACGTGGCGCAGGCCGCGAAGATCCACCGGCATCGCACCGACCTCAAAACCGGCAAGATCACCCGTGAGACCGTCTACGCCATCACCGACCTGACGGCGCGTGCGGCATCTCCCCAGGCCATCGGCCAACTCGCCCGCGCGCAATGGGGCATCGAGGCCGTGCACCACGTAAGAGACACCACGTTCGGCGAGGACGCCTCGAAGATCCGCACCGGCCACGGACCGGAGAACATGGCCACCCTGCGCAGCTTCGCGATCAGCACCCTACGCACCGCTGGGCACCACAGCATCGCCGCCGGCCTGCGCGAGCTCTCCTACACGCCCTTCACCCGCCCACTGGACCTGATCGGACTGCCTTGACCAGCAACACCACATGATCACCAGGACTTTGAATCAGCCCTGGGTGGGTGCCCGGCCGGAACATCAGCCGAATGAGCCGGTCCGTGAATGCCTCCAGAACCGCCGCGATGATCTCCCGCATCCGCTCCGCGGTCGGGTCCGCGGACCGTGCGGCGATCGCGGCCACACACACGACCGCCGGCCCCGCCCGCTGCCTCAACGCCAAAATCAACGCGCTCTCGTCGCGGGCACAGTTGTACAGCGTGTTGCGCGCGAGCCCGGTCTGGCCGCGCCAACTCAAGCACGCCCACGACCTGGTCCGCTGGTTCACCGACATGCTCGCCAAGCGCGATGCCAGTGCCCTGCCTGGCTCGACCGGCTCTCCTACAGCGGACTGCCACCCCTGCCAGTCACCGACGTCAGGCTCCAGAAGCGCCCAATGACAGGACGCACCGGCGTCGTGCTTCTCCGCCTCCGCGTCGTCCTGATCGCGCCCACCTCCTCCGCCGCCGATATGCCGACCGGCCGCCCTCAGCACCCAGATGATCTCCGGCTACGACAAGCCGCCAGAGCCACCCACACCAGCGAGAGGACAGGACGGTCATTGCGAGACGCGGGGCTGCACCGACGTGGCCCCCTGACCGTGACATCGATAGGGTCAGGCGACCGGCAAGCCGTCCGGGCAAGCCGGATCCGCCTCCTCACCTGCGGAGACAAGTTGTCGATGCACCTACGTCCAGGCGAGACCGGGGCAGTTGGCTGGCGGGTGGTGACGATGCTCGACGCCATCCGGCAGCTGCGCGATGCATCACCCGATGTCACGGGACGTCCGCGGGTGATCGCGATCGACGGCCGGGGCGGTGCCGGCAAGACGACCCTGGCCGAGAGGTTTCACAAGGTGGTGCCGAACTCCGCCATCGTGCACACCGATGACATCGCCTGGAACCATGCCTACTTCGACTGGGGCGCCGTACTCGTCGAGAACATCCTGCAACCCCTGCACCGGGGTGAGGCGGTGGACTTCCGCCCTGACGCCTGGATCAAGCACAACCGGCCCGGATCGATCACCGTCCCCGCCGGTGCCGACTTCATCTGGGTCGAGGGCACCGGCATCATCCGCGAAGAGCTCGCCCCGTGGTTGGACGCCTCGGTGTGGATGCAGGGTGATCTCGATGAGCAAGAACGCTTGTTGGTCGTCCGCGACGGTGACTCCCCCGAGCAGCTGGAACACGTGGCAAACTGGCTGCTGGAGGAACTGCCGTTCCTGTTGCGAGAACAACCGTGGGCCCGAGCCACCATGATCGCCGCCGGTCCTCCGCAGACCGACCACGACCCCGACACCGAGTTGGTCGTCGCCCCGCCGACCACCCCCTAGATCGACCGACCCACCCGCAGGACGGGGGCGAGGCGCCGCCGCTGCTTCGGCCCGGCACCGACTCCTACCGCCTCGCCAGCCACTGAACCCGAGTCGAGAATCCCGCCGCCAGACCCGCTGAGCGAGAGATCTTGATCTATCTGATCGCGCAGTCGATCCTGCTCGGACTGATCACCACGACCACAACCATCCGTGATTGGAACCGCGTTCACGGAATCCCGCAGCGGGGCCCGGGCCTGGCTCGCTGCACAGCACGAAGAGGTCGTCCCGACTCCGCGAGTTCGCCACCGGGACAACCCGACTGGAGCCGTTACCCGCACCGCGAACCACCTCCATCGACACATGCAGTTGGTGCAGCAGGACTCCTGAACCATTCGTCTCGGCACCCGGTAGCTCGGCAGTGGTTGCCGAGACTCTGGACCACAGGATGTAATGGCACCAAGAAGGACGTTGAGCAATTCGGCTGTGGTTGCCTTGTTCAACGCCTCGGGCATCAGAGCGTCTCCGGCACATCAGCCGTTCGAGGGATCCGTCTGTGTCCTTCATTCCTCATCTTCAGGGCTCCACTGTCCCGTTGTCTGTGGCCGGAGACGCTGTGGCATGGCCCATCGATCTGTCCCACATACAGGAAGGGTTCTCGGAGTATGCGACGGTACGTTCTCACCGGCACGCCGGGCGCGGGCAAGACATCAATCCTGCGGGGTTTGGACGAGATTGGCTTCGCCGTTGTCGAGGAGGCGGCGACGGCGGTCATCGCACAAGCGCAGGCTCGGGGCGAGGACCAGCCGTGGACACGAGCGTCCTTCATCGACGAGGTCGTCACTGCTCAGCGACAACGACAGTTGGACGCCACCGGACTTGTACAGGTGTTCGACCGGTCACCGGTCTGCACACATGCCCTCACCACCTATCTGGGGTGGCCGATGTCCCCAGCGCTGGCGGCGGAGCTCGAACGGATCGCCTCGGAAGGAGTTTACGAACGGCAGGTGTTCTTCGTCCGCAATCTGGGATTCTGCGAACCGACCGCGGCCCGGCGGATCAACTTCCAGGAATCCCTCGCTTTCGAAAAGATCCACGAAGAGAGTTACCGCGCGTTCGGCTACGAGCTCATCGACATCCCTGCGGGCGACCTGGCCCACCGCGTCGCCGTGGTCAACTCAATGATCTCGCGGCCCCCCTCATGAGCGCTGCCTGCCGTGCTGCACGCACCGAAACGGTTCAGACTGCCATCGCGAGCAGTCCCGGTCTCGTCCGTCAGCGAACGCACAACCCGCCTCCTTCGTCTCCGTGCGGGCGGCGGAGGTCGTGCTCCCTGACTCCCTGATCCCCACGGGCAGGGTCGCCGCGCTGCACGGGGCATGGGACACGAGCCCTGCGCCCCGCCTCTAGGCGGGGGAGGATGTCAAGTGGAGCAACGGTAGCCGCCGTTGCCGCCGCGCCGCGGGGGCGCCGGGGAGCGGCCTGCCTGCTGGGCCGTGGAGGAACTGCCCAGCGGCGGGGTCGTGCGCCTTCCCCTCCGTGGGCTGCTACAGCGCCACCAACTTCGCTGTCGAGCGCTTGGCCGAAGCCCTGTGACAGGAGATCGAACCTCTCGGCCTGCGCGTCCTCCTCGTCGAGCCGGACCCCTTCCGCACTGACTGGGCAGGCCGCTCGGCAACCGAGACCCTGCCGGGCCACGAGATCGCCCACTACGCCCCCCACCGCTGGCGCACAGCAGGCCGACCTCCGCGCGGGCACCGGCGAGGAAACGGGCGACCCCGCCCGCGCCGCCGCCACCGCCATCACCGCAGTCGGCGGGCGCGTTGCCATGCGGCCGCGCGGAAGAGGGAAGCGAAAACAGGCTGGGCGTCTGATCTGATCCGGCCCCTGTGCCGGGCACTGCCAGCCCCCGATCCTGACTATCCACGCACAAGGAGACCCGCCCCTGGCCGATCTGGCCGATCTGTTCGGGCTGTTCGGGCTGTTCGGGCTGTGACGCGGGAAAAGACCTGGATCGGGCTCTCAGTACGGACGATCTCGTTGAAAACGTGGGGGAGCAACGCCAGGTCGGCCGGCAGCGCTCACGCAGACGGTGACGTCCGCACGTCTGACGAGGTCCGGTGGCGATCGACCCGAGCCGCTGCGGTCACGGGACCTGCTCACAGCGTTTTCGATCACTGTCGTCCAACCTCTTGACTTCTCTTTCAGCCTGTCATTACCGTCTCGCAGAATTTCGAACAACGTTCGGAATTTCGAACATTTCGAACCACCGCATGAGTGCCCAATGGAGGACACCTCTATGCGTCACCCCCTCAGACGTAGCAGCCGCGCACTGTCCGCCCTGTGCGGCTCGGTGTTGTCCATCAGCCTGCTGTCCGCCGGCCCGGGCGCGGCCCCCGCCCAGGCCGCCGACGATCCCAACGCCGTCGCACTGGACAAGGACGCGATCCTCGCCGCCAACCAGCTCGACGAGCGCAAGTGGTACAAGGACAACATCCCCTTCCTCGACACCCCCGACAACGACATCGACGAGGTCTACTACTACCGGTGGAGCACCTTCAAGCGTGCGCTCCGCTACACGGTGCCGGGCACCGGATACGTGTCGACCGAGTACGACGTGCCGATCGGCTACGCCGGGAACCCGTACACCGCGCTGCCTGACGCGACCGGTTATCACCTGCTGGACGGGCGCTGGCTGCACAACCGCGACTACGCGGGTGACTACCTGGACTTCTGGCTGCGCGGGGCGGGCAACTCGGGCGCGCGGAACTTCAGCGAGTGGATCACGAGCGCCGCGTACCAGCGCTATCTCGTCACCGGCGACGCCGCGCAGATCAAGTCCGCGCTCCCCCACCTGATCGCCCTCTACAAGCGGTGGGACTCGAACTTCGACACCGACGTCACGGTGAACGGCACACAGTCGTCCAGCGACCTGTTCCACCAGACCCCGCTGTCCGACGCCACGGAGTACACCGAGACGTCGATGAAGAGCAGCAACTGGTTCAGCGGCGGCCGCGGTTACCGGCCGACCATCAACGCGTACATGTTCAGCGCGGCCCAGGCGATCAGCAAGATCTCCACGCTGAACGGCGACACGGCCACCGCGAACGAGTACGACGCCAAGGCCGCGCAGCTGAAGGCCGCCGTGCAGAACTCACTGTGGGATCCGCAGCGCGAGTTCTTCATGCAGGTCTACAACACGGACAACACCAACGGCACGCTGAAGCAGACCCGGACGACCTGGCGCGAGGCGATGGGCTACGCCCCCTGGGCGTTCAACCTGCCCGACGCGCAGTACTCGTCGGCGTGGAAGTACCTGACCGACTCCAAGCGGTTCAAGGCGCCGTTCGGGCCCACCACGCTGGAGCGAGTGCACGACTTCGAGGCCGAGCAGGCCACCATCGTCCACGCCAACACCCAGAACTCCTCGACGGCCTCCAACGGCAAGTACGTCGGGCAGATCGACTTCGACGACAGCGCGGTCACCTTCACCGTGGACGCGCCGGGCAACGGCACGTACCCGGTGACGGTCCACTATGCCAACGCCACCGCCGGCACATCGACCCACAAGGTCGTCGTGAACGGGGACACCGCCAACCCGATCACCGTCAGCTATGCCCCCGGGGGCAGTTGGGGCCAGTTCTCGGAGACGAAGTCCGTGACCGTGCAGGTTCCCATGAAGACGGGCGCCAACACGCTGAAGTTCACCAAGGGCACCGGCTTCGCCGAGATCGACCGGATCACGGCGAACCCGTACTTCAACTACGAGGCGATACCCGCCCAGCAGAAGCGCGACGACGCCAACTGCTGCCACTGGAACGGCCCGAGCTGGCCGTACCAGACCAGCCAGATCCTGACCGGCCTCGCCAACCTGCTCCAGGACTACCCCTCGCAGAACTTCGTCACCAAGGCCGACTACCAGACGATGCTGGCCCAGTTCGCCGACCTCCAGCACAAGGACGGCAAGCCCTACATCGCCGAGGCCGCCAACGGTGACACCGGCGACTGGATCTACGACGGGTTCAACTTCAGCGAGAACTACAACCACTCCAGCTTCAACGACCTGGTCCTCACCGGTCTGCTGGGCATCAAGCCTCAGGCGGACAACACGCTGGTCCTGAAGCCCCTGATCCCGTCGGGCTGGGACTACTTCGCGGTGGAGAACGTGCCCTACCACGGGCACACCCTCTCGATCCGCTGGGACCGGGACGGCTCGCACTACGGCAAGGGCAGCGGCCTGCAGATCTTCCAGGACGGCCAGCGCATCCATCAGTCCTCGACCGTCGGCAACACCACCGTCAACGTGGCCGCCCCCATCACCCCGGCACAGCCCGCGCGGATGATGAACGTCGCGGCCAACCCGCTCACCGCCGAGCAGGACTGGCTGGGCCGCACCATCACCCAGCCCTACCCCAAGGCCTTCGCCTCCTACACCAACACCGTCTCCAACGGCCCGCACTGCCACAGCGGCCAGACCTGCAAGCCCACCACCTTCGACGCCCCGCTGCGGGCGACGGACGGCTGGATCCGCTACGACAAGATCCCCGACGACCGGTGGACCAACTCCGGCTCACCGAACGCCACCGACCACCTCGGCGTCGACTTCGGAGCGCCGCGCAAGATCAACGAGGTGAAGTTCTACACGTACGACGACGGTGCGAACATCCGCGTCCCGGCGAGCTACACCGTCCAGTATCTCAAGGACGGCGCGTGGGTGAACGTCCCGAGCCAGACGAAGAGCCCCGCCGCACCGGCCGCCAACAACGCCAACGAGGTGACCTTCCCGACGATCACTACCTCCCAGTTCCGAGTCGTGTTCACCCCGCAGGCGGGCAAGTTCGTCGGCGTCACCGAGCTGGAGTCCTGGTACCCGGAGACACCACGGGTGAAGATCACCAACAAGAACAGCAGCCTGGAGCTGGGTGTCTCCGGCTCCTCGATCGCGCCCGGAGGCGCCGTACAGCAACAGACCGGGAACAACACCGACAACCACTGGTGGAAGATCGTCCCGGCCGAGAACGGCTACTACAAGATCTTCAACACCAACAGCGGGCAGGTGCTCGGCATCAAGGACGCCTCCAAGACCGCCGGTGCGACAGCGCTGCAGTGGGGCGACACACTCACCGCTGACCACCTGTGGTCGGTGGTGGACGCCGGCGGCGGTTACGCCAAGCTCGTCAACAAGAACAGCGGCATGGTCCTGGGCATCGACCAGATGTCCAAGTCGTCCGGAGCGCAGGCCCTTCAATGGGACGACAGCGGCACCGCCGACCATCTGTGGAGCATCGTCACGGAGGACGGTTCCACACCGTTCACTTCGTAGCCGAAGGTCAGCCGTGGCCCCCAAGGGGCCGCGGCTGCCCCCACCCCCACCCCACGAGTATCGGCGGGTGGGGGGCCGTGCCACAGCCCGAAGCACCACTCCCCCGTACAGCCCGACTGAACCCGCCGATCGAACGCGGCCGACTTGGCCGAGCCCGACGAGTTGCTCACTCCTCTGGGCGGAAGCCCCCGGCGCCTCGCCGAAGGCTGCAAGGGCGCCGTCGGACCATTCCGGTCTCGGGCGGTACGGCGACTCGCCGGCTGGCCGACTGGCCGACGCCTCCCTCGCGCCGCCGGAGTCCCCGCTGCCATTGGGCGCGAACGAGCTCAGGGGAGCCGACGGCAACAGGACCGCTCGCGTTCGGGGCTGAAGGCCGCCGGGACGGTCAGGACAGGGGGGAGGTGGGATCGGCGTCCGCGGGCGCCGACCGGTCGTCGCGTGGCGGCGTCCTCTTCGCGGGCTTCTCCTGCCCGAGCAGGTCGAGCAGCACCATCGCGTCGTGATCGGCGGTGCCGGGCTCGGCGTAGTACGTCACCATGCGGTGGCCGGAGGTACCTTCCAGTTCCATGGACTGGTAGCCGAGGGTGAGGTCGCCGACCTCGGGGTGATGGAAGGTCTTACGGCCGTAGGAGTGGCCCTTGACGTCGTATCGTTCCCACAGGCGGGCGAACTCCGGGCTCTTGAGGAGGAGTTCACCGGCGAGCCGGGTGAGGTCGGGGGCGTCGGGATCGGTGCCGGCCAGGGCTCGAAGCCGCGCTACGCAGCCGCGGACCTGGGTGTTCCAGTCGTGGAACAGGTCACGCGAGGCGGGGTGGAGGAAGAGGTAACAGGCGATGTTGCGCTCCCTGGCCGGCCAGTCCTCGATACCGGGGAGGAGTCGCATTCCCCCTGGGTTGGCGGCGAGCAGGTCGTTGGTGCGGCTGACGACGTGCGCGGGCTGGGGGCGCAGGCTCTCCAGGAGCAGCTTCACGCCGGGCCGGACCGTGCGGCTTGGCACGGTGGGCGGCTCGGGCGCCCGGCGGGCTGCGCGGGCGGCCAGACTGCGCAGGTGCTCGTGCTCGTCGTCCTCCAGCAGGAGGGCTCGGGCGAGGGAATCGATCACGGACGCGCTGGGCCGGGTCTCCTTGCCGCGCTCCAGACGGACGTAGTAGTCGATGCTGATCCCGGCCAGGGTGGCCAGTTCCTCTCGGCGCAGCCCGGGGGTACGGCGCAGGCCGGAACCGGCCGTCAGACCGGCTTCCTCCGGGGTCACCCGGGCCCGGCGGGCGCGCAGGAAGCGGCCCAGCTCGGTGCCGCCGCCGTTCTGCTGCTCGCTGTTCATGTCTTCCAGTCTGCGGGCCGCGCGGCATCTGCGGCATATGTGTGGGGGGGCCCTGTCACACCCCGGAACGCCACTCCCCGGCACAGCCCGCCCTGTCACGCGGCGGGCGATGGGGGAAGGGTCGATGTCAGATGTCATTGGAGATTTCCGTTCGGCGACGACCGGGAGCGTCCGGCCCTCGGCAAGGAACGAGTGGGCCGGAGCAGGACAGCAAGGGAGCCCAGTGTTGGAATTCCTGAAGAAGCAGCCCACCGTCAAGGCGCCCGCCGACTGGTTCACCGGCGACGTCTGGTTCGACGTGATCCACGCCGGCGAGGAGCCCTCGCGGATGCGCGCCAACTTGGTGCGTTTCTCGCCCTGCGCGCGCACCGACTGGCACTCGCACGTCCTGGGCCAGACCCTGCACATCGTCTCCGGCATCGCCCTGATCGGCACGCGCGACGGCACGGTCGTCGAGGCTCACGCTGGCGACACGGTCCACACGCCGCCGGGCGAGGAGCACTGGCACGGTGCGACCTCCGACCACTTCATGACCCACCTCGCGATGTGGGAGGGCGCGGGCGACGGCAGCCCGGAGACAACCTGGCTGGAGAAGGTCGGCGACGCCGAATACAACGCGCCGCGCAGCAGCACCCGCTGAACGGCGAACCCGAAGGAAGGGCATATGCGCACCACCACTCTCGGCCCCGACGGCCCCGAGGTCGGCGTCATCGGTCTGGGCTGCATGGGCATGAGCTTCAGCTACGACCAGGGCGCCCCGCGCGACGAGGCCGAGCTGATCTCCGTTGTCCACCAGGCCTTGGACCTGGGGATGACCTTGCTCGACACCTCCGATGTGTACGGCCCGTTCACCAACGAGGAACTCCTCGGCCGGGCGCTGAAGAGCCGTCGTGGCCAGGCGGTGCTGGCCACCAAGGTCGGTGCTCTCACCCGCGACGCCCAGGGCAACCCCGTGATGGGCCTCAACAACCGCCCGGAGCACATCCGTCGCTCGATCGACGAGAGCCTCGGGCGGCTCGGCACCGATCACGTCGACCTCTATTACCTGCACCGCACCGACCCGGAGGTGCCGATCGAGGAAAGCGTGGGCGCCCTGGCCGAGACCGTCGCGGCGGGCAAGGCCCGCGCCATCGGCCTGTCCGAGGTGAGTGTCGAGCAGATCAAGCGGGCCCAGTCCGTCCACCCGATCACTGCGGTGCAGTCCGAGCTGTCGCTGTGGACACGGGACTGGATGACCGAGGTCCTGCCGTACTGCCAGGAACAGGACATCGCGTTCGTGCCGTGCTCGCCCCTCGGCAAGGGCTTCCTCACGGGCCGGTTCTCGTCCCACGACGACCTGCCCGAGGACGACTTCCGACGCGGCCTGGCCCGTTTCCAGGAGGAGGCGCTGAGCACCAACCTGGCCATCGCCGAGCGGGTGCGGGAGATCGCCGAGCGACTGGGGGCGACTCCGGCACAGGTGGCGCCGGCATGGGTGCTGGCACAGGGTGAGTACGTCGTGCCCATCCCCGGGACCAAGACGCCGAAGTACCTGGCGGACAACGCCGGGGCGGCGGATGTCGAGCTGAGTACCGCGGACCTCGCAGAACTCGACGCGCTTCCCGTGCCTACGGGAGGGCGCTACTTCTGATCAGCACCATCGCCCATCGGGAGAAGGCCCATGCGAGCAACAGTGATGTACGGCGCCGGAGATGTCCGCGTCGAGAACGTACCCGACCCCAAGATCCAGAACCCCACCGACGCCGTCGTACGCGTAGTGCGTTCCTGCGTCTGCGGCAGCGACCTGTGGCCGTACGGTTCGATGCCCGCCTCCGCGGAGGGCCGGCGCATGGGCCACGAGTTCCTCGGCGTGGTCGAGGACGTCGGCTCGGAGGTGGCCGGGCTGAATTCCGGCGACCTGGTGGTCGCACCCTTCGTCTGGTCGGACAACACCTGCGACTTCTGTACTGAGGGGCTGCACACCTCCTGCCGGCACGGCGGCCAGTGGGGCCCGAACGGGGTGGACGGAGGCCAGGGCGAAGCCGTCCGGGTCCCGCAAGCTCAGGGCACGCTGGTGAAGCTGCCGGTGGCCGAGGACTCGGCTCTGCTGCCGTCCCTGCTGGCCCTGTCCGACGTGTACTGCACCGGCCACCACGGCGTCGTGACCTCCCGGGTCGCCCCCGGCAAGTCCGTCACCGTGATCGGCGACGGCGCGGTCGGGCTGTGCGCGGTGCTGGCCGCCAAGCAGCTCGGCGCCGAGCGGATCATCCTCATGGGGCGTCACGCGGACCGCACGGACCTGGGCCGCGGCTTCGGCGCCACCGACGTCGTACCCGAACGCGGGGAGGAAGGCATCGAGCGGGTGCGGGAGTTGACCGGTGGCGACGGTACGCATGCGGTGGTGGAGGCCGTCGGCGCCACACAGTCGATGGACACGGCCCTGAACATCGTCCGCCATGGTGGTGTAATCAGCCGACTCGGTGTCGCCCAGTACACCGAGATCCCGCTCGGCTTCGAGTCGATGATGGGCAACATCACGGTCACCGGCGGAGCGGCCCCGGCTCGCGCCTACATCGAGGAACTGCTGCCCGACATCCTCGGCGGCACGGTCGACCCCGGCCGGGTCTTCGATCACACCGTCGGCTTCGACGGCGTACCGGATGCCTACCGGGCCATGGCCGACCGGACCGCCCTGAAGGTCCTGATCCGGCCCTGACCCCGACGAGAGCCCGCCCCGGCCGTCAGACGCCGACCGTCAGTTCCGCTTCTCTTCCGCGGGCTTCGACTCCTCCGGTCCGGTGGCGACCATGTCCAGCAGGACCATCTTGTCGTGGTCGGGGGTGCCGGGGTCGGCGTAGTGGGCCACCAGCCGGTGGCCGGGGAAGCCTTCCAACTGCATGGACTGGTAGGCGAGGGTGAGGGTGCCGACGTCCGGGATGTGGAAGGTCTTGCTGCCGTGGGTGTGTGCCCGTACGTCGTAGCGGTCCCAGAGCTGTACGAACTCCGGGCTCTCGGCCAGTAGTTCATCGACGAGCCCGACGAGGTCGGGGGCGTCCGGGTTGGTGCCGGCCAGGGCTCGCAGACGCCCCACGCACGCACGGATCTGCTCGTCCCAGTGGTCGAACACCGTGCGGGCGCCGGGGTTGAGGAACACCCAGCGTGCGACGTTGCGCTTCTCGACCGGCCACTGTTCCATGCCCACGAACAGCCGCAGCCCGCCCGGGTTCCAGGCGAGCAGGTCCATCGTGCGGCTGACCACGACCGCGGGGTGGGGCCGCAGGCTCTCCAACAGCACATTGATCCCCGGTCCTACCGTCGAGGTGGGCGCCGTCGGGGGCACGGAGGCGGTGGGGCGGGCGGCGCACACGGCGAGGTCCCGCAGGTGTCCGTGCGCGTGCTCGTCCAGCAGAAGCACCCGGGCCAGCGCGTCGACGACGGACGGGCTGGGGCGGGCCTCCTTGCCGCGTTCCAGGCGCGTGTAGTAGTCGATGCTCACACCGGCGAGAGTGGCCAGTTCCTCGCGGCGCAGGCCGGGTGTTCGGCGAAGGCCGGGGCCGGCCTTGAGGCCGACCTGCTCGGGTGTCACCCGGGTGCGGTGGGCGCGTAGGAAGTGCCCCAGTTCGGTGCGGTCGCTGCCGTTGCGCTGCTCACGTGCCATGCGGCCAGTGTGTCAGGGCGGGCAGGACGGATCCATGGACTGGAGCAGAGGGGCCCTGTCACACCCCCGAACAGCGCTCCCCGGCACAGCTCGGCCTGCCATGTGATGCGTCCGGCGCGCAGGCTGGATGGCGGTTGAAGAGCTCGTGCCCTACCGAGAGCTCGTTCCGTATCGAAAAATCGTGCCTACCCGAGAGCTCGTTCCGTCGAGAGATCGTTTCCTCATCAGGAGATCCCCCCGTGTCCAGTCCCGTGTCCAGGCCAGGGTCCAGGCCGGCGTCCAGTTCTGTCGCATCGGACAAGCCGTCGGCGTCGGCCGATACCGCCGCCGGGCGGCCCGGTACCGCGAACGGTGCCCGGTGGGCGCTGGCGGCCGCGCTGCTCGGCTTCTTCGTGATGACGCTCGACGCCCTGATCGTCAACGTCGCCCTGCCCGAGATCGGGCGCGGCTTCGGCGGCGGCATGACGGGCCTGCAGGGGGTGGTGGACGGCTACACGCTCATGTTCGCCGCGCTGCTGCTGTCCGCCGGGTCGGTGACCGACCGGATCGGTGCGCGCCAGGCGTTCGGGGCGGGGCTCGTGGTGTTCACCGTCGCCTCGGCGGCCTGCGGTCTCGCACCGAACCTGGGTGTGCTGGTCGGAGCGCGGCTGGTGCAGGGTGCGGGCGCCGCGGTGATCGTGCCGGCCTCGCTGGCGCTGATCCGCGAGGCGTTCCCCGACCCGGCCCGGCGTGCCCGGGCGATCTCGGTGTGGGCGATGGGCGGCTCGGTGGGCGCCGCGGCCGGGCCGGTGCTGGGCGGCGTGCTGAGTGAACTCAACTGGCGGATGATCTTCTTCGTCAACCTGCCGGTGGGCGTGCTGGCACTGTTCCTGCTCACCCGCACCGCCCGCTCCCCCCGCCGGAGCGACGCCCCCTTCGACTGGACCGGGCAGATCGCCGCGGTGGCGGCGATGGGCGGCCTGACCTACGCGGCGATCGAGGCCGGCGCCGTCGGCCTGGGCGCGCCGCCCGTGCTGCTCGCACTTGCGGTGGCCGTGGTCGCGGCGTTGGTCTTCCTGGCGGCCCAGGCACGCGGCCGGAACCCTATGGTGCCGCTGGAACTCCTGCGCGCCCGGACAATGGCACTCTCGGCGACCATCGGTTTCGCGCTCAACGTCGGCTTCTACGGCATGATCTTCCTGCTCGGCCTGTACCTCCAGCAGGAACAGGACCTCTCGCCGATGGCCACCGGGCTGGCGTTCCTGCCGATGACACTGCTGACCACGGTCAGCAGCCCGACCGCCGCCCGCCTCACCGCGAGGTTCGGGGCGCGGATGCCGATCATCACCGGTCAGCTCCTGATGGCCGCCGGCCTGATCGCGCTCTGCGTGCCGCCGGCTTCGGCGCCCACCTGGCTGCTGGTCCTGCTGATGATCCCGGTAGGAACCGGCGGCGGCCTCGCCGTCCCGACGGTGACCTCGCTGCTCCTGGACCGCGTCCCCGCCGAGCGCGCAGGCACGGCGAGCGGTGTACTGAATGCGTCCCGCCAGCTCGGCGGCGCCCTGTCCGTGGCCGTCTTCGGCGCCCTGGTCTCCAACCACCAGCACTTCCTGCACGGCCTGCGCACCAGCCTCCTGATCGCCGCGCTGCTCGTGGCCCTGACCGCGGCGGCCTCCGTACTCCTCAAAGAGAACGTCAAGGAGAAGACCACCTCATGACCTCGACACCGGCCTGGACGAGCCAGGAACTCGACAGCATCGAACACGCGGAGGAACTGGAGATCGCGTCCCGGCGGCGCGACGGCGAGCTGGGTGGTCGGCGAACCATCTGGGTCGTACGCGTCGGCGACAGCGTCTACGTCCGCTCCGTCAACGGCGCCGCCTCGGACTGGTACCGCGGCACCCGGGCCCGCCAGGAAGGCCGTATCCAGGCCGACGGGGTCGGGAAGGACGTCACGATCGTCGACGCCGACGACGAGGCCAACGACGCCGTGGACACCGCGTACCGGGCCAAGTACGGGCATTACGCCGCGTACATCCTCAAGGCCATCACCAGCCCCGAGGCGAGCTCCACCACGATGCGGCTCGAACCGCGCTGACCGAATTCCCTTACCTCCACCAGCAGTTCCGCGAGAACCACCCGATCGGACACACCATGCTCACTGTCAACGCCTACGCAGCGACATCCGCCACCGAACCCCTCACGCCCACGACCGTCGAGCGCCGCGACGTCGGCCCGCACGACATCCTCATCGAGATCAAGTACGCCGGTATCTGCCACTCCGACATCAGCAACGCCCGCAGCGAGTGGGGCCCCTCGACCTACCCCGTGGTCCCCAGGCACGAGATCGCCGGCGTGGTCACCGAGGTCGGCTCCGAGGTCACCCGGCACGCGGTCGGCGACCGGGTAGGTCAGCTTCCAGCACGGCACCCACCAGGTCGTGGGAAACCTCTTCCTGCCCCCGGGCTTCGACGAGAACAAGAAGTACGCCGCCATCGTCGCCACCCACTCACCCGTTCGGCGGGGTGAAGGAGCAGACCTCCGGCCTGTACGTCGAGAAGCTCGCCGAACAGGGCTTCATCGCCTCGGCCTACGACGCCTCCCACTACGGCGAGAGCGGCGGCGGAGCACGCCTGTACGAGGTCCCCGGCGACCGTGTCGAGGACATCCGGTGCGCGGTCGACCACGTCAGCAAACTCCCCCAGGTGGCCCCGGACCGCATCGGCGCCCTGGGCATCTGCGCCGGTGGCGGCTACACCGTCAACGCGGCGCAGACCGAGGCGCGGATCAAGGCGGTCGGTACCGTCAGCGCGTTCGACGTCGGCTCGGCCCGCCGGGAGGAGGCGGGCGAACCCCTCCTCATGATCAACTTCGTGCCCATGTCCGCCGAGGAGATCACGCAGGACACGCCGGAGCTGTACCGCGAGGGATACGACTACTACTGCACCCCCCGCGGGCAGCACCCGAACGCGCCCGGCAAGTACGTCTTCACAGCCTCGACAAGCAGATGGCGTTCGACGCGTTCATCCACGTCGAGTCGATCTCTCCGCGGCCTCTGCTGATAATCGCCGGTTCCGAGGCGGACACCCGCTACTTCAGCGAGGAGGCCGTCGTCAGAAGCCGAAGGAGTTGTGCGGTTCGGGGTCGGTCCGGAATATCCGGGCAAGCTGTCCGATCGCGCCGTCGGTGTGCGGAGTGATGTGGCCCGCATGCGCCAGGTGGTGCGCCGACATGCCACCGAAGTAGAGCGAGCTGAGCGCTGAGAGCGTGATGGTCAGGTCCGCCGCCTCGTCGGTCGGAACGCACGTCACCACGGGGTCGTCTGCCTTCAGATGCCATGTCCCGTTGTTGGCCGGGCACATCTGGTCGTCGTCGATGGTGAATGTCAGCCTGTCGGGCGTGAGGTACGAGCGTTGCGTCAGGGCTCGGGGGACGTCGAGAAGACGCGCCCAGAGGTTGTCCGTCTGGCGGGTGATGCGCATCGCTCGCGGATTCGTGAGCATCCACCGCAGGGGTTCGTCGCGCGGACGGCCAGGCGCCACGACGGTCTTGGTGAGGTCGAAGTCGCTCAGCAGTCCCCACATGGCACGGTAGGCCACAGGGTTCGTCGCCTCCAGGGCTTCCACCACGAGCGTTCCGGCACGGTCCGCGGTCGGGGACCACGGCAGTCGGAAGTTGGCGATGCCGTCCACATCGCCGTGCTGGTCGCGGTGGGCGAGGAAGCGCAGCGGTCCGTTGGTGCCGTCCGCTTCGTCGGACAGCCCTTCCCAGCGCCCGGGCAGAGGGCTGAGCTCTCCGACGCGGTGAGCCCGCACGTCCGTATGCACCCGGGGCCAAGCCCTCTTCGCCTGCGCAGCGTCGACCAGCTCCAGCGACCCGGGATCCGGCTCTGCCGGAAGGAGGGCCGCTTCGTGGCGGGACAGCTCCCACCGGGTGCGGTAGGTCGCGGGCGAGAACCCGAACCGTCCGTAGATGCTGCCCTCGCTCGCGCTGAGCATCGCCAACGGCTCGCCTCGCTCCAGGGCTGCCTCGAACATGGCCTGCATCATCCGCCGCAGGTAACCGCGCCGGCGATGCGTCGCGATTACTCCGGTAGCAGTGACGCCGGCCATCCTCCCCGTTCCCCCGCCGGGGACCGTCACTTCGAAGGAGATGGTCGCCGATGCGCCGACACACCTGCCGTCGACGAACGTCGCGATCGGGTGGAAGGCCCCGTCCTCGATGTCGGCCGCAGCCAACTTCTCGAGTTGCTCAGTGCTCGCAGGTGTGTTCTGAGGAGGCCACGGCTCGGGGCCACCGTGCCACGCGGCGTCAGCAGGCTCCCAGCTCGGCAACCCGTTCGCAAAGGGCAATGCCCGGTAGTACGCAGCCATCTCATCTTGTCGCGGCGGGCGGACCTCAGTCACCATGCCGGACATTGCATCCACCACCCTCACCGGCGAGCAACCGAATATCTGCTCAGGGCCTGTGCACCAGGGGACAGCGAGGGGCGGCCAGGGCGGGGAGAACACGATTCGGAGCGCCTACACCTTCCTCAACGCGGCGATGTCCCATGGTGTGGTCATCCCCACTGCCAAGAGGTGGCTCACCGGTTGGGCAATGACATCGGTGCGCGGCGATCGTGTGTGCCAGAAGACGAGTTGAGCCAAAGTGGTAACAGTGGATCGTCCCATAGAGCACGCTCTCGCGCGCCGCGCATCACTGGCCGGCACAACGGCAGCCAGTGCGGGAATGGTATGGGGAGGCATGCAGCGGCAACGATGGAGATCCGTTCCACGACCGACAAGGATCTCGACGTCTTCGTCGACACAGTCCATGCCGCGTTCGGGCGGTTCCAGGAAGCCCCGGTCGAGGGCGGCGGGCTCTGGTGGTCGGCGCTCGAAATGGACCTCTGCCAGCTCGCCCTGACGGCGGACGGGCGGCCCATCGGCACCGCTGCCGCGTACCCTTTCGAGCTCACCCTGCCCGGTGAGACCATCGTCCCGGCCTCCGGGGTGACCGCCGTCGGCGTCCTGCCCTCCCACCGGCGCCAAGGCTTACTCAGCACGATGATGCGGCACCAACTCATCGAGTTGCGGGCCCGCGGGGAGTTCCTCTCCGTGCTGCTGGCCTCCGAGGCCCGATCTACGGCAGGTTCGGCTACGGACCGGCGATCTACACGGCGCAACTGACTGTGCCGCGCCACAAGGCCGCCCTCACCGTCCCCCGGGCGCGCGGAGCGGCCGACGCACCAGCGACCGGCTCGGACAACGGCTCGGTGGCGGTGCTGCGTCGGGCCGAGTGCGGAGAGATCCTGGAAGTGGTCTACGACCGCTATCGCCGCGCCCAGCCCGGCGCGCTGTCCCGGCCGCACCGCTGGTGGGCCCTGCGCGCGGGGCAGCCCCCGATCTCTCCGACTCCGCGCTACGTCGCCGTCCACCGGGACGCCGACGGTGTCCCGGACGGGTACGCCGGCTACTCGATCGGCGAGTCCAACACCTTGGCGGTCGACGAGACCATCGCCACCGACGACGCCGTCTTCACAGCCCTGGCCCGGTTCGTACTCGGACACGACCTGGTCTCCCAGGTCGTGTTCAAGCACGTCCCGCCCGAGCACCCGCTGCGCCGGCAGCTTGCGGACTTCCGCGCCGGCCAGGTGAGCGACGCCCATGGACTGGCTCTACGTACAGCTCCTTGACGTCCCGCGTGCGCTGGCCGTACGTGGCTGGTTCACGGACGGCGAACTCGTCCTCGACGTCGACGACCCGTTCCTCGGCGGCACCGCCCCGAGCACGCTCGTGCGTGCCGGACACATCCGGGCCCACCACCCGGGCGCGGCCACCCTCGCCGACGCCCTCTTCCGCACCGACCGTCCCCCGCACTGCCTGCACTGGTTCTGACCGCGCGCTCGCCGACCCTGTACAAGTCCCGTCAGCCCATAGTCACCCGTCGGGGTGGATACTCCCGACGCGGGACGGGATGAGTGGGCGTGGGCGTGGCCAGGAGCGGGGACGGCGGCGCCGGTTGCCCGGCCGGAACGGGCGCCGTCAGCCGCAAGAAACGGCAGGCCCAAGCTCCTCGGAACCTACCAGCGGGAAACTTACTCCCTGGTGGCCGAGCGGACTGCAGGGTCCGTCATAGCATTCCAGGGCGCAGGCAGGCCTGGAACCCGTCGCGCGACCAGGCCGCGGCTGTGGGGCGGACTCCCCCAATCCCGCAGGGTGGGCACAGGCGTTTGAGTGATTTGCGCGTTGCATTGAGCTTCAGGGCCTTCCGGCTCCGGCCTCGGCCTCGGCCTCGGCGCACATTTACTCCGCGTATCGCACCCAGATTCCATCTGGTCCATGGACGTCACAGAAACGTGCTATTGGTCAAGTAAAGTTGTCAGCGGCGCCGTTCGTGTCGGAAGCCCTTTCGGGAGCCAGCGCAAGCCGTACCCCAGCGACCTGTCCGACGCCCGATGGGCGTTGATCGAACCGACCTTATCCGCGTGGAGGAAGCCCAACTCGACCGCAGACCCACCGGCCGACCCCTCCGGCCCCGCCGGTGCTGGTCGAACTGCGCGACATCTTCGACACGCTCCTCTACGTCAACCGCACGGGAATCCCGTGGAAAAACCTCCCGCACGACTTCCCGAACCACCCGCCACGAGTGGACGCACCCAGGTGGCTGTGCCGAACGGCACCCCTGGTGACATGCACGGCGCCGTCGCGGGTCCTGGCGCGCTACACGCTGCGGCCCTGCGGACCGCCGACCCCCTGCCGATCTCGGGTACCGTCGTCCTCACTGCGGCTGATGGAGTACTCCACGTGATACTTGTCGGACTCGCAGCCGTAGCCCCCGTACCCTTCATGGTGTCTACGGCGTCACATAGCGGGCGCCAAACCCCTGGAGGCAACACCTCGTGCTGATTGCTCAGCGTCCGTCCCTGACCGAAGAGGTCGTCGACGAGTTCCGCTCCCGGTTCGTGATCGAGCCACTGGAGCCGGGCTTCGGCTACACCCTCGGCAACTCCCTGCGCCGCACGCTCCTCTCCTCGATCCCGGGTGCGGCGGTCACGTCCATCCGCGTCGACGGTGTCCTGCACGAATTCACCACCGTGCCGGGCGTCAAGGAGGACGTCACCGACCTGATCCTCAACATCAAGCAGCTGGTCGCCTCCTCGGAGCACGACGAGCCCGTTGTGATGTACCTGCGCAAGCAGGGCCCGGGTCTGGTCACCGCCGCCGACATCGCGCCCCCGGCCGGTGTCGAGGTGCACAACCCCGACCTCGTCCTCGCCACGCTCAACGGCAAGGGCAAGCTGGAGATGGAGCTGACGGTCGAGCGTGGCCGCGGTTACGTCTCCGCCGTGCAGAACAAGCAGGTCGGGCAGGAGATCGGCCGTATCCCGGTCGACTCCATCTACTCGCCGGTTCTCAAGGTCACGTACAAGGTCGAGGCGACCCGTGTCGAGCAGCGCACCGACTTCGACAAGCTGATCGTCGACGTCGAGACCAAGCAGTCCATGCGTCCCCGTGACGCCATGGCCTCCGCCGGTAAGACCCTGGTCGAGCTGTTCGGTCTCGCCCGTGAGCTGAACATCGACGCCGAGGGCATCGACATGGGCCCGTCCCCGACGGACGCCGCCCTCGCCGCCGACCTGGTCCTGCCGATCGAGGACCTCGACCTCACCGTTCGGTCGTACAACTGTCTCAAGCGCGAGGGCGTCCACTCCGTGGGTGAGCTCGTCGCCCGCTCCGAGGCCGACCTCCTGGACATTCGCAACTTCGGTGCGAAGTCGATCGACGAGGTCAAGGCGAAGCTGGCCGGCATGGGCCTGGGCCTCAAGGACAGCCCGCCCGGATTCGACCCGACCGCCGCCGCACTCGGTGCGGACGACGACGCGGACGCCGGTTTCGTGGAGACCGAGCAATACTGAGCCCTGCGCTGCGCCGGGCAGGGAGACACCGCACGGAGACAAGAGAACCTCCGCGCCGTTTCCCTGCCCGCTGGGCGACCTCGGCCGGGCAGAGCCCGCGCACAAACCCTGGCGAAGGCAGCCGGCGACAGGCGCGCGATGCCCTCGTCGGCCTGCACGCGGATCCCTGTGTCGTGACGGGCCCAGCGGTCCGGGGCCGAGTGCGTGAGCCGCTGTATACGCCGAGGCCTCGGCGCACGGACAGGTTCTCCGCGCGTACGGGCGAGGCGAGGCGAAGGGGGACATGGGCGGTGCCCCGGTGCCCGCGCCGAGGTAGCCGTCCCAACTGATCTGTGGTGCCTGGCGGTTCCGCAGCGGCACGTCGTCGTCGGGGCGCTTTGGCGGTGTCTGGAGGCGGTCGTCGGGATCGGCGGCCCCCAGGTATTGACAGCGGAGCGCGGGTCCACCGCGGTCCCTTGCTCCGAGGGCCCCGCGGCGGCGAGGCCGCCTCCCCCGGTTTCTCCGACGAGGCCGAGGCGGTCGGGGTCGACACCCGGTTCGCTCGCCGACAGGCGGCGGCGTCAACTGCTCGATGCTGCCCAAGGTAAACCCGCCGCCGCGAATGTTCAGCGCGACCGGGCAGCAGACCGTCTCGCTCGGCGGGCGCGTCGACGCGGACCGTGCCATCCGGCCATCCGCAGGGCCCGGGTACGGTGAAATGGCGAATACGGACGGCGATGTCGGGTTCGCAGCGCGGCAGACGAGCTTCCGGTGTCTGTCGGCGATGGGTCTTCTGGCGGTGGTCTCACCGATGGTGGGGAGGGTGCTGGTCGGCCTGGGCGGCGTCAGACGCGCCCCAGGCTCGGACTCACAGGCTCCGCGACCGTCACTCGCCCAGATCGGCACCCGGATCTGCCCGGCTCGCACAGTCAAGGCAGCACCGCTCGCCGACGTGGGCGTCATCCTGGCGACCACCGTGGACCAGACCCGGTTTCCGGCAGGCGTACGCGCGGGCATCGGCGCGGCCGAAAGCCCTGAACTGTCCTGGCAGCAAGCCCGGACAGCTCTCCGCTTCACCACCCCGCACCGCCCGACAGTCCCCTACGTCGAACTCGGTGCGTTGGCACTGCTCGCGCAGGTTCCCCAAGGCAACGCGCGCGACAACACCGGCGTGGCCGCGATCGCCCGCAGCGCCGGCAGCCCGCAGGAGCTGAATCTGGAGACGCTGGACGCCTACTGCGCCACCGGCGCCCTGCGCCGGACCGCCGACCTGCACCACCTGCACCACCTGCACCACCTGCACCACAACAGCGTTGCCCGCCGACTCGAACGGATCGGTAAGACCCTGAACATCGAACTCACCGAGCCCACTGGCTTGATACGAGCCGGGCTCGCGCTCACCACCTGGCGGCTGCTCAACAACTGAGAAAGTCCCGCTTGTAGTTATTCGGCTGTACACGCCACCTTGCGGCAGACATCTCACGTTGCTCACTCGTCAAGCGGCAGCGGCGTGGGGAACGCTGCTTCCTCATCGCACAGCCGGTCCGGCAGCAGATCGAACTTCGGGAGCATTCTTCGAGGTTGTGTTGCGCAGCCACTTCAGCGACTCGCTCTCGCCGAGCGCCCGAGCCGTTCGACGTCCAGCTCCAATCGGCCGTTGGGCTGAACTTCGAAGCTGAGCATCGCGTCCTGCCCGTCCTCCTCCAGGCGTTCCGCGAGATCGGGGGTCGGCGCAACGTCGCCGACAAGGTCAAGGACGTCAAGATCTTCCATGCCCTCGCGGCCTGACCCGCGCCGAACGGCCGCGAATCACGCCAAGAGGAAGGGCTCCGTCAAATGCGGCGTCGCCAGGTGCAGCGTGGTGGCGGTCTCGCGGCCGAGCATGCGCTCCCTTGAGTGCCTGGCCGCCTCAGGGTCTACCTCGTGTGCGTAGGCGAGCTCGGGGTGGAGCAGCTGGAGCGCGTGCACCAGGAGGTCGCCGGTGACGAGCGCCAGCTCGCGCCCGTCGGCGACCAACACGCTCTGATGTCCGGGCGTATGACCGGGCGTGGCGACGGCGCGCCCGGCGCGCAGCGGCGTGTCCCCGTCGAGGAGCCGGAGCCGACCGGCGGCCGCGAGCGGGTCGGTGAGGGTCTCACGAAGCTGCGGGTTGAGCGCGTCGAGGGCGTCGAACTCGGCCCGCTGGAGCAGGTATTCGGCGTTCGGGAAGTATGGGCGGCGGCCGCTGGTCGCGCCGCCGGTCGAAGCGTTGCCGTCCATCGCGCCGCCCGCTGATGGGACGGCCGCCTCGGTCACGACCGCCCACCCGACGTGGTCGGTGTGCAGATGTGTGAGCACCACTGTGTCGACTTCGGCCGGGTCGATGCCCGCGGCGGCGAGCGACTCGGGGAGCGCGCCGGGCACGGGCGCCCACGAGGCGGCCGGACTGTCCGCCGGACCGATCCCGGCGTCCACGACGGTGAGGCCCTTGTCGCCGCGGATCGCGTACGCGCGGAACTGGAGCCGCCAGCGGCCCTCGGCATCGACCGCGCCCGGGTCGTAGCGGTCGGCGTCGGCCCACTGGGCAGCGGTGGCCTCGGGGAAAGCCTCGGCGCGCGGGGAGAAGAACGGGCCCTCGCCGTCGGCGAGGGCGATGATCTCGGTCGAGCCGATCCGGAGGCGGGGAACGCTGAGGGACATGGCCGCGATCCTGCCATGCCTTCCACGCTGGGGGGTGACTCGCCCCATGCCGTGATGATCTCGATGTAGGGCGAGGTGATTGCTCAGATGAACAGTGGGCAGTGCTGGGGTCGTTGCTGCCTGTTGCGCTGTTGTGTAGGCCGTCGGTGTGTCGAAGGCGCCTGCCGCCGCCTGATCGCCGACCGGGCCGACCGCCTCGACATCACCGGCGCCCGCTGGGGACCGGACGTGGGGGCGTCCGGCCTGTGGCACCCCCAACCCGGCAGTCAGCTTCCGGTTCACCCGCTGTCGACCGCTTCTCGCCCAGACAGCGCGCCGGGGTCGGCGGCGGCGGAACGGTCCGCAGCGGGACGCCTTCTCATGACCGCGAGGAAGGTGACGGCGGCCGCGAAGACCAGGAGCGACGTCCAGTCGTTCAGGCGAAGACCGAGGACTTCGTGGCTCTCGTCCACCCGCAGGTATTCGATCCAGAAGCGGCCGGCGGTGTAGGCGGCGGCGTACAGCGCGAACGCGCGGCCGCGGTCGAGGCGGAAACGGCGGTCGGCCCAGATGACCAGGGCAACCACGCCGAGGTTCCACAAGGACTCGTACAGGAACGTCGGATGGTAGGTGGCCAAGTCCTGCATGCCCTCGGGACGGTGCTCCGCGTCGATCTCCAGGCCCCAGGGCAGAGTCGTTGCCCTGCCGTACAGCTCCTGGTTGAACCAGTTGCCCCACCGGCCGATGGCCTGGCCCAGCGCGATGCCGGGGGCGACGGCATCGGCGAACGTGGACAGGGCGACGCCGTTGCGGCGGCAGCCGATCCAGGCACCGACGGCCCCACCGGCAACGGCCCCCCAGATACTGATACCTCCCTCCCAGATGTACAGGGCCCTGACCGGGTCGCCTCCGTCGCCGAAGTACGGCTCGCTGGTGGTGACCACGTGGTAGAGGCGGGCACCGACGATGCCGAGCGGGACCGCCCACAGCGCGATGTCCGACACAGTGGACTTCTCGCCGCCCCGTGACACCCAGCGACGGGTCCCCAGCCAGATCGCTGCCGCGATGCCGAGGATGATCAGCAAGGAGTAGCCGCGCAGCGGCAGCGGGCCCAGATGGAGCTCACTGGTTGACGGGCTGGGGATGAAGGCCAGACTCACTGGTCATTCCTCACGGGTTGTGGTGTGTGGCACAGCACGGCTCGGGGTGCGTGCGTTGCATGGCACGCTCGCTGCGCAGTGCGGTCACCGGGCGGGCACGGTTCCACGCGGATGGTTCCGTCGTGTCGGTCACCGGCCGATCCTCACGCCCCGCCTCAGTGCTGCGCATCAACCGGTCGGTGCATCTCCCGCCAGCCATCCGGTTGATCCCGACCGCACCGATTGCCCGATCCGGGCGACCGCGTAGTGCGCCTACGCTGGTGGCCATGGCGCAGCAGCAAGCTCGGGAGCGGTGGCAGGCCGCCTTGCAACATGCCTTCTTCCTCACCGTGCTCGCCCTGTCCGTGCTGGGTGCTCTGGCAGGATCGGACATGACAACCGGCGCTGCGCTGCCGCAGGTCGGACTGGCAGTGGGATTCATCGCTTGGTACACGTACTGGAACGTGCTGCGCGGCGGGGCCGATGGTCCGCCGCTGACCTACCTCATCGGGGCGGCAGTCGGGTGGGCGGTCATGGCCGCGGTGGACCCCGCGCTGCTTCCGGTGGGGCTGGCGGTACTGGCGCCGTACTGCCTGCGGCGGGCCGGGTGGTCGGCCGCAGCGGTGCTGGTGGTGGGAGCGGTCTGGTTGGGGCAGCGCTTCGCGACCGACGGCCACGTCGACGTGCGGGAGTTCCTGGGGTGCGCTCTTGGCATGGCGGCTGCGGTCACCATCGTCGGCTACATCGCCACTCTCGAGCGAGAGGGTCACAAACGCCAGCGGCTCCTGGACGAGCTCACCGCCACCCAGGCCGAACGAGCGGCCGCAGAGCGTTCGGCCGGCGTCCTGGCCGAACGCCAGCGCCTGGCCCGCGAGGTCCACACACCCTGACGCAGGGCTTCGCGTCGATCGCCATGCTGCTGGACTCCGTACGGGACGAACTCGCGCCCGGTGCCCCTGCGGCCCGCCGCGTCGAACAGGCCATGCGCACCGCCAGGGACAACCTCGCCGAAAGCCGTCGCCTCGTACACGCGCTGCGCCCGGCACCGCTGGACGGCACACCTCTGACAGACGCTGTCCGCGAGCTCACCCGTCGGCTGGCTGAGGAGACCGGCATCGAGGCTTTTGCGACGGTCACCGGCCAACCCGCTGCCCTGCCCGCCGGCACCGAGGGCGAACTGCTGCGGGTGGTGCAGGAAGCACTGACCAACGCACGACGGCACGCCCAAGCGGCGAGCGTGTCCGTGACGCTCTCCTACCTCGATGACGTACTGGCCATCGACATACAGGACGACGGCACCGGCTTCACACCGGCGACTCGGCATCCGGGCGTCGGGATGACCACGATGCGGGAACGTGTCGCCTCCGTGGGCGGGGCGTTCGCGGTGGAGAGCACCCCCGGTGAGGGGACGACCGTCACCGTCACCATGCCGCTCCCGGCCGCGTCACCGACCGGTGAAGCCACCAACGACTCCACGGACATCTCAGCAGACACCTCCACGTGCGGTGCGCCGAACGACACCACCCGCACCACACGAGCGGTGATGGTGCCATGACCACGCCCCGGATCCGCATCCTGGTCGTCGACGACCACCCCGTCGTACGCGACGGGCTGACCGCCCTCCTCGCCACCCAGCCGGACTTCACAGTGATCGGCGAGGCCGCCACGGGCGCCGAAGCCCTGCAACAGACCGCCGTACTCACGCCGGACGTCGTCATCATGGACCTGCAGATGCCCGGCATCAACGGCGCCGCCGCCACCGCCGCCATCCGCACCGCGCACCCCGACGTGCGGGTGCTCGTCCTGACCACCTACGACACCAACGCCGACATCACCGCCGCCATCGACGCCGGCGCGGCCGGCTACCTGCTCAAGGACACCGGACGAGAAGAGCTCTGCACGGCCATCCGCACCGCGGCACGCGGAGAGGCAGCTCTGTCCCCCTCCGTGGCCGCCAAGGTACTCGCCCACATGCGCGGCGACAGGGGAGCCAGCCTCTCCGGCCGTGAGGTCGAGGTCCTCTCCGCGGTCGCCCGAGGGCAGAGCAACAAACAGATCGGCCGCGCCCTACGTCTGTCGGAGGCCACGGTCAAGACCCACCTGCTGCACATCTACGCCAAGCTCGGCGTCGCCGACCGCACGGCCGCTGTCACCGCGGCGCTGGAGCGGGGGATCATCCGGCTCGGCTGAGGGCACAGAGCCGGGACACGTGCGATGTGCGGCCGGGAGGCGCCCGCGATCCTGCTTGCGTCGCGGGCATCCCCCACCGCTTGCTTCGCTGCCGCCTCAGCGGTGTACGGCCGCTGCGCGCAGACCGATGAGGCATGGCCGACCTCGACCTGGACGAGCGCGACCGTCATGACCGTCAGGTTGGCACGGCGATGATCGGCCCTGCGGCTGGTCTACTTCACCCCGGGAAGACACCAGGAACGCCGGGTACATCGAGGCCGACCGCTTCGGCGTCCGCTCTCCCCCGGCCGACAGCCGAATCGACCTGAGCCGGGTCACCCAGCGCCGGCCGCGAGATCCACGTGACCGCCATCGCGACCAACGCGTCCACTGCTCGAACAGACCGGCGGGTGCACGTCCAGGCCGGCGCCCCACTTCCCTGACCGAGCGGCACCGGTGGCCGGCGGGTGAGCCCACGGCCAACGCTTCACGACCCACCTCAGATGAGAAAGAAAACCGCGTCCCCGATGTCTTCCCTGCAAGAGCCGTGCCGGCACACCACGGGCATGACGCTCGAGCAGATACTGATACTGGAAAGAGTGCGCTACGAAGAGGCGTACCCCACCCGCGCACGGGCCGCAGAAGGCCTCGCGCGCCGTGCTGGCCGCCTTCGGACGCCAGCTCAGGGGCGACCAGCGCGTGGAACTCGCAGCCAGGCTGCCGCACGAGGCCGCCGTCAGCGGACTGGTCGCCGCGATGATCCTGGCGTGGCCCGTCCAGGTCGCCGTCGGAACGCCCCCGGATGCCGCCAAAGCCGAGTTGACATGGACGTCCGTGCTGGCGCTACGGCCTACCCCTGGTTGGGCGTGGCGTGGCTGACGGCTGCTGAAGCGCTGACCGCTCGGCACTGGACGGCGATATTCCGTCGACCGACATCACCGCAGCGCTGAGCCACGAACCGACTCAGGTTGAGAATCCACCGGCAACTACTTCTTGGCCAGCCTGTCGCGTTGGCGCGCCCGCTCAGCTTTGACCAGGAGGAGGCCGGTCGGCCGTGGCCGCCTGCTTCCTCACCCGAGCGCGGTCAAGAAGCCACACGGCCAGACCTGCCGCTACGGCTGCCGCGCCCCCGTATACCGGCAGCCACCGGGTCGTAGTCGCCGCCAGACAGTCGGCGACGGCGGCATGGCTTTGGACGTCCCGCGCATAGGCCAAGGCGGCATTGTCGCGGCCAACCAGGTTCGCCAGCGCGGCCTGTGTTCGGATGCCCTCGTACTTCCCCAGCTCAGGGCACCCTTCACGGGCTCCTGGCATCGGGAAGAACCACGACCAGCGCTGTAGCGCGGGGGCCAGTGCGATCGCTACGCACAGGCCCACGACCAGCGAATACGCCGCCAGATTCCACAGGTACGCAGACCGCATGCCAGGCATCCGCACCGGCGGTCGGGAAAAGGAGAAGATCACCGCAAGAAGCGTCACCCCGATGTACGCGGAGAACCACTCCCACGAGCCCTGCGCGAGAGAGAACGTCAGCACCGCAGCGAGTCCGATGCCGATGACCCCCGGCTGACCGGCGGTGTCACGGCCCGAGCCGGTGGATGCCGGCATCCGGGTTCCCTCGGGACTGGGATCGACCACGGCCTCTCTCCTGGTTGGCAGGCCATCAGCATGCGGGCTCATCAAGCCCGGGGCCTGATGCCGTGCCGCGTTGACCCAGAAGACCCATCCGGTTGGCGGGGCACCGGGCCAGGCGCTGCCGGAGCTCAGCTGCAGATTTTGGTGACAGACGACCTGCTCTTGTGGCAACTGTCGCGCTTCGGCCCAACAATCAGTAATTCCGCGGTCGCGATTTCCTCATTTCAGAAATCGAAATCCATGTACGCAATGGCGCGGTTCGCCGGTCGCCCGCATGGCGGTTTCACCAAATGATGTAGCGGCGGATCATGCTGCCCAGTTCCTTGTGGGTGACATGGTCGGTGCCGTAGCGCACCCTGCAGACCTTGAGCGCCGAGCTGCATTGGCGGCCTGAGCTGACACGGCGGGCGTCAGGGCGGCAAGCGGGCCCGCGGTGACGGCTGTGGCCAGGATGGGGAAGGCCGGCGGGGTCGGCCGTACCGCCGAAGGGCGCACGCCTTGGGTCTGTTGCGGCAGCCGGGCGCCTGCGTCGCAGGTGGCTTGTCCGGCCGGGGAGCGGTTCGCCGGATGGGCAGTGTCAGGTAGCGCCCGCGCCGACGGCCCCAAGGCGTCGACGCTGATCTCGTGCCAGGGCTCGCCGCACTTCAGGCGGGCAGGGGGCGGCCGGCACCCCGGCCGTACTGCCTGCGACGTCCGCGGCAGCGCCGCCGGAGGAGGCGTTCTTCCCCGCGACTGCAGTTGCCGGTGGGCCACTTGGCGGGGGTCGGAGTCTGTGCGGAAGGCGTTGTGCACCGTCCCGGGCCGCTCGTGCGGCGGTCCGGGACGAGGACGGGCTGCGGGTGACGTTGCCGCGTACGCAAGGCCTGTCGGTCAGGCCCACCTGTCAGACGTAACGGCGTTGGCCGGCGGTGGTGGCTCACCAGGTGTGGGCCACGTCCACCACGAGACGCCCGTCCAACTGCAGCACCCGGAAGGGCAGCCGGGCGCGGACCCCGAGTCCGAACTGCGACTGGCCCTCGAAAGAGCTGGCGAACTTTGCGTCCCGGAAGGTGCGGTACCCGGTGAGGTTCAATCCCGGCAGAGGCTGTCCCGCCTGGCCGGGGTACGTGGGGGCGCCGGAGTCGTAGGCGGGCGCCCTGACGATTACCTCCAGGATGGCGCCGCCGCGGACCGGGATGGGGTCGCCGGTCGGGTCCTGGATCAGCTGGTCGACGTAGTGCACGGTGTACCCGATCTGGTCGGCGGACGCGCCCGGAACGTCGACGACGAACCGGTCATAGCAGTCGTGGCGACCGGTCCTGGCATTCGTGATGTACTCGCCCGACGTGCTGGACCAGTCCACCTTGCCGAGGCTCCCCCAGCCGGTCGGGCAGGCGGCCGCCGCCTGCGGGGCGGCTGCCGCTGTGGCCACGGTCGGCACCACGACGGCGCCCAGCGTGGCGGTCACCAGGACCGCGGTCACCCAGACTGTCCTTTTTCCTGTCATTTCGTGCCCCCAAGTGTGCGAATGTCCGACATCAGGGGAGACGGCCGAGCCGGCCCGATGGTTGCACCCCTTGCCGCAGCAATAATCCCGGCACACGGTGATGGTGGGCCGGGCCGCCCTGCCTTCGCGCTGGGGCAGCCCGTCGGGATGCTTGCTCGCTGGCGGCCTCGGTGCCGGCGCGCTTCCAGGCTGCGGCGCGCAGCAGGGCGCAGGCCGTTGTGTTCTGGCCGTCCGGTGTGCGTAGTCGGTCAGCGGGGCGGCGCTTCGACACCCGTCATCGTCAGGGCCGCCGACGGAAGCCGGTCGCCCTGGATGTCAGCACATGCGAGGCTCACCCCAGCCTCCGGCCGGAGCACCTCACGCACAGCCCGGCGCTCAGCGCGGTCAGGCCCTCACCGACCGCATGCCATCGCGTTGCCGCCCTTGGCGGCCGCGGACTTCGCGGTGTCCTCGCGCGGGGCTTCGGGTCTTATGACCACGCCCTTGCCGTCGACCCTGATCTCGCCCTCCTCGTAGAAGGTGAGGTAGGCGGCGGTCGCCAGTTCGTCCCGCAGCGCGGCCGGCGTGGGACGGACACGGCTGAGCAGCGCCTGCCCGCCTCCCGCGACCTGCAACGACCTGCAACGACCTGCAACGACCTGCAACGACCCCAGCTTGTCCCCCAGGACGAATCCGCCGTCGTCCAGTTTCCGCAGGTAGCCGTCGTGGACCAGGGTCCGCAGCAGGTGGTGGGCGGTGGCCAGGGGCAGCTCCGTCTCGCGTGCCAGCTGCTTGGCCAGCGCCCCGTTCTCGTGCGCGCTCACCGCCTCCAGCAGGCGGAAGGCCCGCTGGACGGAGGTGATCAGCATGGAGCCGTCGTGCGCAGCCATAGGGCCAGCGTGCGCCCGGCTCGGAGCGCGGGCAAGGCGTGCGCGGTCCTGTCACACCTTCGTCGCCCCCGCCGCGAGATCCCTCAGGAAGTGCCGTGCCCCGAACAGGAACACGATGATCAGCGGGACGGCGCTCATCAGCGCCCCGGCCATCACGAGGGAGTAGTCGGTGTCGTGCGGGGCGTTGAGGTGCGCCAGGGCGACCTGGAGGGGCCCGAGCGCCGACACGTCCCACCATCCCTACGAGACCGGCTACTGCCACATAGGCGTGAGACCTGAACCACAAGTCCACCCCTGGGGCCTATGCCCACTGGATACTGCTTCAGCGGCATAGATGCGAATATGGCCGTTCCGCCTTGTGACCACCGCACACCGCAGTCGTCACTGATGACATCTTGTGCCGGTTGCAGGGATGGGGCACGGGGACGGGACTGCGTCCCGACTGCCCGCGACGAAGCGTGCTGCCACCGCCGGCAGGCGTCCTTGATGTTGCGGGACGAGTACGAGCCGTAGAAGGCAAGAGGAAACTTGACCATCCAGATATCGGAGGCGGGGAATCTGCCCGCCGCCCTGACCACGTTTGTGGGCAGGCGCCGCGACCTCGCCGAAGTGCGCCGCCGTCTGGGGACCACGCGGCTGCTTACGCTCACCGGTATGGGCGGGGCGGGCAAGACACGGCTGGCGCTGGAGGTGGCCGCCGCGTCGGCGACGGATTTCGCCGACGGGGTGTGGCTGGTGGATCTGGCGCCGGTATGGGACCCGTCGTTGGTGGCGAACGCCGTGGCGTCCGCGCTGGGGGTGCCGGACCTGGGCACCCGACCGGTCATCGATCAGCTCGCCACCTTCCTGGCGCGCCGCGGTCCGCTGATCGTTCTGGACAACTGCGAGCACCTCGTCGACGCCTGCGCCGAGCTGGCACATGCGCTGCTGTCAGCGTCCTTTGGGCTGCGCGTTCTGGCGACGAGCCGCCGGGCGCTGGGAATCTACGGCGAGCACGTCTTCGCGATCCCTCCGCTGGAGCCGGATGACGCGGTGGAACTGCTGCGGGACCGGGCCTCCGCCGTGCGCCCGGAGTTCCAGGTAACCGGCGGTAACCGCGGCCAGCTCCTCCGGTTGTGCGATGGCCTGGACTGGTTGCCGCTGGCGATCGAGCTGGCCGCGTCCCGGTTGCGGAGCCTGACCGTCAACGAGGCGGTGAACCGGCTGGAGGACCGCTTCGGGCTGCTCGCGAGCGGCAGCCGGGTCGCCCGGCCGCGCCAGCGGACGCTACGCGGGTTGATCGACTGGAGCCACGAGCTGTGCACCCCCGCCGAGCGGCTGCTGTGGAACCGGCTGTCGGTCTTCGCCGGCGACTTCGGCCTGGACGCGGCCGAGGCCGTCTGCGGGGGCGACGGCATCGGCCGGGACCAGGTACTCGATCTCCTCGACCGGCTGGTCGTCCAGTCGATCGTCGTGCCTACCGAACGCGAGGGCCTGCCGCGCTACCGGCTGCTGGAGACCATCCGCGAGTACGGACGTGAGCGGCTCGCCGAGTCCGGCCAGGAGCAGCAGACGCTGCGACGGCACCACGATTTCTATCTGGCCCTCGCCGAGCGCATCGCCGACGTCTGGTACGTCCCCGTCCGGCAGGAGAACCTGACCCGGCTGCATGCCGAGCATGCCAATCTGCGCGCGGCGCTGGTCCAGGGCGGCGACCCGCAGGCCACCCTGGCGCTGGCCGCCGCGCTGCGCTTCCACTGGTGCGAGGGCGGATTCCTCGGTGAGGGACGCCGCTGGCTCGACCGGGCGCTCGCCGCCGCACCCGAGCCCACCCCGGCCCGGGCCAGGGCGCTGTGGGTCGCCGCCTTGGTGGCGGTGCTGCAGCGCGATCACGCCAGGGCGAACCGGTGGCTGGACGAGGCCGCGGAGCTGGGCGAGCGGCTGGACTACCGGGTGGTGTGCGCCTACGTCCAGAGCCTGCGTGGCGCGTTGGCGTTGTACGGCGGCCGGCTGGAGGAGGCCGTGTCCTTGTTGGAGGTAGCAGCGGCCGTCCATATGGGGACGGGCGAGGAAATCGGGGCGGTCTACGCGTTGATCCTGATGGCCACCGCGCAGACCCACCTCGGGGATCCGCGCGCTACGGAGACCTGCAGGCAGGCGGTCGCCCTCGCCGAGGCGCATGACGAGCTGTTGGTGCGCGCGCATGCGCAGAGTGTGCTCGGCTACGACACCTGGAGGCGCGGCGACCGCGAGGAGGCCTTGGCTCTGATGCGGACCGCACTGGAGAACGCGCAGGGCTTCAACGACTACGTCAGGGTCGCGCTGATGCTGGAGAAGTTTGCCTGGATCACCGCCGACGACGGCCGCCACAAGCGGGCGGGGCAGCTGCTGGGTGCCGCACGTGTCCTTTGGCGGGTCACCGACACCGACGTCTCCGGATTCGGACCGCACATGGTCGACCGGCACGCCCAGTGCGAGGCAGACATCGTGCGGGCCCTGGGCCCGGCGGCTTACGAGAAGCTCTTGGCGGAGGGTGGGCGCCGCCGCCCCGACGAGGCCATCGCCTACGCCCTGCGCACCGAATCCGAGCCGACCGTCACGACCCCCGCCCCGAACCCGCTGACCCCCCGGGAGCAGGAAGTGGCCGCGCTGGTGGCCAAGGGCATGAGCAACCAGCAGATCGCCTCCGCGCTGGGACGCTCCCCCCGCACGGTCCACGGCCACGTCGAGAACATCCTGGCCAAGCTCGGCTTCGGTTCCCGCGCCCGGATCGCGTCCTGGTGGACAGCCAACCAGGCACCCACCCCGTAGGACAACCCCGTAGATATACCCGGGCCCGGGACGGGGCCCGGACCCCGTACAAGTACCCATGGCCTCGGCGCGGACCCTCGCCGAGGCTTTCGGTTGACGCACCACAGGGCGCGCCCTTCCGGGCCGCCGACGATGTGGGTCAGTTCCGCGCCCCGTCGCACACCGCGCCCGGAAGCGACAGCAGGCCAGGCCCGCCCGCAATCCGTGAGCGGCTCGTGCCGCATGAAAGTCGCCGTCAAGATCGGTAACCGCCGCACGCCGCAGTCCACATCGATGGGTTGCTCATCACGAAAAGGAACTCACGTGACGAACGAGACGCAGGGTGGATATTCCCGGAGGTCATTTCTCGCCGCTCTGACGGCCGCCGGCGTAACGGCCGGCGGCGGCCTGGGCCTGCTGGTTGCCGCCGCCCCCAGCGCGAGCGCCACGGACGGCGCGGCCGTCAGCTGGCACATCACCAGTGAACCCGGCACCGCCGCGGACGGCGCCATGCGCGGCTACGCCGCGATGGTCAACGCCATCAGGGCGGCGGTCAGCTCCGGCAGGATCCCCGCCGCGGGCACCTCCACGGCCCCCCCCCGGCCCCCCGATCGACGTCACCGACCCGCTCGGGGTCCTCCAGTACATCGCCGTCGACCTGTTCGCCGAGGCCATGCCGTATGTCGTCCGGGTGTTCATTCGCCGGTCGGACACCTACGTCCTGGGATGGCGGGCTGGCAGGGTGACCGCTCTCAATACTATTGCCTGGGGCACCTTCTACAACCTGTATCGCAACACGGCGACAACAACCTATGCTCCGCTGCCGGGGTCCACTGTCGCGACCACGAGCACGCGGTACGACGGGCTGGAGAATTACAACGACCTGCTGAATCAGGGCGCCAACCGCCTTGGCATGGGCATCAATCCCTCCAGCCTCAGCAACGCCGTGCGAATCCTCAACGACGCTACCGACCTTGCGGTCAGTGTCGTCGCGCCGGCAATCCTTCAGATAATCGTGGCACTCGCCGAAGGCGCTCGGTTGCGGCAGCAAGCGAGAGAGACCGCGACCGCGTTCCGCAACGGCCAGACGTTCTTCGTCACCCAGACACACATGGCGTTCCAGAACGGTTGGGGTACGCTCAGCAAGGCGGTCTTGACGGCGGTGGCGGCAGGCAGCGCCGCCTTGCTGGCTCCTGTCGAGATCGCCGGCATCGTCATCGTGGGCGTGGCGATGGCCGCGAACTATCTCATGTTGGCCCACCACTCGGGCGTTCAGTCCCAGGGCAGGCGTCTTGCCGCGGGCTCCCTGCTGCACGTCTCGCTCGACGGCGACGGCGACTACTGGACCGTGCAGGCCGCGATCGACGCCGTTCCCGACGGGGGCACCAACACCATCACCATCAGCAAGGGCGTCTACCACGAGGTCATCAGCGTCCCGGCGAGCAAGTCCTGGCTGACGATCCAGGGCGTCGGCGGCGCCGCGGATGTCGTCATCTACAACACCAGGGCTCACGGGATGCTCAACCCTGCGACCGGCGCGAAGTACGGCACCCAGGGCAGCGCCGTGGCCACCTTCAGGCCGCCCAACCTGACTGTCGAGAATCTCACGATCAGCAACACGTTCGACTCCGCGGCCCACCCGGAGATCGACCCGTACGAGACCCAGGCCGTCGCGATCGCCGCCATGGGTGACCGGCAGACATACAGCAACGTCAATATCTACGGCCGTCAGGACACCCTGTACGTCAAGGGGGAGACGCCCACCACCCAGGCCCGGCAGTACTTCGTCAACTGCTACATCAGGGGCACGGTGGACTTCGTCTTCGGTAACGCCACCGCGGTGATCGACCGGTCCAAACTCCAGATGATCAAGTGGCCCGGCGGCACGCTGCTGGCGCCGAGCACCGACTACAGGAAGAAGTACGGGATCCTCATCACCGACAGTGAGGTGATCACCACGGACGCGTCACCGAGGACGATGCACCTCGGCCGTCCGTGGCACAACACGCCGGATGCCTGGCCCCAGGCAGTGGTCCGTAACACCATGGTGTGGCCCCACGTCGACAGCCTGAACCCCTGGGTCGACATGATGCCCGACTACCCCTGGGAGTGGGCCCGCCTCAAGGAGTACAACAACTCCAGCTACGGAGCCGGCGTCGGTGCGAACGCGCCGAAGCTGACCGCCACCGAGGCCGCTGACTACACCGCCCAGAAGTACCTGGCCGGCACCGACGGCTGGAACCCGGTCCGGTGACCGCAGCCGGGGTGACAGGCACATAGCCCACCGGCAGCACCCCCGCCCCCGCCCCCGCAGCGAGGTGAGGTGAGGTGAGGTGAGGTGAGCAACCACGGCGGGGCCGGGACAGCACGACCGTCTTCGGCCCCGCCGCTGAGCCTGCGTCCTTCCAGGAGCTCCCGTCTCGTTTCGCGCTCCTAGCGGAGCTGATCTGTTGCGAAGCCCGGCAACGGGCTCGCCCACACCGCCTCACCGCGACCGCGGCGGCGCCGCACTCTTCCGCACGACCAGCCGTGTCGGCACCAGCGTCGTCCCGTGTTCCGTCGCGTCCTGCCACATCTGTCGCAGTACGCCCTCCGCGCACAGCCGCCCCACCTCGGCGAAGTCCTGGTGCACGGTGGTCAGCGGCGGCAGGAACGAGCTCGCCTCCGGGATGTCGTCGAAGCCGATCACGCTGACGTCCTCGGGCACCCTGCGCCCGCTCTCGTGCAGCGCCCGCAACAGCCCCAGCGCACCTCTGACCCTGGATATTCAGCGAAATCGGGTGATCAGGCCAGCACGACCCACCACTGGCCCAGGCCCATGAACGACTACCGGCGAAACAGTCTGCACGTGGACAAGGCCGGCACCCCGATGCCAACTCGCCTCCCATCACCTTCGAATGCCGGGGCTCACGACGTACACGTCCAACCCGGCGTCGTGGACAGTCCGAGCCGATGTCATCAAGCCGCAGGCTGGGCATGGCCGCAAGAGAAGCACCGCGTTCGACGTCGATGCGCGCATGATTCATCCCCGCATGCCACAGTCGAGGCCTCGCGACTCGCCCACCCGAGTTGGCTGGTGAGTCATTCGGCCGGTGCCTCCTCGGTCCAGGGCTGTGGCCCGTCGACGTTCCGTCAGCGCGGCCCTGCTCCAGGCACCGGAGACGCCGATGCCGGGCCCGAGCGCCGGTCCGGTCGCGGTGCGGATCGCGATGTCACCGACGGCGACCGGGCCCGACGAGGTCGAAACGGCGTCGGCCGTACGGCCGCGGGGCTAGTTCTTGCTGCTGTCCACGATGACCGGCGTGCCGCCCGAGTCCGTGCCGCACGGCACCGCGTACACCGGGTTGGCCTTCGCGGCCTCCTTGTAGGCCTCCAGGCACTGGTTGTACAGGACCTTGTCGCTCAGCGACTTCTCGATGATCTTGTTGGCGGCGGCGATGCCCTCGGACTCGATCCGCTTGCGCTCCGCCTCCGCCTTCGCCGTACGCTGCCCTTCCTCGGACCGCTCGGTGGCCTGCTCCTGCTGGATCTTCTTGTCGATCTGATCCTGCAGCGTGTCCGACGGCTTCACATTGCGCAGATTGACGGCGGTGACATCGATCCCGCGCGGCGCCAGGCGCTCCTTGATGAGGTCCTCGATCTGCGAGCCGATCTGCTCGCGGGCGGAGGCGTAGCCCTCCTCACTGGTGTGCTTCGCGAAAACATTGCGGATGATCTCGCGGCTGTCCGGCAGCACCAGCCGCTCCTGGACGGCCTCCTCACTGCCCGCCAGCCGGTACAGCGCCACCGCCTTCGTCGGCACCACCGCCCACTTGATGGTGACGTCCGCGTACAACACCCCGCCCTGCGAGGAGCGGACCTCGACCACGTCCTTGTCGTAGAGGTTGAGGTCCACCGGCCGGGTGGAGAAGGACGTGACGTCGGTGAACGGCGACTTGAACTGGATGCCGGAGGTCAGCGGCGTGCCGACCTTGCCGAAGGTCACCGGCACGCCGACCTCATATGCGCTCACCACATGGACGCAGGCGAACACACCGGCCAGCACACCCCCCGCAGCGCTGAGCACGGCCCCGAGCTTCCAGCCCCCGCCGTCACGGCCACGACCGACCAGAAAAACCACGACTGCCGCTATGAGTAGCAGGATGGACAGCACGAACACAGGTATCCCCCTCCGGAAACGGATCCGCGTCGCCTCAGGGGCAACGCGCAGCGCATCGTAACGAGCCCCGCTACCCCATCGGTACGCAACCCCTGGTGTGGGTCGGGGTAGGCCGTTCGTCAGGCGGCACGGCTGAGGCGTCCTTGCAGCATGAGCATCAACGCGGGTTGGGGTCGGCAGTTGCTGTCTCCCCACGCGGAGCAGGGTCGGCCGCCGACGGGGCCGGCCCGGGGTCTTGAGGCCCTGCCCGTCGCTGTCCCCTGCACGCTCGTCGCCCACCCGGATCGCGGGTCTCCGTCCGGTGGCAGCGCTGATCCGAGTCTGCGAAAGAGGGCTCTCTGAGTGCGGGGGAACTTCAGATCGGGGAATCTCTCACTAGCCTCAGCTTTCTCGGAGTTGGAGGCAGAGGGAGTCAGGAGTCAGCCGATCCCGTCGGCGTCGGACGGCCTCGGACGGCGCCGAACAAGGGAGCCGCGGCCGGAGTGCATGGAATCGTGGTTGACGGCGAGCGCCGGCGGCCCGGTCCCAGTGATCAAGCTGCCCAGGACGAGGGGGGTACCGGGCCGTGCCCCAACACACCCATGTCGACCAGCGAGTCGGCCGTACGGCGTTCCACCGGACCCAGACTGTGGGCCGACGCGGCCCTTGCTCACAAAGCGGCTGTCAGCTCCTGCACAGTCGAGTTGGCCGAACAGCGGGTCGAGCGGATCGTCGGCTGGTGGTCCGCAACGGCGGTCACCGGACCCGCTCGGTCATCCCGGTCCAGGCGGCGAGGGAGCGCACGGCGTCGTGGGAGGGGGTGCCGGGTTCCGCGGTCAAGACGATGAGGTGCTGCTCGGGGGCATCGACGTCGTCGCTTCCGTGCGGGCCTCGCTCGGGGTGAGGTCGAACCTGGAGCGGAAGAGTCGGGCGAAGTGGGCCTGGCTGGAGAACCCCCAGCGGTGCGCGACGTCGGCGATCCTGGTCTCCCGCCCCCCGGGCCCGGTGAGTTCCCGGTGCGCCCCGACCAGGCGCCGTTCCGTGATGTGCCGTGCCGGAGACCTGCCGGTCGATTCGAAGATCCGCCCCAGGTGCCGTACCGAGATGCCCATGACGCCGGCCACCTGGGCGGCCCCGAGACCGGGGTCGTGGAGATGCCGGTCCATGTAGTCCTCCGCCACGATGAACTGCGAACGGTAGGCGTCGCGCACCGTCCGCCCTCCCGTGCGCTCGTCGGCGAGTTGCCCGAGCAGGTCGAGCACGCTCTCCTCGGCGTCGGCGAAGTCGTCCGGGCCGCCACGCAACGCGGCGACCCTGCCGAGCAGGGAGCTCAGCGCGGTCACGAGCGCGCCCTCCCGCGCGGTGCCCCGCCCGAACAGCATCGGCCCGGGCAACCCGTTTCCCGCGCACGCCTGCGCGAACAGGTCACGCGGCACGTCCACCAGGATCTGCCGCATGGAGGAGGAGAACCCGAACAGATAGGGCCTGCGCGTGTCGTAGACGCACAGCTCGCCCGCCGTGGCCGCGAGGCAGCCGTTCTCGTGCAGGAACACCGCCTCCCCCTTGAGCAGCAGGGTCGCGAACACCGAGTCCTTGGGCGCCGACCTGACCGTCTGCGGGCTGCGCTCGATGGCGTGGGCGTTGCCGGTGATCTCGGCGAGGCGCAGAGCGCCCAGCTCGATGTTGGTCTGGCCGGCCAGCAGGCCCTGCTCGGAATAGGAGGTGCAGGACAGGCCCACCAGCGCCCGGCGGTTGTAGTCCTCCCAGTAGTGGATGCGCTCGGCGGGTTCGATGTGCTCGGTGGTGGCCCGGGAGATCACGGAGAGGGCTGACATGTGACCTCCTTGTGCCGCGTGCGTGTCGGAGGTTCAGCGTAGGTGACCGTCACACGGCCAGGTAGCCCCCGTCCACGGGGACGACCGCGCCGCTGACGTACGAGGCCGCCGCCGAGCACAGGAACACCACCACCGAGGCGACCTCGTGCGGCTGCCCGAGGCGTCCGGCCGGGACGCGGGCCAGCACCTGGGCCGTGGCCTCGGGATCGTCGAGCACCCCCCGGGCCAGCGGGGTGACCACGAAGCCGGGTGCTACGGCGTTGACCCGGATGCCGTCGGCGGCGTACTCGGCGGCCAGGGACTTCGTGAGCTGGGACACGCCGCCCTTGCTCGCGCTGTAGGCGGGCCGGTCCCTGCTGCCGAAGAAGGAGAACATGGACGAGATGTTCACGATGGCGCCGCCGCTCACGGCCAGGGCCGGGCGGGCGGCCTGGCAGGCGACCATGGTGGCGGTGAGGTTGATGTCGATGACCCGCTGCCAGCGGACGAGGTCGTACTCCCCGCGGTCGTGGCTGACACCCGCGCAGTTCACCAGGACGTCCAGCGGCTGGTTGCCGGAGAGCAGACCGGCCAGCCCGGGGCGATCCAGCACGTCGTGCTCCACGACGTGGACGCGGGGGTGGTCGGGCAGTTCGGCCGGGTCGGCAGGTGGCAGGCCGAGCGCGGTCACGTCGGCGCCCAGCTCGGCAAGGAGAACGGCGGTGGCCGCGCCGATCCCCGATGTCCCACCGGTCACGAACGCCCGCCGCCCCGCGAACTCGCCGCTCACGGACGCCCGCTGTACCGCCGACTCACCGCTCGCGGATGCCCGCTGCCTCGCCGACTCGCCGCTCACGGACGCCGCTCCCTGGGTCGTACCAGCACTTTGACCTGCTCCTCGCCGTGCAGCAGCGCCTCGAACCCGTCTCGTACGACGTGCTCCAGGGAAATGGTGGACGTGACGATCCCCGCCAGGTCCACGCCCTCCTCGGCCACCAGGCGGACCAGCTCGGGATAGGCGTCGCGGTATCCCACGCTCGTCATGATCGTCTGTTCGTTGTTGACCAGGGCGAAGGCGTCCAGGGAGACCGTGCCGGTCAGGCCGAGGAACATCACCCGCCCGCCGCGCCGGGTGGCGGCCAGGCAGGCGCGCAGCGTGCCTTCCGAGCCGACCGCTTCGAACACGATGTCCGCTCCCTCGCCGCCGACCACGTCCGTGAGGTCCGCGCCGGCCTCGGCGGCTCCCAGGCGCAACGCCAGCTCACGGCGGCCCGGGGACCGGTCGGCGACGACGATGCGCCCGGCGCCGCATCGGGCCGCCAGCTGGGTCACGAGCAGCCCGATCGGGCCCAGGCCGAGGACGGCGACGGTCTCACCGGGGCGGATCCCGGCCCGCCGTACCGCGTGCAGTGCCACGGCGGCCGGCTCGAACACCGCCGCCTGCTCCAGAGAGACCGACTCGGGCAGCCTGTGCAGCATGTACGCGGGTACGGTGGCGTGTTCGGCCAGCCCGCCGTGACCCATGAGCCCGGCGAACCCGAAGTGCCGGCAGATGTTGTACTCCCCCGCGAGGCACCGCGGGCAACTGCCGCACCGGTAATGCGGCTCCACCGCAACTCGGTCCCCCGGGACGACTGCGGTGACACCGCCACCCACCTCGGTGACGGTGCCGCAGAACTCGTGCCCCAGAATGATCGGAGCGGCCACGCCGGACTCCGGGTGCGGTTGGCCCACGGGGATGGCATGCGGCCCGTCCGTGTACTCGTGCAGGTCACTGCCGCAGATCCCGCAGTAGGCGACCTTGATCGTCACCTCTGCGGGCCCGGGCGGCGTCACCGGCACGTCCTCCACGCGGACATCCCTGGCCCCGTACCAGACGGCCGCCTTCATACGGTCGCCTCGTGACTGGTGTGCGGCGCGACGATGTTCTCCGTCACGGCGCTCAGCGGAACAGGGAGTTGACGTAGTCGGCGCCGAGCCCGACCTGTTCGTAGTGCTCGCGGCACATCTTGATGTAGTCGTGCACGTCGAAGAAGCCGTCGGGCTCGCCGTTCTCGTCGAGCCAGATGAGCGGGCCCTTGACGATGAAGAACGCCTTCATCGGCTCGTCGCTGTCGTAGGCGACCAGCGTGTGTCCCTCGCCCGGGGCCTCGTAGACGAAGTCGCCGGCGGTCGCCGTCCAGGGCCGCTCCAGGTAGCCCCACTTGCCGGAGATCGTGTACGCGAACACCTCGTGCGGGTGGTAGTGCCGGTTGACCAGCCCGGCTTCCTTGGCCCTCAGGATGTCGGCCCAGCTGTTGTCCTTGACATTGATCCACAGCGGGCGGGAGCTGACCGTGTCGGTGAACGGCACGTAGTAGCGGTCGTCGTCCGTGGCCACCTTGGGCAGGTAGACCTCGGGGAGGGCGTCGGGGCGGGAGGAGTTCTCGATCGGCTTGAGGTTTTTCCAGAACTCTTCGGCGGGCATGTCGGGCATGTGGGGCCTCTTTCGTCGCGGGTTCCCGGAGTAAACCCCGCCGGGGCCGCTGTCGTCTTGCCCCCGGCGGACCTGACCGCTTGCGAATTCCGGACATGCGCCGGTGGCGCGCACGATCAGGCTCGCTCGCGCCCGCCCGTAACGGCCCCGTCGTTCGGGCAGGCCGGCCTCGGGGCCCACCGACGGATCCAGATACGAGGGCCTGGTGGGCCCGGGCCGGCGGCCCTGTGTACCTCGGCCTCGAAGACGACCGTGCCCCTGGCGACCCACTGCGGGATCGCGTCCGGTCGGCCGCTCACCGCCGTTCCCGACGACAGATGTTGCGGCACTCCCCGATCCCTTCGATCCGGGTGACGAGTACCGAATCGTCCTACAGATAGCGGGCCTGGTTGCATGCGTGCCCGACCCCGCCCGGGGTGCCGGTGGCGATCACGTCGCCGGGAGCGAGCGTGACGATCCCGGACACGTACGCGACGAGTGTGGCCGGATCGAAGACGAGGTCGCCCGTGTCGGCCTTCTGAACCGTGTCGCCGTCGACCTCGCAGGCCAGGCTCAGGCCCCGCGCGGCCACCGCGGGGTCGTCGGCGGTCACCAGCCACGGCCCGACGGGCGTCGTGGCCTCGAAGGTCTTGCCCTGGTGCCATTGCGGCGTGCGGAACTGCCAGTCCCGGGCGGTGACGTCATTGAGCACCGTGTATCCGGCGATCGCGGCGCGTGCCTGCTCCGGATCCGCGTGCCGGACTTCCGCCCCGATGACGACGGCGAGTTCGGCCTCCCAGTCCACTTGCGTGGACGAGGCGGGCAGGATCACGTCGTCGTACGCGCCGACCAGCGCCCGCGCGTACTTGGAGAACAGCGTGGGGTGCTGGGGCAGCTCGCGGCCCATCTCCATGATGTGGTGGCGGTAGTTGAGGCCGACACAGACGACCTTCTCCGGCGCGACAACCACCGGGGCGTAGTCCAGGGGGCCTTCGTACCGTTCGCCGTCGGCGGCCGTGGCCCGTGCGGGCCAGTCGACGTGGCGGAGGAAGTGCACCAGGTCGCTCTCGCCCAGGTCCACCGCCGTGTCCCCGTCGATGCGGACGGCGCGGGTGGCGTCGTGGATCCGGATGGTGGCCAGCTTCACTTCGGTTCTCCTCGGATGGTGCGGGCAAGGCCCAGGGCCTGGCAGGCGGACTCGTCGCTGAAGCGGAGGGCCTGGTAGGCGGACTCGTCGCTGAAGCGGAACGATCTCGTCCTCCGGGACGGGGCGCTTCAGCTTCCCTGGCCGGGACCGATCAGGGACGTGAGCGGGCAGGCGGACTGCCAGTCGGGGGTGAAGCGGCGGCGCAGACCGGCAACCGCCTCCATGCCGCGCAGGGTCACCTCGGGTGAGGTCGACAGGCCGGCCGGCCCGAGGAGGCCGGGGACAGCGGCCCGGACGGCGGCCTCGGGCAGACCGTGCCGTAGCAGAGCCGCCTCGATACCCGGTGCGCCGGAGGTAAGCAGTTCCCCGGTGCTCGTGCGGCAGACCTCGGCATAGGCGCGGGTGTGCCACGCGGTGGCGGTCTCACGTGGGGCGACCACCACATTGGTGATGAGGTCGGGTGCGACCTGAAGGTGGCCGCCGACACGAGGGAAGCCCTTTTCGGCGGCGAGGACGTCGAAGGGCGGGTGGAGGGTGGTCCCGTCCACGGCGTCCGTCGGCAGGGCCTGAAACCTCTGCAGGGTACCCCCCACCGGGACGAGTTGGTCGTCGGTCACCGGCGAGCCGGCGACGTCGGCGAGCACGGCGCGCAACACGAACGCGAAGGCGCTCCGAGGGTTGTCCACCGCCCACCGGTCCGTCGCCAGCGGTGTTCCGGGACGCCGGTGAACAGCCAGTTCACCCATGCCCTCGGCCCTGACGGCCACCGGATCCCGTTTCAGCAGCCCATGCAGCAGGTGGTCGGGAGAGGTGTGCATGAGGTCGAAGTCGTCATCGTTCCATCCGGTTACCGGTAGTTCGTTAAATCCGGAGATAGAGATCAATACCGTGTCCGGTGGTGACCGCGTCGATTAGGGCCTGGAGGTCGGGGGGTGGGTCCGTGTCCGTCCATGCTTGCCACCATCGGGTGAGGGTGATGGCGGGGGTGAGCCAGGAGCGGACCGAACGTAATGCCTTGGGCCAGCAGGGCAGTTGGGGTGGGTGGGGTTCGGTTGGTCCCCCTCTCTGGCCCCTCGTCGGGGCAGGGGTCCGGCGCGGTGGCATCCAGGGGTCCGGGTGGGGTGAACCACTGGTCCCAGCAGAAGGAGAAGGCGCAGTTGACCAGGGTCTGGTGGCGGCGGATGGCGCGGTCGGAGCGGACTTGGAAGTCGGCCCAGCCGAGTTCGTCCTTGATCTGCTTGTAGCTCTGCTCGATCCAGGGCCGCAGTCCGTAGAGTCGGACGATCTCGGCGAGGTCGGCGGGCGGGTGCGGGCCGGCGGCGTGGTGGGGTGCGTCGGGGTGGGGCAGGTTGGTGGCCAGATACCAGGTGGCCTTCTCCGGCAGGGCGGCCGGGTCGGTGGTGGCCACGACCAGACGGCAGGGCGAGTCGGGACCGTAGCCGCCCAGTCGGGCATCGGCGGCCCACCAAGTCTCGGTGTGCCCGTCGCGGAAGTGACGCTCCACGGGCGTCCAGTCGCCTGGATGTCTGGCATCGCGCCAGGTCAGGGCGTGCGCGGCCTCGATGGGGGTGTGCGGCTGGTCGGCCGGGGCCCAGGTGCCGCGGTGCGGCTTGAGCGCGACCACGTAGGCCAGGCCGGCCTCGCGCAGTGCGAGATACCAGTCGTCGCTGACGGAGTAGGCGCAGTCGGCGACCACCGCCCGGCAGGAAAAGCCCGCCTCCTTCCCGCGGGCCGCGAGGGCGGCGGCCAGCTGCGGTTTCGTGCGGAAGGCCGGGTCGGACCGGCCGCGGGGGAAGTGGTGGGCAGGGGTGTAGGGGTGCGTGTGCAGCGGGTAGTAGACGCGGCCGTCGGTCCATACCGTGGTCACCGTGACGATGCCGTTGTCGGTCTTGCCGTACCGGCCCAGCCACTGCCGGCCCACATTCGCGGTCGCGGTGCCGGCCTTGCGGTCCCCGGAGTCGTCGATCACGATGATCCCGCCGTCGTGCGGAGCGGTCGCCGGTTCCTTGCGCAGCAGTTCAAGCCTCCGGTCGTTGATCTGTTCGGCCTCCCAGGGCGACTCGGACAGGAAGAACTGCAGCCGCTGTACCCCTGGCTTCCCCGCACCGGCCACTGGCTCCGCCCCGGCCAGGCAGGTGATCGTCTTGTTCCGCTCTCGCGGCGCCAGCAGCCCGGTCAGATACTCGCGAAATCCTCGCCGCTGGGCCAGGCTGAAGAAGAGGTCGTCGAACTGGGCCGCGTAGTCCTCCAGCGGCCCCGGCGCAGGCGGACACGGACGGCGGGCAGTCATCTTTAGCCTCCGGCAAGGCAGTTGGCTCCTATGACCGGCCTACGACCAACTCGACCCGTCGTCAACCCACGCCACCGCCGGATTTAACGAACTACCGTTACTGACTTCGGCGTTATAGCGTCTGGGTCTTTGTCGGACCTCGTGACAGGACCCGTCTTGGCTGGTAGCCCGGAAGTATGCGGTATCCGGACGGGGGCGGTTTGACCGCCGAGCAGCGCACGCGGCGCGAAGAGGTACGCATGCGGGCCGCTGATCTCTTCGAGGAGGATGTGAAAGTCCCGTGCATCGCCCGGGAGTTACGGGTGAGCGAGAAGTCGGTCTACCAGTGGCGCCGCGTGTGGGCGTCAGGTGGGCGGGAAGCGCTGCGTTCACAAGGGCCCCCGGGCTACGACTGCCGACTCGGCCCCGACCTGCAGGCCAAGCTCGCCGTCTGGCTGGAAGAAGGGCCGGCCGCGCACGGCTGGAGGGACGACCAGGTGTGGACCGCCGCAAGGGTACGCACGCTGATCGGGCGGAAGTTCCACCTCTCCTACAGCGTCTCCGGGGTGACCCGGCTGCTGCACCGGATGGGCTTCAGCGTGCAGATGCCCGCCCGGCCCGCCGCCGAACGCGACGAGGACGCGATCACCGCATGGCGGGAGGCGACCTGGCAGGAGGTAAAACCTTCCGGGCGGCGACCGGCGCGTATCTCTGCTTCGAGGACGAAGCGGGCGTGACCGGTCGGCCGCCCAAGGGCCGCACCTGGGGCCGACGCGGCATCACCCCGAAGGTCAAAGTGCCCGGTCGCAGCGGGGGACGGCTCTCGGTAGCCGGGCTGCTGTGCTACCGGCCCGGCCTGCCCGCCCGCCTGTGTTACCGGCTGCGCCGGCACACCGGCCGCAAGGGCGAGCGCCGCTCGCTCGGCGAGAGCGACTACATCCACCTCCTGGACGGCGCCCACCACCTGCTCAAGGCCCCACTGATCGTGGTGTGGGACCGGCTGAACACCCACACCTCCAAGACGATGAAGGCACTCGTGGCCGAGCGGGAATGGCTGACGGTGGTCCTGCTGCCCGGGTATGCGCCCGACCTCAACCCGGTCGAGGGCCTGTGGGCGCACATCAAGCGGAGCCTGGCCAACCTGGCCGCCCGCACCCTCAGCGAACTGGAGACCCTGCTCCGCAGACGGCTCAAGGCACTGCAGTACCGGCACAGCATCCTCGGCGGGTTCCTCGCCGGGACGGGCCTCGCTCTCGACAGACCGAACTAACCCTAAAACGCCGAAGTCAGTATCTGCTGGTCGGAGGAGACGACCTGTACGACGTTCACCTCGAGCCCGGCCTGCTGGAAGTACCCGGAGTCGATGGCGTGGTGGAGATGCACGTTGCCGGAACCGGGAAAGACGCCCACAGTCAGCTGTCGGGTGGGCTCGCCGGGCGGGCGCAGCTCTCTCAGCGCGGGAAACATGACGAACTCCCTTGCATGGGTGGTTCCTTTGCGTCAGAAGGCAGGACGTGTCGGGCCGTCGGCTCGGGGCGTCCGGGCGGTCAGATGACGGCGGTCAGGTGACGGCAGTCAGGTGGGCTTCGCCTCCTGGTTGGTGATGAAGTCGGCCGGTGGCTCCCCGGGGCTCCAGATGGCAGCCGGAAGGTCCTCCCAGTCGTTCGGCTGCCAGTTGTCGGTGATGCAGTCCATGTCGCTGGAGTACTCGATCCAGCTGCCCCACGGGTCCTGGATGTAGTGGAAGAGGTTCGAGCCGAGGGTGTGGCGGCCCAAACCCCAGCCCTTCGTGTAGCCCTCGGCGACCATGTTCTGCGCGCCCCTGGCGATCTGGTCGATGTCGGACACCATCCAGCTGGAGTGGTGCAGACCGGGGTACTCCCCCGGGACGAAGCCGAAGACATGGTGGTCGCCGGGCCCCGAGTTCAGAAATACAGGTCCGCCGACGATGCGGTCCGACAGCCGCAGCCCGAGCGTACGGGTGTAGAAGGCCTCGGAAGCGCTCACATCGGAGCTGAAGATCAGCATATGGCCGAGACGCTGAGGGCTGGTTTCCTCGGTCGCGCTCCGCCAGCGGGCCTGGTCGATCCGGCGGACCCGGTCTCCGACGTTGGCGTCGTGCGCGTCCTTGGTCCCGAACTCGCGCCAGGGGGCGATCCCCTCGTCACGAAGGTTGACCAGGTTCCCCTCGAGATCGCGGAACCACAGCCCGCCGGGCGCCTCGGTCGGCGCGTCCAACAACTTCAGACCCAGGCGCTCCAGGTGCCGCTGCCACTCGGGCAGCGACTCAGGCTCCACCGCGAACGCCACGTGGTGGAACCGCTTGACCGGCCCCTCCATCAGCAACGTCTGGTCCTGCTCCCGGCCGTCACAACGGATCACGACCGCATTGCCGCGCTCCGCCGCCTCCAGTCCGAACGCGCTGTAGAAGCTCGCCCCCGTATCCAGTGACGGCACCTGGAGTCCGTAGTGCAGGAGACCGATGACACGCAACATGTGCACTCCTCATGGTTCTGGTGAACCCGCGTCCCACACGAGCACCCAAGCCAAGTGTGCACACATCTAGTACCCGAACGTCCAGATGCCGGCTAAACCTTTTCCGTTCCGGGACCACAGATCACGCCCGTCGACACCTGGACGTTCCGGGCCCCGCAGCCGGGATCACGGCTCTCGACGGCTTGGGCGCGCGGCACGGGCGAGATGCCGGGCGGGCAGCCGGACCACCTGATACACCCCTGGCCGCAACCCCGCCAACAGCCGCGACGCTCCTGACGACGTGCCGCGTGGCGCGCGCCGGTCGCGCCACCACTGCCGCCCCGCACGAACATCACGTTCACCGTGCTCTCTTCGCAGGAAGCGATGGGCCGCGCACCGAGCGATGGTGCCCCCACCCTGCTGCGCACGGCCCATGTCATGCAGCCGGGTCGATGCCTCCCGCAGCTCCCGGCACACGCCGGCCTCGATCGACCCTTCCAGCCCTTCCGGCCCTTCCGGCCCTTCCGGCCTGGAGCATGCAGGACCGCCTCACAGAGGGGCGAAGGTTTGCCCTTCCCTCAGCCCTTCCCTCCCCAAAGTGTATCCACTATGGTGCTCCTGCTTTCATCGAGCCGCTTGTCGGAGGAACACATGACACCGTCTGAATGGTCGTTGGTGCAGTACCGGGTCGATGACTCGGAGAAAGTCGCTGTCGGTGTGTACACCGACGGAGCCGTGGTCCAGGGGCCGCCCGGGACAGAAGGCCTCACGCTCATGGAGGTGCTGGGCCGGTGGGAATCGCTCGCGCCGCTGCTGCGCGACTGGGCGCCGACCGCGTCCGACTCCGTAGCGGGTGCCCGACTCGCTCCGCCGCTGACGTATCCCGGCAAGGTGCTCTGCGCCGGCGCCAACTACTGGGACCACATCGCCGAGATGGGCTGCGAACGCCCCGACGAGCTGGGGGACCCGTTTTTCTTCTTCAAACCTCCGACGACGACCGTGACGGGACCAGGGGATCCGGTGCCCCTGCCCGCCTACCCGGGTGCCCGCGTCGACTGGGAGGCCGAACTGGCCGTCGTCATCGGCCGTGGCGGCCGCGACCTCGTGCCCGGGCAGGCCATGGACCATGTCGCCGGCTACCTGGTGGCGAACGACATCTCGGCGCGGGACCGGATCAAGGCCGACAAGCCCGTCGCCGAGCCATTCACCTACGACTGGGTCAGCCACAAGGGCCAGGACGGATTCTGCCCGCTCGGCCCGGGACTGGTGCCTGCCTGGCAGATCACCGACCCACAGAACCTGAAGATCCAGCTCAGCATCAACGGTGTACTGAAGCAGGACTCATCCACCGCGCAGATGATGGTGAAGATCCCGCAGGTGATCGCGGCGGCCAGCCGCATCACCCGGCTGGAACCGGGAGACGTCATCCTCACCGGCACACCCGCCGGCTGCGGAGTACCGCGCGGGGAATTCCTTGCTGCCGGGGATGACATAGTCATTGAGATCGAGCGCATCGGTCGCCTGGAGAACAAGGTGGTGGCGTCATGAGCGGCACTCTGGCCCCTTCCGAGTTCGGCTGGTCGCAGGCGCTGCCGGTTCCCTCAACCATGTGGGCCATGCTGTTCCGCAGGTTCGGGCCGCCGGATGTGCTGGAGCGGGCCGCGGTAGACACACCGCGTCCCGGTCCCGGCGAGGTCCTCGTGCAGGTCGCCGCGGTCGGCATCGGCCGACTCCTCGACCTCACGGCCCGCGCGGGCGACCACCCCTACGCCACGATCGAACCGCCCCACATCCTGGGCGCGGACCACGCCGGCACCGTCGCCGCCCTCGGCGAGGGCGTGGACTCCGTACAGGTCGGCGACCGCGTGGCCGTCCTGCCCGGTGTCGCCTGCGGCACCTGTGCCTACTGCGCCGACGGCCGCGAGGAGGTCTGCGACTCCCTGACCGTGATAGGCACCCACCACCCCGGCGCCTACGCGCAGTACTGTGCGGTGCCGGCGCGCAACGTCCACAAGGTCCCGGACGGCATTCCCGCCGCGATGGCCGCCTCGCTCGCGCTCCTCGGCGCTGTCGCCGCCAACCAGATGACCCAGGCAGGGCTCCGCCCCGGACACTGGGTACTCGTGCAGGGCGCGTCGTCCGCACTCGGTTCCACGACGGCCGCCTACGCCCAGCACCTGGGCGCGAAGACCATCGCGACCTCCCGCTCGGCGGAGAAGCGCGCGGCCATGGCCGTGGCGGGAGCCGACGTCGTGCTCGACACCAACGCGCCGGACTTCGTGGAGCGGGTACGCGAGGTGACCGGCGGTCGCGGCGTCGACATCGCCGTCGACAACCTCGGTGACCCGGCCGTCTGGGACGCCACCCTCGACTCCCTGACCCGCGGCGGCACCGTGGTGACCTCCGGCGCCTTCCTCGGCGGCCAGGTCAAGATCGACCTGCGCCGCGTGTACTCCGACTGCCACCGCATCATCGGGGTACGCACGGGCAACCCGGCCGCGGTAAAGGAACTGTGGACACAGGTGGAGAACGGCTTCCGTGCCGTGGTCGACCGCACCTTCCCCATCGCCCGGGCCGCCGATGCCCACCGCTACATGGAGGACGACAACTGTCTCGGGCGGGTGGCGCTCACCCTGGGCCCCGGCGACTGGGACGCGTAAAGGCCCCCGCCTGCCGAGTGAAGCCGGTGCCATGGTCAGGTCGAAGGCCCCGGCTTGACGCTTCGGAAACGCCGTTACGGCGATGCGCGGGATTCACTCCCTGCGTGCCGACACGATCGCGCGCCCACGCGATGGGGAGGAGCAGCGCACACGGGACGCGGTATCCCGCGTCCCGTGCAGTTCCCTGATGTGCGGGGCCGGCTGTGCTTCCGCGGGGCTGTGCCCCCGCAGGAGACGCGCCACCATCCGGCCGACCCCGGCATCAGGACTGCCCGTTCCCCGCGATCCCGAGCGCGGTCCGCGTGGCCGCGGGCTCGTACTCCGGGGCGATGTCCGCCAGGACGTTCAGAGCGGTACGGGCGAGATGGCGGGCGATCACCCGTGCCGCCTCGTCCGGGTCACCCAGGCGCAGCGCCTCCAGCAGCGCTTCGTGATCTGCGTGCGCCCGGGCCCATGAGCTGGGCATTCCCAGCTGGGCCAGCCGGATGTAGCGCTCGCTGTGCTCGCCGAGAGACGCCAACATGCGCTGCAGATGCGACCCCACAGCCTGGGTCGCGATGCCGTGGAACTCCCTGTGCGCGGCGTGCCACTTGTCCGGCAGGTCCTGTCCCGCCAGTTCCCGCATACGCTTCAGGGCTTCGCCCATGCGCTCCAGGTCCCCCGCCACGAGCGACTTGGCCGTCACGTTCACAGCGAGCGTTTCGAGCATGATGCGAGCTCCGTAGACACCGTCCAGGTCCTCGGGGTCCACTCCCCGCACCCTCGCCCGCTGGTCGGGCCGTGCGTCGATGAGCCCCTCTTCCTGAAGCAGCCGGAAGGCCTCACGCATCGGTGTGCGGCTGACGCCCAGCTTCCGTGCCATCTCGGCCTGAAGCAGGGCCGAGCCAGGAGGCAGCTCGCCCTTCAAGATCATGTCCCGCAGCCGTGCGTGCACGTCCAGGGCCAGCCGGCGTCCGCCCACGGCCCCGGGTGCCCCGGCCGTCGGCACGGCCGAGGCCTGCGCCTCGCTTCCGTTCTCCGCCGACCGCTGTTCCCGGGGACTGTCGCTGCTCCTCGTGCTCATGCCGGCAGAGTCTAGCGATGTGTATGCAGATTCAGTAGCCAAAGGGCGTAACAACCAGGCTGTGACCGACTTGACCCGCCGGGGCACTGAGCAGTGAGAGGTGTCACTGTATGCACTGAGCCGGACAGGTCGTCGGGCGGAGGGTGATGCCGACCGCGACAGCGGCGATATGGGCGAGCACCGCACGCAGCGCGAACGGCGACTGCGAACTGCGAAGACGCTGTGCGCATTGTCCACCGCCCATGGTTCGGGCCGTGCACCGATGGCAGCACGCCCGGCGTTCGGTAGGTGCCGCACGACATCGGTGCAGCACCGCTCGAACACCAGGCCCTCCGGCGGCGCGACAGTCAGTGAGCGTCGCCCGGAGTGCTCGCGCCGGCCAGCCATTTCGCGCCTTCCTCGTAGAGGCGCTGCACCACCTCGCCCGTCAGACCCGGCAGCCCGGTCTTCACCGTGAAGCCCGCCTTGGTCTGCAGGTACCCAAGATGGCGGTAGCCGACGGGGAAACGGCCCAGCAGCTCCCGGTCCAGGCTGAGCGTCGCGGACGGATCGACAAGGTCGAGACGGCCCTTCTCGTAGATCGGCTGGCGCCGCACGATCTTCCACGCGCCCTCGTGACGCGCGCAGAAGTCGTAGAAGCGTCCCGTGCAGACGACGTCGACCTCGACTCCGTCGACCTCGGCCCGCTGGTTGATGGTCATCTTGGTCTGGGTGACGGCACGGTCGCCCACGACGTCGGCGGTGTGTCCGCCGAGGAAGTGCAGGATGCTGACGCCGTTTTCGAAACCTTCCCGGCTGACAGCGATGAAGTCCGTTGCCGGCCCTTGGAACCAGGTGGCCGTCATCCAGCCCTCCGCTGGGTGCCATACGGTGGCGAACCGGTCCCAGTCGCCGGCGTCGCGCCACAGTGCCCAGTTGTCGACGAGTCGGCGAAGCTCGTGCTGATCTGTCTCGGTTGCCGGCATGGAAGACCTCCATTGAGTGTCGTACGACTGCATCCGGGCTTCTCTGCCATCGGGCCGGCGATGAACGCGGCGGCATGTGCCAAGAACCGCGAGCGAGACCACGCACAAGCCGACAACGCTTCCCGAGGCCATCACGGGCAAGAAAGCCCACACCTCTTCCGGGGACGCATCGTTCAGACGCCCAGTGTCGGACGCGTGCTCGATGACGATGCCCAGGGTCTTCGTGGCCTGCGCCCCGGCGACACCAGCACGTCCGAAAAACTGCCCATACCGTCGCAATGACGGCAGGGCTGTGCCGACGCCTGCTGCCGCCCGGTTTCTCCCCACAGTGGCAGCGACCGGGAGGTCCGCTCAGGGCGTCGCCAGTGTTTCTCGCACGGCCGGCTCCGCGTCGTGCCCATGGATCCAGCCGGTGTGCGCGGGAGCCAGGACGATGTCGAAGCGGACGCTGGACCAGGTACGGTCCGCGAGATCGCGTCCGTCGGGGGTGGGGGTGCCCACAGCGTGCTCCACGAAGTCGTGAATGAGTGATTCCTTGACACCGAACACGGCGTCGCTGCTGAGGAGTTCGTCGCCCCGGACGAAGATGTGGGTGATCAGGGTTCGCTTTCCGCCGGCCCGGACGTCGAAGTGCAGGTGCGAGGCGCGCATGGGGGAACGGCCGACGGAGGCGAGCAGGGCGCCGACAGGGCCGTCGTGCGGGATGGGGTACGGGGTCGGGGTGATCGCCCAGAACCGGTAGTGGCCGTTCTCGTCGGCGACGAGGTGACCTCGTGCCGCCAGGCGGTCGTCGTCGTACTGCACGTCGTAGAAGCCGTCCTCGTCGGCTTCCCACACCTCGATGCGTGCTCCCGGGACGGGTTCGCCGTCGGTCCCGGTGACTGTGCCCTCGACCCAGCACGGCTGTCCGGCGGCGCCGAAGGAGATGTCCCCGCCCAGTGGGATCCCTGGCGAGCCCTCGACGAAGAACGGGCCGAGCACCGTCGCCTCGGTCGCGTTCGCGTATGCCTCGTTGTTGATCGCAATCGTCTGCATGGACGCCCCGAGGACATCCGACAGCAGGATGAACTCCTGCCGTTTGTCGTCGGTGATGTGCCCGGCCGCGGTGAGGAAGTCGATCGCGGACGCCCACTCCGCCTCGGTCGGACGCACCTCACACAGGAAGGCGTGCAGGTGCCGGGTCAGCGCTTGCATCAACTGCTTCAGCCGCGGGTCCTCGGCCGTCTCGAACGAGGCCACGACCTGCTCGACCAGGGCTTGTTCACGCGCCTGCTGGTCAGCTGCCACCTGCGCGTCGGCGTCGCCGTTCTTCTCACTCATCAGCAGTCCTCCTTGCCATCAACCATCGTGCTCGGGTCCGTGCCCGCCCACGCCGAACGCAGCAGGCGCTGGAGGTCGTGGGCCGTCACTGGACGGGGATTGCTGTCCGGGACGACGTCCAGGACGCCTTGCACGGCGTCGTCGACATCGGCCTCTCGCAGCCCGTAGTCGCGCAGTGCCTTCGGTGCGTCCACGTCGCGCCGGAGCCGCTGCAGGCCTTCGATGGCCGACTCCGCGCCGAGCGCGGCCGCGATCCGTTGTTCGGCTTCCGGGGCGGCGGATGCGTTGAACGCCAGCACGTAGGGCAGCACCACCGCGTGGGTCTGGGCGTGCGGCAGGTCGTACCTGCCCCCCAGGACATGGCAGATCTTGTGATGCAGCCCCGAACCCGCCGACGAGAACGCCACCGCCGACAGATACGTCCCGTACAGCGTCCGCTCCCGGCCCCACAGTCCCGCCGGATCGGCCACCACCGCGGGCAGCCCGGTCGCCAGCGCCCGGATTCCCTCTGCCGCCAGCGCCCGGTCGATCGGGTCCACGCGGGGACCCCACATCGCGTCGACGCAGTGCGCCAGCGCGTTCAGCCCTGATGCGACACTCATCGGCACCGGCAAGGACACCGTCAGCGTCGCGTCGTAGACGATGGACCGCGGCAGGACCCGCGCATCCACACCTGTCGTCTTGCGCGCCTGCTCGGTGAGACCCCACACACTCGTGGCCTCCGAGCCCGCGTACGTGGTGGGAACCGCCACGATGGGCAGGTCCGTGGTCAACGCGATCGCTTTCGCCAAGCCGGTGGTGGACCCTCCACCGACGCTGACCAGGCAGTCCACATGATGTCGGGCCGTGGCGGCGCGCGCCCGCTCGGCCACCTCCACCGGAACGTGCATCACCACCTCGCTCCACCGCAGCACGACCGGCAGACCCGCGGTGACCTGCTGCGCGAGCTCCTCTTCCGCGGCTGCCGCGATCACCATCACCCGTGCGGCACCGAGCCGCTCGACCTCTGCCCGTACCGTCGCCGCCGACTCGCCCGAGGCGAAACACACCCTCTGGGGCAGGGTCTCGTGCTCGAACCGCGTCAACGACCTGTCGGCCGAGCCGGCGTCATGGCCTCCGGGGGCTCGTGACGTCCCGGTCATAGGCATGTCCTGATTCCTTTCGTCCTTGAGCGGGACGGGCGCGTGGTCGCCGGCCAACGGCAGCGGCGGCTCTCCCGGTCCAGCCAGGGCCGGTTCAGGCTCGACACCGGGCAGGACCGCTCGTCCCCGTCCGCAGCCCGGCAGGCCGGCAGGACCCGGTCGGGACATCACGTCCGCGAACAGGGCAGCCGACTCCGTCCGAAGGTCTGCTCCGGCCCGCCGTCCACGTTCCACCCATCCCGTGAGGGCCTCAGGGCCCGGGACAGAGAGTGGGGCACAGTGCCCACGACGGTCATCACGATGTCCGCTGAATGGACATTCTCCTGGCTCGCGCCCGTACGTTCGCGGCCAGGAGGAGACCTGAGCAGCGCCCCCGTCTCCGTTAGGGGGCGAAGTCGGGAACTGCCAACACCAGCGGCCCGGGGGCATCCCAGCACTGCATACACTTTGAGTTGCTATCGGAGTGCAACCAACCTGCCGGCGCCGCACACCCCGACGCCCCTCAGCGAGGGTTCCACGGTCAACGCGTGACCACGGGCCCGCGTCCAGCCCCAAGGCCGCACCCGCCTGCACTTCCTGGGCCGTGTTGAGCCGCATTGCCGCCGTACACAGGGCCATGGCGACGCGCGGCGCCTCGCACGGGCGGCACCCCCGGCAGTGGACGAGACCTACCCGGAGGGACGACCACACCCGCCCACCACAAGAGATGATCGCGGTTTTCCGGCGACCCGCATTCAGGTTTCCCGCACCCTGCTCTTTACAGACCCGCCATACTGTGCACACTTAGCGGTGCGAGGTGGGTCGCGGACGATGCAGTCAGGAATCAGCGGTTGCGGCTCGGAGCCCTCCGGGCAGGACACGACATGAGCGAGGAGATCCGCCGTCCTCGCATGAGTTGAGGCACCCGGCCGCCCCGGCGGCCCGCGCACCAGAGTCGATCCCGCTGATCCAAGCGGGCATGTCTTCACCCTCCGCACGTGCGGGTGGCACCGGCGGACGCCGTCACCAGGACGTCCACACGGCACACCCGAAGCACGAGAACCCTCACCGAAAAGCGAAGCCCTGTGAGAGGAACCGTCATGCACGAAATCAGTCACAGAGGAAGTCACTCCAGCGCCACCTGGCCTCCCGTGACACTGCTCGTCCTTGCGATCTGTGGCATCACTGTCATTTCCGATGGCTATGACGTGGTCATCTACGGCGCGGTGATTCCGTCCCTTCTCCACGAACCCGGATGGGGACTGACTCCCGCGGGGGCCGGGCTGATCGGTTCCTTCGCCCTGGTCGGGATGCTCATCGGAGCCACAACGGTCGGCACGCTCACCGACAGGCTGGGCCGCCGCAAGTTGCTCATCTGCTGCCTCGCCTGGTTCTCGGTGATGACCGGCCTGTGCGCGACGGCCACCTCTCCGGAGGTGTTCGGCCTCTTCCGGTTCCTCGCCGGCCTCGGCCTCGGCGGCGTGCTCCCGACCGCCAGCGCACTCAGCGGTGAGTACTCGCACCCCAAGTCGCGCAACCTGGTCTTCGCGATCCTCTTCAGCGGCTTTCCTGTCGGCGGCATCATCGCGGCTCTCACCGGGATCTTCGTGATTCCACGGTTCGGCTGGCAGGCGATGTTCCTGCTCGGCCTCATACCGCTTCTCCTGGTCGTGCCGCTGGCCTTCAAACTCCTGCCCGAGTCGATCGCCTTCCTCCGGGCACAAGGGCGGCACGCCGAGGCGGACAAGACCGCCAACCGCTGGAACATCGCCTTGGATGACGAGCGAAAGGCCGACCCGGCGTCCGAGTCGAACAAGTCCGGAACCGACTTGGACAACAAGTCGCCGGTGCGGACTCTCTTCTCGCGCGGCTACGTCGTAGCGACGCTGTGCTTCCTGCTGATGACGTGCCTGTGCCTGTTCATGATCTACGGCTTCAACACCTGGCTCCCGGAGATCATGCGACGCGCCGGCCACTCCGCGGGCTCCTCGCTCGGCTTCCTTCTGGTGTTCAACCTCGGAGCCGTCATCGGCACGCTCGTCATCTCGCTCGCGGCCGACCGGCTCGGCTCCAAGCCGATCATCACCACGACCTTCCTCGTGTCCAGCGTGGCCGTCATCCTGCTCAGCCTGCGGTTGCCCACCACGGTGCTGTACGCGGCCGTCGCACTGGGCGGGGTCGGGGCGATGGGAACGCAGACGTTCGTCCTCGCCTACGTCTCCAAGCACTATCCGGTACGGATGGGTGCCACGGCGTTGGGGTGGACGCTGGGCTTCGGCCGCCTCGGATCGATGCTCGCTCCGCCGCTGCTCGGACTCATCATCGGTGCCGGGCTGGCGTTCCAGTGGAACTTCTACGCGCTGGCCGTGCCCGGCATCATCGGCGCTCTGCTGATCGGCCTGGTTCCCCGCACACCGGAAGCGGACGCTCGGGCGGGGCATGCGGGTGACGGCGGCACCGTGCGCCCCCTCGCGGAGCAGACGTGAACGCCCACGGGGGCGCTCAGCGCAGGGTCTTCGGGTGCGCGTGAACCCCTGACCTGCCCCCTCTCTCTTGAGGGACCCGCACATGAGAGCGTTCGAAGACCCGCTGTTCCAGTCCCTCACCGACCGGGCACCAGGGCTCGGCAAGGACCACAGCCCTGGCGTCACACCGGGCGCGGCGTGACCGGCGCTCCGTGTGGGGACGCCTCGGGCTGTGGCCGCTACGGCGAGGCCGTCTTCCGTCCGGAACAGACAGGCGAGGGCGAGGGCGTCGACCTCGGCACCCTCGCCTACGACGACGCCACCATGGCGCGGCTGCGGACACTCGGGGCCGGCCCGGGGTGGCGCTGCCTCGACGTGGGTGCCGGCACGGGCACGGTCTCCCGCCGCCTGCTCGACGAGGCCGGGGTGGCGAGCGGGCTCGCCTATGGACCGCGACGGGCGTTTTCCCAGGGCGCGGCCCGTGCCGCGGGCTGGACGTGGTGGAGGCCGACATCACCGCCCGGGCTCCGTACCCGGCCGGACCGGCTCGTCCACGCGCGCCTCACGCTGATGCACCTCCCCGAGCGCGACCGCGTGATCGCGGCGCCGGTCGGACTCGTCACGCCCTGCGGTGTGCTGGTGCTCAGCGACGCGGTCGCCCTGACGAGCGACCGGACGCCGGGGCACGCCGTACAGCCCGGTGATGCGGGCGATGTGGGCGATGCGGCAAGGGCTGCGGGCCACGATCGGCACGATGTCTTCTGGGTCCCGATCGTGGACCGCAGCTGTGAGCATGCCGGCCGACAGCTCAGCGCATTCGTCGGAGCCCACGTACCGGACCGCCACGTCGACGGCCGTGTCGTCGACCAGGCCCGTGGCGAGCATCGCTCCTCTGCTCCGCTCCCACGTGTCCGCCCAGAAGCGGCTGAGGGGGGCCGGCACTACCCCACGCGCAACACGAAAGTCGCACCACCTCAACTGGCGTCGAGTGTCGTCGCCAAGCCCTGGGCCGCTGACCGGCAACCCTCCGTCGCCGGGTCCAGCAGCGGGTGGACGAGATCGACGAGCAGGTTGGCCGGCACGGAGATCAGCGCTCCGAACACCACCACTATCGGTGATCGGCGGCCGTCTTATCGCCCTGGTCGTCTGAAGTGGGCATAGGGCGGATACGGTTTGAAGCAGACCAGCACCTCGACGGGGTGCCCGCCACCGGGTGCCTGGACCAGTGTCGGGAGCGCCGTCATCAGCGCCGAATGACCCTTGGCCACGCCTTTCTGGTGCGGGCCCCAGCCCGCCGCGTGGGCGAGGGACGTGGCGGTCTCGGCGAAGACGTCCCGGCTGCCGAACAGGAAGAACGTCCGGGCGTGGGTGGCGTGCCGCAACTCGTCCCGGTTGTCGGCCCGTTCGCAGCGTTCGCGCCAGGAGGTGGCGTCCCGAGTGGTGCGGGCCTCGTCAGTGCGGGCGGTCAGTGGGGTGCCGTTGACCAGCTTGCGCCGCATCTCGGGCCATTTACTGGGGCGCAGGCCGAGCGTGTGGTGGGCCAGGACCAGGTCGACCAGCTCACCGACGCCCTCGTCGGGCGGCAGGCTGTCGCGCAGCGGTACGTGGACGATGGTGTGCCGTGAGTAGGCGGCGAAGGAGAGCAGCCCCGCGAGGCGGTTCAGCCCGTCGTGGTCTCCGAGCAGCATGCCGATGGGGTGGGGAGCGCGCAGAGAAGTATGGCGCAGGGGCCGCCGGGGCTGGACGACACGGTGCTCGTGGGGCCCGGTCCGGGGCCTGAACTGACGCAGCATCAGCTGCATTCGTAGTACCTCATGGCCTCAGGATCGCGGGCGGCGAGTCTCCCCGGCAACGGAGATTCAGGTGCAGGTAGGAGATTCGGCAACGGCGATCCGCCCACCGCCGTCGGCAGACGTCGTGTTCAGGCGGTGTGGTGGAACGTCGGTACGGGGTGGGTGGGGCATGACCGTGATTCCTACGACGGAGGGTGGGGGGCAGGCCGGCCGAATCCGACCCGCCGGTGGATCTCCATGTGCGGTGGACCGGACCACCCGGACAGGACGTGGACGGGGCCGGAGGGTCTGGAGTCGTGCCGCCGTTCCTGCCGAACACACGGCCGCCGTCAGCCCTGATGCACCGACGGCGATCGGCTTCGGATCGGCACCCCGGCCGAGTGACGAAACCGGGGCCGCCCACTCAACCTGGCATGGCTTCCCTGGCCCGCTTCTCCATCTCCTCCGGCGAGATGTCCTCCACGTGCGAGGCGACATGCCACCGATGACCGAAGGGGTCCTCGAACTGCCCGACCCGGTCGCCGTAGAACTCGTCCTTGACCGCGTTCACCTCAACGGCGCCCCTGGCGAGCGCCTCGGCGAAGACCGCGTCCACGTCCTCGACGTACACGTACAGGTGCACGGGCGTGCCGCCGAGCGACTTCGGCCCACGGAACCCCAGGTCCGGGAACTCGTCCGCGACCATGACGACCGAGTTGCCCAGCTGCAGCTCGGCGTGGTGGATCTTGCCGTCGGGTGATGCCATCCGCATGCGCTCCGTAGCGCCCAGAACGGCGACGTAGAAGTCGAGCCCGGCCGCCGCGCCGTCGACACAGATGTACGGCGTGACGCGCGGATCGTCCTCGGGAAAGGGCTTTGTGCTCACTGTTGCCACCTTCCGACAGATGATGGCCGTGCCCGTGGTCCTGTGACGGTCGTCGCCGCTGCCCGGGCCTGCTCGCCACCCCGGTGATGCCGAGCTACAGAACAAGCCTGGCACTCATCAGCGGGCCACGCAGCCAGACGGCTGATCCCCGTTCCCGCTTCCTTCGGACTTCACTCACTTCACGATCATGACCCGCACGTCACACCGGGCTTCGGAGCAGACCCTGGACATCAGGTCTGGATACAGGTACGGGAACAGGTCTGGGTACAGGTCTGGGTACAGGGTGTCGAGGTGTTCCCCATGCACATCAGAGCGGGTTGAGGCGGGCCTTGAGCAGGCAGAACTCATTGCCTTCGGGGTCGGTCAGGACATGCCACTGCTCCTCCCCTGTCTGGCCGATGTCAGCCGGGCGCGCACCGAGCTTCAGAAGGCGTTCGAGTTCGGCGTCCTGATCGCGGTCGGTGGCGTTGACGTCGATGTGCAGCCGGGACTTCCCCTTCTCCGGCTCGTCCCTACGACTGAGGATGATCGTCGGCTGCGGACCACCGAACCCTTCGCGCGACCCGATCTCGATGCAGTCGTCCCCTTCGCGATCGAGCACGACGAAGTCCAGGACCTCGCACCAGAACCGCGCCAGCACCTCGGGGTCGTGGCAACCGAGCACGAGCTCACTGATGCGACATGCCATAACGCAACCTGCTCTCATCCCGGGGAACCGCCGGGGAGGCCACACGCGAACTCATGGTCTCCCAGCAGCGAAAACAACCCCGCGACCGTACCGGACGAGGCGAGCACGGGCGAAATGTTTTCAGGCCGACCCCGTCCGGGCGGGCCCGGCAAGGCCGTTGACCACACAGTAGGGAGGCTGACCATGAGCCACGGACCAGCCGCACACCTGGGTGACCGCCCCCGGGATCCACCGCGTACCGCTGGAGCGGGACGTGCGCGCTTCCCGTGTACAGGGTGGCGCTGTCGGCGCTGAAGGCGAGGGAGCCGATCGTCTCGCCCGGTGTGGTGAGTGGGCCGCCCAGGGGCTGTTGGGTGGCGGTGTCCCAGAGTTGCAGTGTGCCGGAGCCGCCCCCGACGGCCAGGGTGGCGCCGTCGGGGCTGACTGCGAGCGCCTCGACCACTTCCGGGTCGTCACCGGGCAAGGTGCGGAAGACGTTGCGCAGGACGGCCGTGCGGTGGCTCGACTCCCCGTCCCACAGGGCGACGACCCGGCCGGTCCGGTCTCCGGCCGCGAGGCGCGAGCCGTCGGCGGCGAACGCGAGCGCGTCGATCTCCTCCCCCTGGACGAGGCCGCCCTTGACGACGTTCCCTGGGACACCCCGGCCCGGCTCACCGTGAACACCATGGACGACCCCGCGCGCAGCGCACTGTGTAGCTCCCAATGTGGCAAGGTCAACTTCCCGCTGACCACCAACTTCACCTCCAACATCAACAAGGCCCGGAACGCCGACAGCCGGGTCGCGTCCGCCATCCCCGCGCTCTGACGGCCCCGGTATGCGCGGCCGACGAAGGGGCAGTTCCTCGTCAGATCCCATCGGCGGCACCCCCTCTTCGTGGGAATCAAGCAGACGTACAGGTTGCGGACGAGCAATGGTGAGTACCATCCGCACACAACACATTCGTTTGTCGGGAGGGACTGCCATGACCGAAACGCCATCGGACACAACTGATCTCAAGGCGCAGTACACCGCCCAGGTCACCGCCGACCTCGAGCGCAACGCCAAGGAACAGGAGCGTCTTCACGGAGAGATCGACGCCCTGCAGGACCAACTCCGGAGTCTGCAGCAGGACCACGGCGTGTTGGCGAACATGCAACAGGCACTCGGCGTCGTGACACCTGAGCCCGCTCCCGCGGCCGACAAGGTCGCCGCACCTCCCGTTCCACGGCAGAAGACCGCCGCCACCCCACTGGCCGCCAAGCGGACGCGAGCGAAGAAGGCCGAGAAGTCCGAGAAGGTCACTCCCCCGCAAAGCGCCAAGGAGGCGAAGAAGCCCGCCGCCAAGGCCGCGGCCCCCAAGACCTCGGCCCCCAAGAGCAACCAGCCCACCCTCGTCGAGCTCATCCGCCGTCACCTCACCGGCCAGAGCGAACCGCGCTCCGCCGCCGAGGTCGCCAGCGCGCTCACCAAGGCTCACCCCGACCGCCGCATCCAGACCAACGTCGTCCGCACCACCCTCGAAGGACTCGTCGCCAAGAGCAACGCCCAGCGCAGCAGGCAGGGCTCATCCGTCTACTACACCGCTCCCGACGCACAGGAACCGACCGCACCCTCCCAGGCCGATTCCGAGCCCGCGCAAGTGAACGGCTGAGGCGGGGACTTTCCCTGGCCGTTCCGCAAGGACCGAGGAAGCCGTGTGCGTGGGCCTAAGGCCACGCAACCGGCTGTCCGAGGGTCCGAGCATGCGCGGTATTGATGAGGAACCGACGCCGCCCCGGTCGTCACATGCGGGCGCGCTGAGCGTGCTCGTCATGGCGGGCGATCCCGCACATGTCGAGCAGGTCAGCCGGTCACTGAAGTCGGCGGGCTGCCACGTGGACAGGGTTGGGGGGTGCCGCCGAGGGGGTGGCGCGGCTCAGGCGGCCAGGGTTCGACCTGGTGGTCTGGGACGCCGCCCTGCGGGAGAACAGGAATCTCTCCCGGGGCCGCCTCGTACCGGACAACCGGACAACCGGCCACCCGTCCTCTTCCTCATCACCTGCGACCATCTCCACACCCTCCTCCCGGAGCTCGGCGGGGGGAGGGAGGACTACGTCACCAGGCCCTTCCGGACGGCCGAGATCGTGGCGCGGGCCCAGGTCCTGCTGCGCCACCTGCTGGTCAACGCGGGGCAGGTGCTGTCGAAGGAACAGATCAGCCTGCACGTCTGGAGCGACTTCCGCGCGACCCGAGGCCATCGAGAAGCTCGTCTCCCGCCTGCGGCAGAAGGTGGGCAAGGAGGTCCCGGCCCTGCATCGACACGGCCGGGGGTTCGGTTACGTCCGTCGGTCCGGGTCGGGGGGCCTCGGGCGAACGGGAGCATGACGACAGCCACCTCCCAGGCCCAGAGAGCGCACCGCCCCGGCCCCGGGGCGCGAACGCCTCTGCCCGCTTCGTGGCCGCTGCCCCGTAGAGGCACAGACGTCCGGCGGCGGGCGACACCCGGCCGGTCGGCCTCGGCCAGAAACTCTGCACGGACGGACTCGGCGAGGAGGAGGGCGTGCACCAGCGGCGTCACCTCCGCCCCCGCCTCGCACGGCGCAGGTCGCGCTCGCCAACGATCCGGCGGCGTACGGCCGACCGGCGTTCTAGCCGGCGGCCGCCTCGGCGAACTGGTTGGTGTCGAAGAGCTGGTTGATGTGTCCGCCGAGTTCGGACCAGTGCCGCCCGGAGAGTTCGGCGGCGGATTGGGCGTCGCCGTCGGCGCAGACGTCGATCAGTTCGTCGTGGTGCTCGATGGTGTTGCGGCCGCCGAGCAGGGTCGAGAACTTGCGGTAGAGGATGCGGTGGATCTGGGGGTGGAGCTGCTCGACGATCCGGCTGAGGACCGGGTTGTCCGCAGCCGTGATGGGGACGGCGTGGAAGCGGTCGTCGGCGTCGAGTGCGGCGGTGGTGTCGTTGGCGGCGACAGCCTGTTCGAAATCGCGGTTGGCCTCGCGCATGCGCCGGAAGTCCTGTTCGGTCATGACCGGAACGGCTGTCTCGATGGCGAGTCGGTCCAGCGAGCGCAGGACGGCGAGAGTCTTTTCGACATCACGGCGGTTGAGGGTGGTGATACGGGTGTAGACGCCGGGCTTGGCCTCGACCAGGCCGATGTCGGCGAGCCGGGCGAGCGCCTCGCGCACCGGGGTGCGGCTGAGGCCGAGGCGCTCGGCGAGCTCACCGTCCTTGACCTTCTCGCCGGGGACGAGCTCGCCGCGCACGATGGAGTCGCGCAGACGGTGGAACACCTCGTCACTGAGGAGGCGGCGAGAGACAGGGTGGTCAAGTGACATATTGCGTACAGTACATCGCCGTTCACTCTCCCTGCACGGCTCTGCCTTCGGCCAGAACCCGGCGGACCAGAGCGTGGGCCAGGACGAGCGCCGGGTCGACGAGGGGAACGTCCACGGCGTCCGGGGGAAGCCCGAGGGGGACCTCGGTGCAGCCGGCGATCACCGCCTGTGCACCCTGCTCGGTCAGGCGCTGTGCGACGCGGGCCAGCAGCGCGGTCGTCGTGTCGTCGCGGACACCGGCTTTCACCGCGCGGATGGCTGTCATCACCTCGCGTTCCTGGCCGACGCCGTCCGGCAGGACGAGCCGGATACCGAAGCGGTCCAGCCACTCCTGATAGAGGCCCGCGCGGACGGTGCCGGTGGTGGCGAGCAGTCCGACGGTTCGGATGCGCGGGCTCAGCGTGGTCAGGTGCCGGGCGGTTTCTCCGATCATGTGGACGATGGGCAGGCCGACGTGGCCGGCGATGCGCGGGACGAAGGCGTGCGCGGTGTTGCACGGGATGGCGATGACGGTGGCACCCGCCTCCCGCAGGACACGGCTGCCGTCGAGCAGCCAGGGGGTCGGGTCGGGGCCGTCACCCAGCAGGGCCTCGGTGCGGTCGGGGATGGTGGGGTCGGACCAGATGACCGTACGGAGGTGGTCCTGGTCGCTGGAACCGGGGGTGGTGGAGACGAGCTTGGCGTAGAAGTCGGCGGTGGCCGCCGGGCCCATGCCACCCAGGATGCCAATGATCTCGGTGGTGCCGGCGGTGGTGGGGGCAGTGGTGGTGGGGGCAGCCCTTGTGGTGGCAACGGTGCCGGTGGTGAGGGTGATGGGACTGGCGGGGGCATCGGGGATGGCGAGGGCGGCGGGGATGGCGGGGATGGTCATTGTGCCGGTTCCTTCTGCAGGGCCTTGGCCTCTGACCCGGTCGGGGTGTGGGGGGCTTCACGGCTGCCGCGTTTGGATTCGCGTCGGTTCTCGGAGCTGTCGACGACGACGGCGGCGGCGAGCGAGTTGCCGATGACGTTCACGCCGGTGCGGGCCATGTCGACGATGAAGTCCACACCGAGGAGCAGTGCGACGCCTTCGGCGGGCAGGCCGATCGAGTTGCCTGCGGCGAGGAGGACGACGATGGACGCGGAGGCGACACCGGCCATGCCCTTGGAGAGGATCACCAGCACGCCGACCATGAGGAGCAGGGCGGGCAGGGAGGTGTCGGCGCCGTAGGCGTTGGCGAGGAAGACCAGGGCGGCGGCCTGGTAGAGGACGGAGCCGTCGGTGTTGAAGGAGTAGCCGAGCGGGACGACGAAGGAGGTCGTCGACCGGCTGAGGCCGAACGCCTCCAGCCTGCCCATCAGCGGGGCCAGCACCGATTCGGAGCTGCGGGTGACGAAGGCGATACCGGCCAGGCCGGCGATCGACTTCAGCAGTTCGACGTAGCGGACGCGGTAGATCGCGGCGATGAGCGGGAAGAGGACGCCGACGACGATGGCCAGGCCCGCATAGACGACGGCGATGAAGCCGAGCAGGCTGCGCAGGTTGCCGAAGCCGTAGTGGGCGACGTCGTAGGAGATGAAGCCGAGCACACCCAACGGCGCGATCCGGATGACATAGCCGACGACCTTGAACATCACCGAGGCTACGGACTCCAGCACGGAGGCGAAGGGTTCGGACTTCTCTCCGATCGCGGCCATGGCGACGCCCACGAGAAGGGCGAAGACGATCGCGCCGAGCAGGTTGCCCTCTCCGAACGCGGCGAAGATGTTCTTCGGGAAGGCGTGCAGGACCAGTTCGTGGAAGTCGATGCCCTGGCTCAGGCCGTCCAGGTCCTCGGCGTCGGACCCGTTGACCGGCGCGCCCTTGCCGATACCCGTGAACTTGGCCAGGCCCACCGCGATCAACAGGATGAGGGTGGTGACGACCTCGAAGTAGAGGATCGCCTTACCGGCGATCCGGCCGACCTTCTTGACCGACTCCATGCGGGCGATGCCCAGCACGATGAGCGGGAAGACCAGCGGTAGGACCACGACCTGCACCAGGTTCAGGAACACCTCCCCGAGGATCTTCATCTGTTCGCCCGCCGACGGGGCGAGGGAGCCGATGAGGGCTCCGAGACCGACGGCGATGATCGACTGGATGCCGATCGGCATCTTCAGACATCGCCGCAAGAACCCTGACGGTCGGGTCGGTGGGGTGTCCGTGCTGGTGGGACGAGGATGCCTGTTCGCCTCGGTACTCATACGACCTCCTGCCATATGCAATATATTGCGTTCTGCATGCCGGTCGGTAACACTGAGGCCGGAGACGGTGGCCTGTCAAGGGGGCCCGCGCCGGCAACCGGCCCATGTCCCGGCGGCAGCGAACGAGGAGCATCAGACGCAGGCGGCAACCGTCCACACGCATCGAGCACGACCTGATGGGAGACAAGGAGGCGGCCGCACGAGCGTTCGTCGTCGACCGGGCCCTGGAGACCCTCGGCCGCCCCCCGCGGCTTCTACTCCACCGCCGTACGCCTGGCGCTGGTCGTCTCACTGCGCCGGCTCGGCGACTCAGCCGGGGGCGCCGGCCACGGCCTTCAGCGCGAGGGCGGCGGAGTTCGGCGGCGGGCTGAAGACGGGCCGCACCCAGCTCCAGGAGGCCGCCCCATGGCGCTGGGCCAGGGGTTCACCACCTACTGCGTCACGGTCGAAGAGGAGCGCCAACACCTCACCGAGGCGGCCACCTTGCTGTTGAAGTCCGACCTCGGCGGCACCGCGATGGGCACCGGCTCCTCCCCCGGCTCCCCACTCAACCGAGCGGGACGCCGGTGTGGCTCTCCAAGAGATGAAGGAGGCGAGCCTGGAAGGCTTCGTCCCGCGACGCGGGGTGTGGGGTCTGTGTCTGCCGGTGGTACCAGTAGCCGCCGGTGGGCGGGGTCGCGTCGTGGTGGGTGGCGAGCCACACCTGTGTCCGGTGCCCGGCGGCCAGGTCGTCCGACGCGCCGGGACCACCCATACGTGTGGGCACCCATCCCGGATCGACCGCGTGGCTGGTGGTTCCCTCCCAGCGGAACGCGCATGCGAGCGCGAGGGCGGTGACCCAGAGCTTGGTGTCGTCGTAGGTGGCGGTGCCGGAGGCCAGCCGTCGCAGGTCGGTGGAGCCGGTGCGGTGCATGGAGCTGCTGAGGTAGATGAGCCTGGCCGGCTTGTCCATCAGGGCTGTCAGCAGGTAGGGCGCGACCGTGTTGACGGTGATCTCTTCGGGAGAGTGCAGGACGCCGGCGTTGTGGATGACGGTGTCGAAGCGGCCGTACTCGCAGGCCTGCCGGGCCACGTCGCGGATCTCGTCCGGCTCGGCGAGATCCCCGGTGACGATGCCCTTCCAGCGGGCGGTGCCATCAGCGTCGGTGAGCCGGGCCGGGTCGCGGACATGGACGACCACGTCGTGCCCGTCGTCGGCCAGCGCGTCCGCCGTGTGGCGCCCGAGTCCGCTGGATGCCCCGGTGACCAGTATCAGTGCCATGTAAGTCATCTCCCGCCCGTATGTGTGCCATCCGTGTGTCCCGCCCACATGTGTCCCATCCGCATGTGTCCCGCCCGTATGTGTCCCGCCCGTATGTGTCACGTCTAAACGTACGGATGCGTGTCGAGCACGGTTCCCTCCGACTGCTTCGGGTCTGCGAACTGGTAGCGGGCGAAGTTCGGCGGCTTCGTGCCGCTGTCGAAGACGTCACTGAAGAAGGCACGGGCGAGTTCGTCGGCGGCGAGTACGTCCAGGCGGCCGTTCACGACGACGGCGAGGCCTCCCGGCGTTTGATTCGCATCGCGATGCGGACCAAACGCCGGGAGGCCCCTTCTCATTGCAGCCGTTGCCGAGGAGAACGACGCGGCTCAGTTAATGCGGACGATCTTCCAGAGTTGGTCGTCGACGTTCACGTCGTTCCACTGGACCACGGCGGCGCCGTTGCTGGTGGAGGACTGGGCGACTCCCGCGTGGAGGCCGCTGTTGACGTTCTTGAGTTCGTAGTAGCCGTCGCCCGCCTCGACGAGGGTCCATTTCTGTGTGTCGGCGGTGGAGGGTGTGTTCTGGACGACGGCGGCTCCCGCGGTGGTGGAGCCGTCGCGGATGGCCAGGTTGAGGTTGCTGTTGACGTTCCTGATGTTCCAGGCTCCGCCGCCGGCGGACTGGAAGGTGAAGAGCTGGCAGGAGCAGGCGGAGTTCTGCCACTGGTTGGCAGCGGTGTTGGTGGCGGTGGATGCCTGGGGGATGTCGACGTACTTGCCGCTGTTCTTGTTGACGAGGACGTACTGACCGGTGCCCAGGGGCGGGAGGGCGGTCTGGGTGAAGTCCCAGCGCTGGCAGTCGCATCCGGTGCCGCTCCACTGCACGGCGTTGGTGCCGGTGGCGGTGGAGGCGTTCGGGATCTCCAGGTGCTTGCCGGTCACGCGGTTGGTGATCGTGTAGCCGCCGTCCTGGTGCGGAGCGACGGCCCATTCGTGGTCGAGGGTGCCGTTGTCGTCCCACTGCAGGATCCGGGCGCCGTTGGCGGTGGACTGGTTCTCCACCCCGAGGACCTTGCCACTGGCCACATTGAAGATCTTGAAGTAGCCGGACGGCTGCTGGACGAACCGCCACTGCTGGTCGGTGGCGTTGGTCGTGGTCCGCTGGGTCGCACCCGTGCCGTTGGCGGTGGAACCGCCCGCGATGGTGAGCCTCAGGTCACTGTTCGCGTTCGACACGGTGTAGGTGGCGCCGTCGGAGATGCCGCCGCCCAGGTCGACGACGCTGTACGTGACGGGGTTGACGCCGGTGCTTCGGCCGCGTCCCCCGCTGAGCACCATCAGGCTGTGGCCGTCGGTCAGCGGGAGCATGCCCCGGCTGTACCCGCCGGCGACGTTGGAGCGCATACGGGTCCAGGCGTTCGCGGCCCCGTTCTCCGTGTTGACGAACAGGTCGTCCTGGCTCTCGCCGCTGACGACGAGGGTGCCGTTGGGGCCTCCGGCAGGAAGCCAGGTGATGAAGGGCGCTCCGCTGGGGATGACGCCGTCGGTCGAGCGCAGCACCCGGCCGGTGACGGAGCCGAAGCCCTCCGGGTCGGCGGAGATCTTGTAGTAGACGGAGCACCTGCCCTCGGGGGCGTTGCAGTACTCGTAGCTCATCACATAGTTGCCGTTGGGCAGCCGGGTGACCACCGGCATGCCCGGGCGGTCCGCGTAGGTGGGCATCGACACGTCGTCCACGACCGAACCCCAGTTGCGGAGGTCCGTGGAGACCTGGTGGACGATCTCCTGACCGTGGTCGGTGTCGCGCTGGTCGGAGTAGTAGACGACGAGCCGGTCTCCGGAGATCAGGAAGAACGGCTCCCAGACGGGGGTGAAGCCGTTGGTGGAGAACGCCGGGCCGCCGGTGGCGATGTTGGTGACGAAGTCCCAGCTCTGGCCCCGGTCGGTGCTGGCGTACAGGTCGATCTTGCTGCCTCCCCACCGGTCGGCCGGCACGGAGTCACCCGCCGCGAGGATGGTTCCGGCGGGGAAGCCGCCCATGGCCTTGGGCAGTTCGAACAGCTCGGGCTCCCATCGCATGCCCCAGCCGTTCTGGGTGTCGGCGACCTCGGAGATCTTCGTCCAGGAGGTGCCGTTGTCGGTGCTGCGGTAGATCGGGAAGACCGGCGTACCAGAGGTGTACTCCTCGAAGGTGGCGAGCATCGTGCCGTTGGCGGAGCCGTTGTACTGCAGGCGCATCGCGCGCGGGTAGAACGTGCCCGGCGAGGGCGCGTTCGACGGCGGCGTGTACAGCGTCTGCGACGGACGGGATTCCGCCTCGGCCCGGCCCGCGGCGGGCAGGGCCAGCGTTCCTATGGCGACGAGCAGGGACACCAACAGCGTCAGGAGGGAGAAGGGACGGGAACGCGAAGCGGCGCCGGTTGTGGCACCCAACTGCGCAGAGGACATGTGCGGCTCCCACGGGAAGGGATGGGGATAGGGGGTGGGGGGGTGGGGATAGGGGGTGGGGATGTGTTTCGGTGCCCGCCGCTCCCCGGATCGTCCGGGCGGGAGCGGCAGAATCGGTGGGCGGCGTCGGTCGGCGGAGGCCGAACGACGCGGCGGCGGCACCGTCCGGGAGCCTCGCGGTCAGGCTTTCGGCGGACGGCGGGAATGGTGCTCGGTGCGTCAGCTCCTACGCCCTCTGCCAAGAGGGGTGGTGCAGGGACCTACCGTCGTGGCGGGGCGGTCGAGCCGCGGACGACGAGTTCGATCGGCGGTTCGCTGACCGGGGGCAGGTCGGTCTCGGGTGACTCGATCGCGTGCACGAGGAGTTTGATTCCTTCCCGTGCCGCCTCGTCGAAAGGTTGACGCACGGTGGTCAGGGGCGGGGTGACATAGGCGAAGACGGGGTTGCCGTCGAAGCCGACGACGCTGATGTCGTCCGGCACCCGGCGGCCGGCCTCCCGCAGGGCGTGGATCAGGCCGACGGCCATCTCGTCGCCCGCGGCGAACACGGCGGTCACGGAGCTGTCGGCGGCCAACTCACGGCCTGCCTCGTAGCCGGAAGCGGGCGACCAGTCACCTTCGAGCAGGGGAGGTTCGTCCGCTCCCCGTGCCGCGAGCGCCGCCCGCCAGCCCTCGACACGGTCCTTCGAGGCGTACCACTGCCCCGGACCGGCGAGGTGATGGACCGTCGGGTGTCCCAGATCCAGCAGGTGATCGGTGGCCGCCCTCGCCAGCTCGTACGCGCCCACACCCGCGGTCAGGGTCCGGGCGGAGGTGAAGGCCGGTGGTGCCCCGAGGAAGAGAAGCGGCACGTCGATTCCGACCTGCACCTCCCCCTCCACGATGGGTTCGGAGACGACGATGCCGTCCACGCCCTGCTCCAGGAGTGAGGTCACGGCGCCGGCGATGTCGTCCGGTTCCCCGTCCACCGTGTTGACCACGCGCAGGGCGTACCCGGCGTTCCGTACGGCTCTCTCGATGCCGACGAGGAGCGAGGCGGTGCCGTATCCGGCCGTCCCCAGTGCCACGACACCGATGGACCGGTTCCGGCCGGAGGCCAGTGCCCGAGCCGCGTGGTTCAGCCGGTAACCGAGTTCTTCCGTGGCCTCGAGGACGCGTCGACGGGCCTCGTCGGAGACGTACGGCTCGTTGTTGAGGACGCGTGACACCGTCTTGCGCGAGACGCCGGCCAGGCGGGCCACGTCCGCGCTGCGCGGTGCGACCGCAGCCGTGCCGCGTGCCACCACTGGTGTCATTGCTTCTCCCGACGGGCGTATGCCTGTATCGAGCGAGGTCAACCATATGACCGCGCGGTCACTGACCGCGCGGTCATATCTATGTGGACGGAAGGGGTACGCGTCAAGAGTGCCGACGGAATTTCTTGCTCCGGGCGCCACTTTCCGGGTGGCGGGCGGCGCGTGATCCACGAAGTCTTGACAGCGAGAAGTCGAAGCGTTCACTCTTCGACACGTCACCGATCGCACTTGTTCGATCGCGTTTGTTTCTGGTCGTATCGACGGCCCATCTTTAGCAGTGGCCGGAGGAGGCCCGGGCCGAGGACATGCGCCTGATGCGCGAGGCCGACGTGCACATGGTCAGCGTCGCCATCGTCTCCTGGGCCCTGCTCGAACCCTCCCAAGGACTCCTCGCCAGCACACCGGTCAACGGCACCGTCACCGTCCCACCGGGAGGTGTCGCCGCCGTCCGCGAGCCGCGCTGAGGCGGCGCCCGACACCGCGACATCGTGGTGTCGGGCCGTCCACCGTCAGCGCAGGTCGGCGGTCAGGCGGTACCGGCCGGAAGGCAGGTGGTACGAGGACACGCCGTCCGAGTGGCCGAGGAGACGCACGCCGTCCACACGTGCCAGCGGGGTGCGCCCCTCGCGGACCGAGTCCGCGGAGGCGGCCGGCACGCGCAGGGTGGCCTCGCTGTTCGCGGGCACGACCACCTCGTACGTCAGGGTCCGGCCCCCGCCCTCGACCTGCCACGCGCTGCGGATCTCACCGTACGGCGACTCGTAGGTGCCCGAGACCCGGGTGATCCTCCCCGTGGGATCGAGATGGGGCTGCAGGACGAAGCGCTTGAAGCCGGGGCCGTCCGGGTCGCGGGCGATGCCCGCCATGTACGCGTACATCCATTCCATGATCGCGCCGTAGGCGTAGTGGTTGAAGGAGTTCATGCCGACCGGGCCGAACCCGGAGTCCTCGGAGTAGGAGTTCCAGCGTTCCCACACGGTGGTGGCACCGTTCTTCACCGAGAACAGCCAGGACGGCAGCGCGTCCTGGTGCAGCAGCTTGTACGCCAGGTCCGCGCGCCCCTCGTCGGTGAGGACGGGAGCGAGGACGTTGACGCCGAGGAAGCCGACGGACAGCGTGTTCTCGGCGTACCTGACCCGGATGCTGTCCGGGTGCGCCTCCTTGTAGGCCGCGTCGTTGCCGATGTCGTCCGCCAGGAGTCCGACGAGCGTGCGGCGCTGCGCCTCGGTCTCGTAGAAGCCGAGCTTGAGGACCCACAGCAGCGCGCTCTGGCTGTTGTCCTCCGTCTTCTGGTTCGGGTCGGAGCCCGGCTCGATCGGGGAGGCCGCCCCCAGGCTGGACCGGACGGTGACACGGCCGCCCTCGGTGCTCAGGTACTTGGTGATGAACGCCTGCTTGATACGTCCGAAGAGCCGCTCGTACGTCTCCGCCTCCGCGTCCCGGCCGATCGCTCGGGCCATCCGTGACATCAACCGGGCGGAGTAGCCGTAGTAGACGTCGCTCATGAGCTGGGCGCTGGTCTTCTGTGGGGCGAGCCAGTCGCCGGTGAGGGATCCCTGTCCGGCGTAGGTGTCGCCGGTCTGTTCCTGGATCCAGTCGAGGTAGCGGACCATCGACGGCCAGTTGCGCTCGACGACGGTCGTGTCGCCGGTCATCTGCCACACGGTCCAGGGGAGGACGACGCCGCAGTCCGCCCAACCGCTGCCGCCGCCGGGGAAGTTGTAGCGGCCGCCGGGCGCGACGCCGGTGTACTGCGCCTGGTCCGCTCCGTAGATGCTCTGGGAGTCGACGACGGTGTCCTGGAAGTGGCTGAGGAAGGCGCCGGCGTCCACGTTGTAGAGGCCGGTCGTGGCGAAGACCTGGGTGTCGCCGGTCCAGCCGAGTCGTTCGTCGCGCTGCGGGCAGTCGGTGGGCACCCAGAGGTAGTTGCCTCGCTGGCCCCAGCGGATGTTGCTCGCCAGCTTGTCGACGTCGGGATCGTTCGTCGTGACGGTCCCGATCTCGCGGACCGCGGAGGTGGCGACCTTGCCCGTCAGCCGGGTGATCGTGACGGTGTCCGACGCCGTGACGGCCACATAGCGGAAGCCGTAGAAGGTCAGGGAGTCCTGATGGGTCTCCCCCTTCGGGTCGCCCTTGAGGATGTACGTGCTGGTGGCCTTGGCGCTGCGGAGGTTGGCCCGGTAGACGGAACCCTCGGGGCCGTCGGCGCCGGCGCTGTCGTCGTTGAGGATCTCGGCGAACCCGAACTCGACCTTGGCGCCGGCCGGGCCGCGCACGCCGTAGCGGGCCACGCCGACCATGTTCTGGCCGAGGTCGAAGATCGCGGTCTCGCCGCTGCCGATGGTGACCGGGGCGGTGGCGGCCTTCGCGGGGTCGGTCACGGTGCGGGCCGGGTCGACGACGATGCGCCCTCTGCCGTGCGGGCTGCCGTCCTGTCCGGTCACGCCGGTGGCGACGGTGACGGACTGCGGCCGCCGGTCCCAGCGCGCCATGAAACGCGCGCTCTCGCCCGGATAGGCGAGCAGTCGCACGTCCGGGTACCTGTCCTCGAAGGCGACGCGTTCCACGTCCGACCAGGCGGTGTCGTCGAATCCGTGCGAGGTCCAGCCGCGCAGTTCCCTGCGGGCGTCGTACGTCTGGCCGTCATAGATGTCGTCGGCCCGGTAGGGGCCGGTGTCGGTGGCCTTCCAGCCGTCCTCCGTCCCGGTGACGACGGTCTGTGTCGTCCCGTCCGAGTAGCGGATCAGCAGCTTCGCCTTGACCGCGAGGGCGTTGCCGTCCTTCGCGTAGTAGGTGCTGCCGTCGGAGACACGACCGTTGTACCAGCCGTTGCCCAGGACGAGGGCGAGGGTGACGTCGGGTGCGCGTGGCACGAGGTCGGTGACGTCATAGGTCATGTAGTTGACGCGGGCGTCGTAGTTCGTCCAGCCCGGCGGCAGGAGTTCGACCGTGGGGTCGCCGTCCTGTTCGACGGTCACCCGGTGTCCGTTGACATGGGCCTCGTACACGCCGAGGGCCGAGATGTACAACCGCGCGTCGCGCACCTGCCGGCGGCTGCCGGTCCTGAGGGTCTCCTCCTTCCGCAGCATCGGGGCCCCGGCCGAGTTGAGGGCCTTCCCCTTCATCCCGATCCACCGCGCCCCGTCCCAGCCGGTCACACCGTCGGTGCTCATCAGGCCGGTCTCGAAGACGGCGGGAGACGCGGTGCCGGCCGCACGGCCCTCGGCGTCCCAGACGCTTACGGTCCAGTGGTAACGGGTCGAGGCACGCAATGACCTGCCCGCGTAGCGGACGGCCACCGAGTCCGAGGACCGCACACGTCCGCTGTTCCAGACGTCGGCACGCGTGGCGGTCAGCCTGTCCGGGGAACTGGCGACGAGGATCTGGTACGCCCCCTGCCGCCAGCCCCGGACGGCGGACCGCGTACGCCACCCGAAGCGCGGTCGGTCGGCGTCCACACCGAGGGGATCGGTGCGGTGTTCCACTGTCAGCCCTCCTACGGGGCTGTCGTGCGGGCGGGGGGATTCTTCCGCCGCCGCACTCGTTCCACCTGACATGGCACTGGCTCCTATCGACATGGCGCCGGCTGTCGCCGCGAGCATGGTTCGGCGACGTAACGCCGGTCCATCGCCGCGAGGTGCGATCCCCTCGCGGCCATCGTGGTCGGCATGGTCTGCACTGCGCCCTTCGTGGCTCACGCCTTCGGGTCCTTTCGATCGGGGTCGGGGGTATCGGTCACAGATCGCGGGTGGTGAACGTGTGCCGGCCGGAGCCGACCACATGGGTGGCGTGGTCGCCGGTGGGCATCCGGATCTCCGCCGTGGTGTTCGGCGGGAGCTCCACGTCGAGCCGGTACCTGCCGTTCCTGCGGGTCCATCGCGCGGAGACCACGCCGTACGGGGTGCCATAGCTGCCCTCGGCACGGGTGAGGTCGCCGACCGGGCGAGGGTCGATGACCAGCTGGCGCCGGCCGGCCTTGCCGCGCGCCTGGCGGATGCCCACCACACCGCTGTGGAACCACTCCTCGATCTGCGGCAGGATCATGTGGTTCTTGGAGTCGCCCATGTCCCACTGCTCGGGAATGGCCGTTCTCGGTGCGCGCCGCGCGGATGCGACAGGCGGCCTGTGTCCGTTCCGCTGCGGCTCCGCTCACCCGCCGGCTCAGGCGCGGCGCGGGGTCGTCGACGCCGAGGCGGGGCGGTTCGCGCGCGACGACCCCGTGGAGCCGGTTCCACGCCCGGGGGCCGGTCGACGTCCGGAAGTTTCTGATGCGGGGTGGCAGTCAACTACGAACCTCTCTTGAAACGATTCAAGACACTTGCTGGATCAGCCGTCCGACCCTGCGCCCCCAGGGGGCGCCGCCGGTTCTCTACGTCCTGAGGTTCGACAACGCGGAGCGACGATGTCCCGACACCGAGCCGCAGGGCCGGAACCGTTTTGTGGGTAACGTTTCCCAAAGGGTGTGGCCAGACCTTAGGGAGCCTCCCGCATGACGTCAAGATGTCGCGCACACACTTCGGTGGCCTGACGACGGCGGCGCGTCCACGTTCCGGGCCGCCTCCCTGAGCTGCGGAATCCGGCCCTAGACTCGGCCGCCCGACGCCACCCCGACAGGCAAGGACCCCGGATGGAGCCGACAGCACCACGTCGCAGGATCACCATCGTCGACGTCGCGCGACACGCCGGGGTCTCCGTCACCTCCGTGTCCAAGGTGCTGCGCAACGCCTACGGGGCCAGCCCCGAGATGCAGGTCAAAGTGCGCCTCTCGATGGACGAGTTGGGCTATCGGCCGCACGCGGGCGCCCGAGGCCTCCGGGGGCAGACGTACACCATCGGCGTGATGCTGCCCGACATCCGCAACCCGTTCTTCCCGGAGATTCTCGACGGCGTCACCGATGCACTGGAGGAGACCGACTACCAGGTGTTCCTGGGGCCGGGCTGCAACGGCGAGAAGGCGGAGGCCAGGGTCACCGAGGCCATGATCGACCGCGGCATGGACGGCCTCATCCTGGTCGCACCGGTCTCCTCACGCGCACATCTGGAGCATGTCGCCGCCACGGTTCCGACCGTCGTCGTCGGCCGCCACGGATCCTCTCCGGTGTACGACACCGTGACCGACGACGATGTCGAGGGGGCGGCCCTGGTCGTCCGTCACCTCGCCGCTCTCGGACACCACCGGATCGCCCACGTCGAGCATCACGAGACCGATCCGACGCGCCTCGCGGAGATGCCCAACGCCCGGCGCGCGGACGGATATCGGCAGGCCATGAGGGCGCACGGGCTGGCGGAGCGGATCGATGTGATCTCCACCAGCTACAGCCAGGAGGGTGGTCACCGGGCGGCACGGGAACTGTTGGCCCGGCCCGCCGCCGCCCGGCCGACGGCCCTCTTCGCCGGGGCGGACATCGTCGCCATGGGCGTGCTCGAAGCACTCGCCGACGCCGGTCTGTCCGTTCCGGGCGACCTCTCTGTGGCCGGCTACGACAACACCACGTTCGCCGCGTTCGGCCTGATCTCGCTCACCAGCGTCGACCAGGCCGGCCAGGAGATGGGCCGGAACGCCGTACGGCTCCTCCTGGACCGGATCGCCGATCGTGACCGCACGTCGGCCCAGGTCACCCTCTCCCCCACGCTCGTGCCGCGCCGGTCCACGGCACGACCGGCGCAGTGAGCGGCCCGCACCGAGAGCTCCAGCGGGCGTTCAATCGTTCGGTTGAATATGGGCTCGAAGGTTTGGGAAACGTTGCCCATCCGAGGGCGGTGGCAGCAGGATGAGTGACGCCCGACGGCCGTGGCGGAGCCAGGCCCCGGGTGTCATCCGTCCCCCTCAGAGAGGTCTCCTCAGCATGTCCAGCTTCAGCAGGCGACATGTCCTTGCCACCGGCGCCGGTGCCGCCCTCGGGGTCGGCGCGCTCGCCACCTCGGCAGGTCCGGCCGCCGCCTCGCCGGCGAGATCCCGCCGTACGGGCGGGCGCGAGGAGACCCGTACGCTCGACCAGCTGTACCGGGACGCCCTCGCGGAGGGCGGCAAGCTCGTCGTCTACGCGGGCGGCGACACCCCGACCCAGCAGGACGGCACCAAGGCGGCCTTCAAGGCCCGCTTCCCCGAGATGGACCTGACGCTGATCGTCGACTACAGCAAGTACCACGACGTGCGGGTCGACAACCAGTTCGCCACCGACACCCTGGTGCCGGACGTCGTCCAGTTCCAGACCCTTCAGGACTTCGACCGCTGGAAGCAGCAGGGCCGCCTGCTGCACTACAAGCCGGCCGGCTTCTCCAAGGTGTACGACGCGTTCAAGGATCCGGAGGCCGCGTGGGTGGCCACCGGCGCGATCGCCTTCAGCTTCATGTACGACACGGCGGCGGTCGGTTCGAGGACGCCGCTCACCCCGCTCGACCTGGTCGACCCGAAGTGGAAGGGCAGGATCGCCTCGTCGTTCCCGCACGACGACGACGCGGTCCTCTATCTCTTCTCCCTGTACGCCCGCACGTACGGCTGGGACTGGGTGGCCGGGTTCGCCGCCCAGGACGTCCGGTTCGCACGGGGCAGCAACTCCCCGGGCGACGCCGTCTTCGGTGGGCAGAAGGCGATCGGCGTCGGCACAGCCGGGTCCGCGGTCAGCACCTCCCCGGTGACCTTCGCGATCGGCGCCGGACACCCGTTCATGGCCTGGGGCCAGCGCATGGCCATCCTGGAGCAGGCGAAGAACTCCACCGCCGCCAAGCTCTTCCTCAACTGGCAGTTGTCGACGGAGATGCAGAACGGTTCCTTCAACGGCTGGTCCGTCCGCACCGACGTCACTCCCCCGGCCGGCCTGAAGCCGATCTGGAAGTACCCCAACGCCAACGTGGACGGCTTCCCCCGCTTCATGGCCGACCGCGCCGGGGTCGAGCGCTGGAAGCAGACCTTCGCCCTCTACTTCGGCGAGGTCAAGGGCGACCCGACGCCCGGCCGGCTCGGCCTGCACCCGGGGGCCTAGCGGCGGGCGGTGCCGCGGGCGTCGGCACCGCTTCAGACACCCTTCGCCCACCCCGTGCCCGGGTGGGCCTTGTCGGCTGCCGCTCCCCTCACCCAGGGCAAGATCGGTACGGTGGCAGTCGGGACCAGGAGAGGGGCGGCGCGACCGTGAGCGAGCAGGCAGGGATCAGTACGGCCAAGGAGGCCGCCGACCACGAACTCGTCCTGGCGTTCGGGCGGCTGCAAGGGGCGGCCAACCGGCTGGAGTACATCCTCGGGCGGGCGCTCGAAGTCGAGTGCGGCATCAGCCACCTGATGTTCGAGGTGCTGCTGATCCTCGGGCGGGCGGGCGAGCCGGGACTGCCCATGCGGGCCATCGCCCAGGAGCAGATCCTCACCACCGGCGGAGCGACCCGCCTGGTGGACCGCATGGAGGCGGCCGGGCTCGTGACCCGGGAGGAGTCCCCTGCCGACCGGCGGGGAAAGCTGGTCCGGCTGACTCCGCTGGGCGAGGAGACGACAGTTCGCGCCGCCGTGGTCCATGTCGAGAACATCAAGAAGCACTTCATCAGCCCTCTCCCGGTGGCAGACCGCGAGCGGTTCGCGGAGGATCTTCGCATCCTCAGTCATACGGCTCGGGACGTACTGCCCCGGCTGCCCTGACCCGCACGCCGACGCCCCTCCTGACATCCCGACCCGAACACGCCCATGTGACCCACCCGCACGCACATGTGACCCACCTCACACGCAATCAGAAATACCTGACACGTCAGTTACTGTTCTGTCAGGTGATCGCCCGCACCGGGCGGGCCGTCACACGCCTGTTTGAGGTCACGATGAAGCTGGTCTACGTTTTCGACGCCTACTGCGGCTGGTCCCACGGCTTCTCCGTGACCCTCCGCGAGGTGGTCTCCCGCCACCCCGAACTGCCGGTGGAGGTGGTCTCCGGCGGTCTGTTCACCGGATCGCGCCGGGTGCCGATCCGCGAGTTCGGTCATGTCCAGGGCGCGAACGCACAGATCGCGGAGCTGACCGGTGCCGAGTTCGGCGAGGGCTATGAGCGGCTGATCGCCGACGGTTCGTTCGTCATGGACTCCGAGGCCGCCGCCCGTGGCACGGCCGCGCTGCGTCAGACCGCCCCCGACCGGGCCGCGGCCCTGGCCACGGAGGTGCAGCACGCCTTCTACGCCGACGGCCGCAGCCTGTCGGACCCGGCCACGTACCGCGCGGTCGCCGAGGCCGCCGGACTGGACTCCGACGCGGTCGTGGCCGCCTTCGAGTCGCCCGAGGCGCGGGCTGCCGCCCAGGCCGACTTCCGCCGCGCGGCCGAGCTGGGTGTCACCGGATTCCCCACCCTGTTGGCCGTCGAGGGCGACTCCGTCACTCCCCTGGCCTACGGCCGCGCCACCGCGGACGAGGTCGACAAGCGGCTGGCGTCCTACGCGGCCACCCTTACCTCCTGACCTTCCCTGTCCCCACCCCCATCAAGGAGTTCCCCGTGAGCACCCTCGCCTTCAAGGTCCTCGACCTGGACTTCCCGGCCGGCAGCAAGAACAAGACCGCCACCCTCGTCACCGGCGAGACCGAGGCGCTGCTGGTCGACGCCGCCTTCACCCGCGCCGACGGTCACCGGCTGGCCGCCGAGATCCTCGACTCCGGCAAGAACCTGACAACCGTCTTCGTCAGCCATGCCGACCCCGACTTCTACTTCGGCGCCGAAGTGATCGCCGACGCCTTCCCCGACGCCGTGTTCGTCGCCACCCCGATCGTCATCGACCACATCCAGCACTCCTACGAGGGCAAGCTCAAGGCGTGGGCCGCCCTCGGCGCGAACCTCCCCACCCGCCTGGTCGACCTGACCCCGCTGACCGACGACCTCACCCTGGAGGGCCACCGCTTCGCGCTCCGGGGCGGCCCCGCCGGCCTGCCCGACCGCCACTACCTCTGGCAGGCCGAGCACCGCGCCCTCCTCGGCGGCGTCCTGCTCTTCCAGCAGGAGCACGTCTGGGTCGCCGACACCGCCACCCCCGGCGACCGCGCCGCCTGGATCGACCTGCTCGACGAGATGGCCGCCCTGGACCCGCAACTCGTCGTCCCCGGCCACCGCCTGCCCGGCACCCCGGCCGACGCCTCCGCGATCGCCGCCACCCGCGCCTACCTCCTCGCCTTCGAAGAGGAACTGGACAAGGCCGCCGACGGCGCCGCCCTCACCGAAGCCCTCATCAAGCGCTACCCCGACAACGGCATGCTCATCGCCGCCCAGATCGGTGCGAAGGTCGCCAAGGGCGAAATGAAGTGGGGCTGAACATGAGCGAGTTCGCCACCTCCACCGCACCCGCCGACGTCGTACGCCGCCAGTACCTCGCCTCCGCCGCCGGCGACCTCGAGGCCCTGCGCGCCACCCTCGCCCCCGACGTGGAGTGGACGGAGATGGCCGGCTTCCCCCTCGCCGGGACCTACCGCACCCCCGACGGTGTCACCGCCAACGTGATGGAGAAGCTCGGCCAGGACTGGGACGGCTGGACCGCCCACGACGACACCTACGTCGTCGACGGCGAGAACGTCGTCGTCCTCGCCCGCTACACCGCCGTCAACAAGGCCACCACCAAAGCGATCGACGTCCGCGTCGCGCACCACTTCGTCGTACGCGGTGGACTCATCGTCCGCTTCGAACAGTTCGTCGACACCGCCCTCGTCCGTGATGCGGCGGCACCCTGACCGGACCCGGCCGAAGCTCTCCTGGAGCGGCGGAACCGCATCGGCCGCGCCGCGTCTGCCGTATCGGCCCGCCCCGTGCAGCGACGACTGCGCGGGGTGGGCCGCCGGCGCGGAGCGCGGCCCTCTCCCGTCATTCTCCCAGCAGTCGCCGGAGCCACCGCAGACGCGCCTCGCGGGCGTCGACCGAGAGGGCTGCCTGGGGCACGAGGCCGTCGAAGCCATGGAAGCCGCCCGGCCACACATGCAGTTCGGCGCTGCCCCCGGCCTGCCAGATCCTGGTGGCGTACGTGACGTCCTCGTCCCGGAAGGTCTCCGCGGAGCCGACGTCGATGAAGGCCGGAGGCAGACCGGAGAGGTCGGTCGCGCGGGCCGGGGCGGCGTAGGGCTCGACGTCGTCGGTGCCGCGCGCCTCGCCCAACAGCGCTTTCCAGCCCGTTTCGTTGGCGGTGCGGTCCCATACGCCGAGTCCTGCCATCTGGCGGGCGGACGCGGTGTCGTTGCGGTCGTCGAGCATCGGGCACATCAGCAACTGGCCGAGGGGGCGAGGGCCCCGGCGGTCTCGTGCGAGGAGGGCCAGGGCCGCGGCGAGTCCACCGCCCGCGCTTCCTCCGGCCAGGACGACGCGGTCCGGATCGCCGCCGATCTCCTCGGCGTGCGCGGCCGTCCACAGAAGGCCCGCGTAGCAGTCCTCGACCGGTGCCGGGTGCGGATGCTCGGGAGCGAGCCGGTACTCCACCGACACCACGACCAGACCCAGTTCCTCGGCCCAGTCCAGGGGCAGGCCCAGTCGGTTGGTGCCCACGATCATGCCGCCGGGGTGAGTGAAGTAGACGATCGGGCGTGGACCCGGCACGGAGGTGGGCCGACAGATCAGCAGCGAGACGTCCGGCGCGCCCGGCGGGCCGGGCACCGACCGCTCCTGTATGTCGAAGAGCCCGCCACAGTTCAGTTCGCCGTTCGACAGGAGGGGGACCTCGCCATTGAGCCGCTCTCTCGCCGCGGGGATGTCGTCCGGGGTCGCGGTGGTCGGCGCCTGGTCGCCCAGTTCGGCGAGAACGGCGGCCAGCTCCGGGTCGAACGGCGGAGGGGGCATGGTCATCTGGACCTCCTGAAGGTTGATCGTCGACGTCGTCGCGGCCCGTCGGGACAGCCGTCGCGCCGGGGCGGAGCCGTGCCCCGGGGATGTCCGCCCGCCGAGCGCAGGGGTGCCTGCGAGGAAGAGCGGACGGGCGTCGAGGCGAACGGGGCCGGGGCCCTGGCGTACGCGGTCGTACGGCCCGGGCTCGTGCGCTTGTTGCTGGTGGGCCGTGCGGGGCCGTACGTCTCCAGCGGAACAGCGGGCCGCGGCCTCGTGGTTCGTCCGGGTGCCGCGGGACGCCTCGCACCGAAGGAGACGGGCGGAACCGTAACCGGACGCCCCGCTCGCCGTCCAGCCTCCTCACGGAGCGCGACCGTTCCCGGAGCCGGCGAGCGCTGCCTTTCGCGTCGTGCGGCTGCCGTACGGCGGTGGGTCGTCGGAAGGGGCGCGCCCGGACCCGGCGGTGGTTCGGGTCCGTCGCGGCCTCGGCCGCCGTCGGCCGGCCGACCGCGCATCCGGTCAGGCCGAGTCCCGCACCTCGACCCGCAGCGGGTCCTCGACGGGGTCGGCCGGAGCCTCCTTCCGGTCGAGCGCGTCGACGACACGGCGGGCCAGCCCGCGGGCGAGGGTGTCGGTGTCGCGGACGACCGTGGTCAGCGACGGTCGCAGCAGGGCCGAGCTGGGGATGTCGTCGACGCCGATCACGGCGAGGTCGTGCGGGGCGCGCAGCCCGAGGGACTGCAGGGCCAGCAGCACGGCCATGGCGATGTCGTCGTTGAACGCGCAGATGCCCGTCACCGGAGGGTCGGCCGCGAGCCATGTCTTCACCGCCTCCATGGCGCCGTTCAGCTCCAGCGGGACGGTGCGGACGTGGGGCTCGGGAAGTCCGCGTTCGGCGCAGACGTTGCGGACACCCTCCAGCCGCGGCCGGGCCAGGACGTCGAGTCGTGGCAGGTCCGGGTAGGCGTAGCCGAGCCGATGGTGCGAGCCGGCGAGATGGCGGGCCTGCAGCGCGCCGATCGGTTCCTCGGACACCAGCCGGGATCGGACGTCTCCCGACGCCGAGCCGTGCATCGTCATGACGACCTCGATGCCCACCGCGCGCATGGCCTCGGCCTCGGTCTCGGGGAACTCGTTGAGGGCCAGGACCGCGGCGGGTGTCAGGGCCCGCCAGATCTCCCGCAGGGGCCGGGCGGGCTGCGCCGACGAGTGCACGAGGAAGGTGAACTCGTGTTCGGCGAAGGCGTTGGTCAGCTGCTGGATGAGGCGTCCGAGCACATGCTGGATCGGCCAGTCCGGCAGCACGCCGAGCACGATGTCCGAACGCCCCGTCCGCAGGGTGCGCGCGGCGGCCGAGGGCGCGTAGCCGAGCCGGGCGGCGGCCTCCCGCACCCGGCGACGCGTCGCGTCGGCGATCTTCTGGTGCGGGGTGTCGTTGAGGACGTAGCTGACCGTCGCCCGCGAGACTCCGGCCTCCCGTGCGACGTCCCCGCTGGTCGCCCGTCTGCCTCTGGACGTCCCGTCCATGCATCCCCACCCTCTGACAGCTCCGACAGACCTCTTGCCAAACCCCGCGATTGCGGGCTAGCTTACCCGCTCAGTCAACCTACACGTTTAAGTGGCGCGTTTAAGTAACGCTCAGTAGCCGTATTCGCCGACCAGCTCCGGCAACTCTCCCCGGCGCCACGCTCAGGTCCCCGCCGTCCCCGTCCCCGTCCCCGGTACTCAACGAAGAGGCCCCATGCCTGGCCCGAAAAGCTCCGCGAGCAACCCCTGGAAGACCGCGACACTCGCCGGCATGGCCTCCTACCTGGACGCCGCCGCCCTGGTGACGTCGGGCATCGCCATCGGCGGCTACTACGCCGCACCGCTCCAGCTCGGTCCCGAGACCATCGGCTCCCTGCTGGGACTGCAGACGCTCGCGTTCGCCGTCGGCGCGCTCTTCGGGGGCCGGCTGGGCGACCGCTTCGGCCGCCGGGCGATCTTCACCTTCTCGCTCGTCCTGTACGCGGCAGGCGTCCTGCTGCTCCTCCTGGCCGCAACCCCCGTCCTGCTGTACGCAGGTGTCGTGATCACCGGCCTGGCCATCGGCGCGGACCTCCCCGTGTCGCTCGCGCTCGTCAACGAGGAGGCACCGCCCGGCAGGAAGGGCACCATGGTGGTGTTCTCCGGCATGCTCTGGCTCGCCGGCATCGTGGCCGTGCTGCTGCTCAGCTCCTTCATGGGGGCGCAGGGCCTACTCGGCGGCCGGATCCTCTTCGCCCATCTGCTGGTCGTGGCCGTCGTCGTGCTGCTCCTGCGCCTCACCCTCAGCGAGTCGGCCGAGTGGGCCGCCGCACGCCGGGCCGCCGACGCCCACCCGAACGCGGCCGGCGAGACCATCGAGTTCGGCCGCGTCCGGGACCTCTTCCGGGCGCCGACCGTCCACGCCCTGCTCGCGACGGGCCTCTACTACGCCACCTGGAACCTCGGCGCGAACACCCTCGGTCAGTTCGGCACCTTCCTGTGGACCGCTCTGGCGGAGGGGGAGGTCGCGGAGTACTCACAACTGACCCTTCTCGGCCTTCCGGTGGGCTTCGTCGCCGGTCTGGTGTTCATGCGCGTGGTCGACCGGCCCGCCCGGCATACCTGGTTCGCCACGGGCACCGCCCTGATCGTCATCGCCTGGGCACTGCCCGCACTGCTCGGACCCGGCAGGTTCACCCTGGTCGCCGTCATGCTCGTCTCCGGTCTCGGCAACTCCTTCGCGGGCGAGTCCATCTACAAGATCTGGTCCCAGGAACTCTTCCCGACCCTGCTGCGGGCCACCGCGACCGGCGTGACCATGGCCTTCACCCGGGCCCTCGCCGGTCTGGCCGCACTGGGCACGCCCGCCTTCGCCCTGGGCCACACCGGACTGTTCTTCGGCCTCCTCCTCGGCGCCACGGTGCTCTCCGCGGTCATCGGCCTCGCCTGGGTGCCGCGCCTGCCCAAGGCCCTCCAGCCCGAGCCCGCCGACGCTCCCCGACCCGAGGCGCCCGCCGACGCTCCGCATCCCGAGGCGCCCGCCGACCTGAGCGGCGCTCCCGCCACCGTCACGACCGAAAAGGCTGTGCCTTGATCCGCCACCACGACTTCCGTCACCACGATCTGACGCTGCGCTCGACGCTGCACATCCCCGAAGGACCGGCGGACACCCGCCATCCGACCGTGGTGTTCGTCCACGGCTTCACCGCCAACCGCCTCGAACTGCCGAACTTCGTAGCCATGTCCCGGCTGTTGGCGGCCAACGGCATCGCCTCGGTCCGCTTCGACCTCTCGGGCCACGGGGAGAGCGACGGCGACTTCTTCGACGTGACCATCACGGGCGAGATCGCCGAGACCCGCGCGATCCTGCGGGCGGTCCGGATCCTCGACTTCGTCGACCCCGACCGCATCGGCCTGGTCGGCATGAGCATGGGCGGTGTGGTCGCCGGGATCACGGCCGCCGAGGAGACCGGCATCGGCGCGCTGTGCCTGTGGTCCCCGGCGGCGGTCGCCCCGTTCGAGGCCGCCAAGGGACATCTCAAGGGCCGGAGCGTCACCCCGGAGATCGAGGAGAAGGGCTACTTCGACGCCGACGGCCACCGGGTGAGCCCGGCCATGGTCAAGGACATCGCCGGCCTCGATGTCTACCGGCGGTCCGGCGCGTACACCGGACCCGTCCACATCCTCCACGGCGACAACGACGGCATCGCACCCCTGGAGTACGTACGCCGCTACCTGGACCACTACGACGGGAACGCGGAACTCGAGATCGTCGAAGGCGCGGACCACGCCTGGGGGAGCGTCCCCCACCGCGGCAGGCTGCACGGGTCCACGCTGCGATTCCTCCGGAGGCACCTCCAGCGATGAGTACATCGAGCCCCACGGCACACCACACGACGGACGCCGCGACCACGGTCACCGGCCTGCGCACCCCGGACGACTCCGGCCTCGTCGCCACCCCGCACCCCATGCCGCGCCTTTCGTGGTCGCTGACCGGCGCACGGCCGGACATCCTGCAACACGCCTACGAGATCCAGGTGTCGGCCGACCCGTCCTTCAGCGACACCACGTCCAGCGGTGAGGTCGAGTCCGACACGGTGACCGACCACCCGTGGCCTGCGCAACCCCTGAACAGTCGCGAGACCCGGTACTGGCGGGTCCGTGTCCGCACCGATCTCGGGTGGACACGGTGGAGCGACTCCGCCCGTGTGGAGGCCGCGCTGCTCGACGACGTGGACTGGGCGGCTCGCCCCGTCCATCTGCCCAGTGACCGGGGCCGTTCCTCCCCCGGCCCCGTGCCGTTGCTCCGCCGGGAGTTCCACCTCCCGGCGGAGCCGGTGTCCGCCCGCCTGTACGTCACCTCGCTCGGTGTGCACCGCACCACGGTCAACGGCCGTCCCGTCTCCGACGACCTGCTGGAACCGGGCTGGACCAGCTACCCCAACCGGCTGCTCTACGCCACCTACGACGTCACCGACCTGCTCCGCCCCGGCGCGAACGCCCTCTCCGCCGCGGTCGGCGACGGCTGGGTCCGCGGCCACCTCACCTGGCACAAGAACCGCGACGTCTACGGCGACACGACGGCACTGCTCGCCCAGCTCGAAGTCGACCTGGCCGACGGGACCAGGGTCACGGTCATCACCGACGGACGCTGGAAGGGCGGTTACGGCGACCTGCTGGCGGCGGACCTGTACGACGGCTGCGAACGCGACCTCCGCCACGAGCCCCGCGGCTGGCAACTGCCCCACTTCGTCGACCATGGCTGGGAACCCGTCGCCGTACTGCCCCTGCCCGGCGGCCTGGCACAACGGGCCCACCCGCCCGTGCGCGTCGTCCAGGTCATCCGGCCCGAACAGCGGACCCTCCCCGACGGCACGATCGCCGTCGACGCGGGCGAGAACGTGACCGGCTGGCTGAGGATCCGCGTCGACGGGCGGCAGGGAAGTACCGTCACCGTCCGGCACGCCGAGGTCCTCGACGGCGAAGGCCGCCTGCTGACGAGCATCCTGCGCGGCGCCCGCGCCACCGACCAGTACACCCTGGCCGACGGCCAGGCCGAGCTGACGCCGGAGTTCACCTTCCACGGCTTCCGGTACGCCGAGATCGGTACCTCGCCCGACGTGACCGTCGAGGCGATCGAGGTCGAGGTCGTGGCCAGCGATCTGCGCCGCATCGGCGGGTTCCACTGCTCCGACGACCGCGTGAACACCCTGTACGCCAACGTCGTACGCTCCCAGCGCGGCAACTTCCTCGCCGTGCCCACGGACTGCCCGCAGCGCGACGAGCGGCTCGGCTGGACCGGCGACATCATGGCCTTCGCCCCGACGGCGTGCGCCACGTTCGACAGCGGCTCCTTCCTCGACAGCTGGCTCACCGACCTCCGCATCGAGCAACGGTCCGACGGCGCGGTCCCGCTGGTGGTCCCCGACGTACCGCTCGGTGAACTCCCGCCCGCCGAGCTGCCGTTCGCCGGAGCCGCCGCGGGCTGGGGCGACGCCGCCACGGTCGTACCGGCCGCCCTCTACGAGGCCTACGGCCGGCCGGGCATGCTGGAACGCCACTACGCGGCGATGCGCGCGTGGGTCGGGTTCACCGTCGATCACCTGGACGAGGACGGCACCTGGAGCGGCAACGCGCAGCTCGGTGACTGGCTCGACCCCGCCGCGCCACCGGAGGACCCGGCGGCCGCCACCACCGACTCCGCCTATGTGGCCACCGCCTTCGTCGCGCACAGCGCCCGACTACTCGCCGACGCGGACCGTGCGCTGGGCCGCCCCGACGACGCCGCACGGTACGAGGCGCTGCACCGGCGTACCGCCGAGGCCGCCTGGCGCAAGTGGGGCGACCACGCCCGCACCACCCAGACGGGCTGCGCGCTCGCCCTGGAGTTCGGCATCGTGCCCACCACGGAGCGCGCCGACGTGGGCAAGGCCCTCGCGAGTCTGGTGCGCGCCAACGGCGGCCGTATCGCCACCGGCTTCCTGGGCACACCGTTCGTGCTGCCTGCCCTGAGCGGCACCGGCCACACGGCCGAGGCGTACGAGCTGTTGCTCAACCCCGAGTGTCCGGGCTGGCTCTACCAGGTCGCGCGCGGCGCCACCACCATGTGGGAACGGTGGGACGCCATCCGCCCCGACGGCACCATCGACGTCGAGAAGGCCGGCACGATGCTGTCGTTCAACCACTACGCCTACGGTGCGGTCGCCGCCTGGCTCTACCGGTCCGTGGCGGGTCTGCGACCCACCGCGCCCGGCTACCGCACCCTCGACATCGCCCCACGCCCCGGCTCCACGCTCACTTCCGCCGAGGCCTCGATCGACACTCCCTACGGCACCGCGTCCGTCGCCTGGTCGATCAGCGGCGACACCCTGACGGTGAAGGCCGTAGTGCCGCCCGGCACCACCGGACGGTTCAGCGCACCCGAGGGCTGGCGCTGCACGGAGACCGTCGACGAACTCGGATCCGGCAGCCACCTCATGTCCCTGCGTCAGGTCACCGGTTCCTGAACCTCACCCACCACCGGAGCCTGTCCGCATCGGCTCCTCCCGCCCGGTCCCGGAGACCGGGCCCACAGACGGCGGCCCGCTGCTCCCTGACACGCGGCGGGCCGCCTTCCCCTGGCCCTTGGGCTATCGCAGTGCGTCGGCGAAGAAGTCGAGTGACCGGTCGACCTCGGCGAGAGCCGGGGTCCGGTTGAGGTGACCGTGCGGCATACCGGCGGCCAGGCAGGTGCTGACCTCGACCTCGGACGCGGTCAACTGCCGCGCCAGGAGCTCGGCCGACGGCCGGAGGTCGTCGTACTCGGAGACCAGCAGGTGAACGGGCGGGAGACCGTGCAGCGGGGCCGCGCCCGGCAGTGCGTGGCGCGGGAGGTCGGTGAGCCGGCCGACATAGTTCTCCACCATGAACTCGACGTCCGCCGTGGTGAACCGCATCGTCGGCGGGAGGGCCGCCATCTCGGCTGCCGTCGAGCTGTCCAGGGCCGGGACGGGGAAGTGCGCGAACGGGTAGGCGAGCAGGAGGAGATCGGCCGGTCGCAGTGCCCCCTCCCGGTCCCGTAGGGCCGCGGCGAGAGCCAGCGCAGCGCCCGCGCTCGCCCCGCCGAGGGCCACGACATCGGCGTCGGCGGCCAGTTCGGTCCTCAGCCACCGCCACGCGGCGCACACGTCGTCGAGTGGAACCGGGTAGCGAACGCCGCCGGCCGCCAGCCGGTAGTCGACTGAGACCACCACCGCCCCCGCCCGCGCCGCCAGTTCGGCCGCGACGACGTGCGCCTCGGGCATGTCGAGGTCGCCGCCGAGGAAGCCGCCACCGTGCGCCCACAGGACGGCCGTGGAACCGGGGCGACGCGGAGTGTACGTCCGTATGGGCACAGGGCCGTGCGGGCCGGCCGTCTCGCGGTTCTCGACGACGACATCGGGTTGGGCCCATTCCGTCGGATCCCGCATGAACTCGCCGAACCGGGCCTGGGCGTCCGGGTCGGCGAGATCGGGGAACGTGAGGCCGGCGAGGAGGTGCAGTCTCTCCGCGAGATAGGGGTCGAGGGGCATGGTGACCGCCTTCCGTGACGTCTGGACAAGGGGCTGCGGACGTGCTCGCACGGCACGTCGAAACAGTGGTGGCCGCCGGCGGACGCGGCATGCCCGATCACCCGGATCGGCCGGGGCCCGCCGTGACGGCCCGGACCATGACGGCCGGGACCGTCACGCCGACTCGCGGACCTCCAGCCGGATGTGCGGCTCCACCGGGTTCCCCGGGGCCTGTGCGCCGTCGAGTGCGGCCCGCACCGAGTCCGCGTACAGCTCGGCGATGCCGGGGAGGTCCTGGACGACGCTGGTCAGCGGTGGCCAGGACACCGCCGCGGCAGGGGTGTTGTCGACGCCGACGACCGCCATGTCCCGAGGGGCTTCGAGGCCGAGGTGGCGCAGACCGGCCAGCACGCTCATGGCCACGTCGTCGTTGAACGCGCAGATACCGGTCACCTGGGGATCGGCGGCGAGCCAGGACCGTACCGTGTCGGTGGCGGCACCCGGGGTCAGCGGGACGGTCCGGACGTCGGGAGCGGGCAGTCCCAGCTCTGCGCAGACCCTGCGGACACCGTCCAGGCGCGGCCGGGCGAAGACGGCGACCCGCTCGTCGTCGGGGTACGCGTATCCCAGCCGACGGTGGGAGGCGGCGGCCAGGTGGCGGGCCTGGGCGGCACCGATCGCGTTCGCGTTGGTGATGCCCTCATCCGACCCGAGCCCCTTGTCGTCGTACAGGGCGGCGATCACCTCGATGCCCGCAGCCCGCATCGCCGTCGCGTCGGAGTCGGTGTACGGCTCGAAGGACAGCACGGCGGCCGGTGTGAGGGCCTTCCAGATCTCACTCAGTGGGCGGGCGCCCCGGATGCCGGAGTGGACGACGAAGGTGAGATTCCGCTTCGCGAACGCAAGCGTCAGCTCCTGGATGAGCAGGCCGGTCGCGTAGCCGAGTGGCCAGTCGGGCAGCAGGCCGAGCACCACGTCGGAGCGGCCGTACCGGAGGGTCCGCGCCGCGGCCGACGGGGCGTAACCCAGCCGCTCGGCCGCTGCGAGAACCCGCTGCCGCGTGGCATCGGTGATCTTCTGATGTGCCGTGTTGTTGAGGACGAAGCTCACCGTCGCCCGCGACACACCGGCTTCTCGGGCCACATCCGCACTCGTCACTCTCCCGCTTCGCGGTGCCATCGACGACCACCTTCCACGAACCTCTTGCGCGACGCAGGAGACACGGTTAGTTTACGGACACCCACTTTAACGTGTTAGCGACACGTTAAAGCAACTGCAAGTAGCCATGATGCGAGGTTGTGCGATGGGATGCCCTGTCGACTCACCCGATCGCCGACATTGAAGCAGACGGTCTGCGGCACCCACGAGACGGAGTGATCCTCCGGGTACGTCGCAGTGGGCCCGGTTCATTCGCGCATCGGCATCGCCCCTCAATTCCGGCGGCCTCTCCCGCTGAACCCGCACCTGAACACCTGCACATCCGCCCACCGGGCAGTCCGCCCCGGTGGCGCCCTCGGCGACCTCCTTTGGGCCCGCCTTTTCCTTCGGAGACCCTCAATGAAGAGAAGAACCGCACTCCAGGCCTCGATCGGCGTGGTGGCCACGCTCACGCTCGCCGCCTGTGGTGGCGCACAGAGCGACAACGGGAACGGCGGCGACGTCGGCCCGGTCGACCTGACCATCGCCCTGTCCTCGGCGCCCAACAGCCTGGACCCCGCCCAGGTCGCCGTCGGGCCCTTCCTGAACTACATGGACCCCGCCTACGCGACCCTGCTGACCCGCAAGGCCGACGGCGCCCTCGGGGCCGGGCTGGCCGACAAGTGGGGCTACGTCGGCAAGAAGAACACCAAGTTCGAGCTCCACCTGCGCAAGGGCCTGAAGTTCGCCGACGGCACACCGGTCACCGCCGCCGACGTCGTCAACTCGTTCAAGTACTTCCAGAAGGGCAGCGGACCCACCGTCGCCTACTTCCGTCCCCTGACCTTCTCCACGCCGGACACTTCGACCGTGGTGGTCAGCAGCCCTACACCCAACCCCGACATGGGCACCCTGTTCACGCCCTCGTACATGGGCGGCGCCATCATCAGCCCGGCCGGGCTGAAGGCCCCGAAGAAGCTGGCCTCCGCGACCTTCGGCGCCGGACCGTACGTGTACAGCGCCCAGCAGTCCGTCTCCGGCGACCACTATGTCTACGTTCCGAACAAGAACTTCTGGGACAAGTCCGCCGTGCACTTCAAGAAGATCACCGTCCGGGTGATGCCGAACGTCAACTCACAGGTGCAGGCCCTGAAGTCCGGGCAGATCGACCTCATGTACGGCACTCCGGACGTGGCGCCGACCGTCAAGGGCGACAAGTCGCTCGCCACGCTCACGAAGCCCACCACCTGGGCGGGCCTGTTCCTCCTGGACCGTGAAGGCACCGTCGTCAAGGGGCTGGGCGACGAGCGTGTCCGGCAGGCACTGAACTTCGCCATCGATCGCTCCGCGATCACGAAGGCGGTCTACGGCGACTTCGGCACACCGGTCTCCCAGCCGGCGATGCCCGGTTACGACGGCTACAGCCCCGTCGCCGCGGACATGTACTCCTACGACCCGGCCAAGGCCAAGAAGCTGCTGAAGGCGGCGGGGTACGGCAAGGGCCTGACCATCCCGGTGAACTACGGGTCGTTCGACCCCTCGACGACCAAGATGCTCCAGGCCGTGCAGGCCCAGCTCGCCGAGGTGGGCGTCAAGCTGAAGCTGCGGGCCGCCACGAACTTCGGCGCGTGGATCAACGACCTGCTGTCGAAGAAGTACGCGGCCACCGTGCTGTCACCCGGCACGGGTGGCGAGCCCAACTTCTACGCACAACAGGCGGCCTTCACCAAGACGGGCATCATGAACCTCTTCGGCGTGAGCGACCCGGACTTCGATGCCGCCTACGCCCGGCTCGCCAAGTCGGACGCGAAGTCCGGCGGGGCGGCGGCGAAGGATCTCACCGATGTGATCGTGCAGAAGGCGCTCGCGCTGCCGGTGTCCGGTACCGACACGATCGCCATGTACAACAAGAAGTTGCATGGCGTGCAGTTCCCGGAGGGCGGCGCCCAGCTGACCTCGAACACCATATGGACCGTTCGCTAGCGAGGACCGATGCTCTCCATCATTCTCCGCAGGCTGGCGCTGTCCATCCCGCTCCTTGTGATCGTCTCTGCGATCACCTTCCTCCTGGAGTCGTTCGTGCCGGGAGATCCGGCACGAACGGTGCTCGGGATCAACGCGACGCAGGAGCAGTACGACGCCCTGAGGGCCGCGATGCATCTCGACCAGCCGGTCGTCGTGCAGTACTGGCTGTACCTCCGCGACATCCTGCGGGGTGACCTCGGCGACTCGCTCTTCACCGGCGAATCCGTGCTGGGGCTGATCGGGCAACGCCTGCCGGTCACCCTGGCGCTGGTGATCGGGGGAACCGTGCTCGCGAGCCTGGTCGGCGTCGTGCTCGGCGTCTTCAGCTCGACGCGCGGCCGGTTCACCCGCCGACTGTTCGACATCGTGTCCCTGCTGGGCAGCGCGGTGCCCAACTTCTGGATCGCACTGATGCTGGTCGCCGTGTTCGCCGTCAAGTTCGCCCTCTTCCCCGCCACCGGGTACACCCCGTTCGCCGAGTCGCCCGGGCAATGGGCCGCCGGCCTCGTCCTGCCGGTGGCCGCCCTCTCGATCGGCGGAGTCGCCTTCATCTCCAAGGTCACTCGCGACGCGATGCTGACCACCCTCAGCCTCGACCACATCAGAACGCTGCGGGCCTCCGGCATCCGGCCCTCGTCGATCGTCTGGAAGCACGCCCTGCGGGGCTGCGGACTGCCGGTGGTGACCACGATCGGCCTCATGATGATCACCTTCATCCCCGGCACGATCCTCGTCGAGAACGTCTTCACCCTGCCCGGTCTGGGCACCACGGTCGTGGACGCGACCAACCAGCACGATCTGCCGGTCGTGCAGGGCCTCACCATCACCTTCACGGTCATGGTCATCGTGGTGAACCTTCTCGTCGACATCCTCTACAGCCTCCTCAACCCGAAGGTACGTACGGAATGACCACTGTCGAGGCGCCTCCGAAGGCGCGATCGCGGGCGCGGATCAACCCGTTCGCCGGGATATGGCGCCGTCCCGTCGCCGCCGCATCGCTCGTGGTGGTCGTCGGGATCACCGTCGCGGTGGTCCTCGCCCCGCTCCTGGCACCGCACCCGCCGCTGGCGCAGGACCTGCTCCACACGCTGTCCGGTCCGTCGGCGGACCATCCGCTGGGCACCGACGTCCTCGGCCGCGACGTACTGAGCCGACTGCTCCACGGCGGACGGCCCACCCTGATCGGGGTGGGGGTGGCCGTAGTCGTCTACGCCGTCGTCGGCATGTCGCTGGGCGTGCTGGCCGGCTACCTGCGCGGCTGGACCGACCGGGTCATCGTCGCCGTGATGGACGTCATGCTCTCGGTCCCCGCGGTCATCATCACACTCGCCGTTCTCGCGATCTTCTACCAGAGCAACGTCGCCGCCATGCTCACGCTCGGCTTCTTCGCCTCCGCGGGCCTCGCCCGGATCATCCGCAGCTCATGCATCGCGCTGCGCGAGGAACTGTTCGTGGACGCCGCCAGGGTGTCCGGGCTCGGCCCGGCCCGGATCATGGCCCGACACATCCTCCCCCGGCTGACAGGGCAGTTGCTGGTCCCGATCTTCCTCTTCTCGGGCAACGCCCTCGCCATCCAGACCGGCCTCGGATTCCTCGGACTGGCCACTCCCGCGCCCGCCCCGAGCTGGGGCGGCATGGTCGGGGAGGCCGCGCAGATCATGCAGCAGGACCCTTATCTGCTGTTCGTCTCCGGTGGCGTGATCGGCCTCATGTCCCTCTCCTTCGGGTTGGTGGGCGATGGGCTGCGCGACCTCGAACAGGACCGGCGGCAGGCCACGGGCGGCCGGTCGCGACGGCCGGTTCCCGCAGCGGCCTCCCAGGACGCGGCCAAGCCGTCGGACACAACGCTGGACGGGGCGGTGCTCGCTGTACGCGACTACTCGATCGCCTTCGCCACCGCGCAAGGGCCACGCAACGTCGTCGACTCCATCAGCTTCTCGGTCCGCCCCGGTGAGGTCTTCGGTCTCGTGGGCGAATCCGGCAGCGGAAAGACGGTGACCGGCTTGTCCCTGCTCGGGCTCCTCCCGCCCAACGGGGCGGTCACGAGCGGCACGGCCTGGCTGGCCGGCACCCGCATCAGCGGTCTGCCGGAGCGGGAGCTGCAGCGCATCCGCGGCAGCGAGATCGCCCTGGTGTCGCAGGAGCCCATGGTGGCGCTCGACCCGTACTTCACCATCGGCTCCCAGCTGGCCGAGGTCATCCGGCGCATCGATGCCGGGCGGGGCGGCAAGGACGCCGTACGGCAGCGGATCCGCGAGCTGCTGACCAGCGTCCACCTGCGGGATCCGGACGACATCGCGCGCCGGCACCCGCACGAACTGTCCGGCGGCATGCTCCAGCGCGTCGTCATCGCCATGGCGCTGGCCGGGTCACCGAAGGTGCTGATCGCCGACGAACCCACCACGGCACTGGACGTCACCGTGCAGGCGGGAATCCTGGACCTGCTGCGGTCGCTGCGCGACGAGCACGGCATGGCGATCGTCCTGATCACCCACGACCTGGGAGTGGTGGCCGACATCTGCGACCGCGCGATCGTGATGGAACAGGGCCGGATCGTGGAGGAGGGCTCGGTCGAGGACATCTTCTACCGGCCCGAGCACCCGTACACGAAGAAGCTCATCGAGAGCACACCCAGCATCGCTCGTACGGAGGGCAGGATCGCGTGACCGGAACACCCGCACTCCAGATCGACGGCCTCGCGGTCCAATACCCGAGCCGTGGCTTCCGCAAGCCCTCTACCACCGTCATCGAGGACGTGTCGTTCGAGGTCGGTCACGCCGAGACGGTCGCCCTCGTGGGCGAGTCCGGCTCGGGAAAGACCACCATCGGCAGGGCGGTCCTGGGACTCACCCCGGTCAGCGGCGGACGCGTCCTGCTCGACGGGCGGGACATCACCCGTCTCACCGGCCGGGCCCGCCGACTGCTGTCCTCCGATCTCCAGGCGATCTTCCAGAACCCGTACGGGTCGCTCAATCCGGCGCTGCCGGTGGGACGGACGCTGGCCGAGCCCCTGCTCGCCGGTTCGGACCGCTCGCCCCGCGAGGTCCGCGACGACATCGGGGACCTGCTCCGCCGCGTCGGTCTTCCGGAGGACGCGGCCGACCGCTACCCGGCCCAGTTCAGCGGAGGCCAGCGCCAGCGCATCGCCATCGCCCGGGCGGTCGCCCGCAAGCCCAAGCTCATCATCTGCGACGAGCCGACCAGCGCCCTCGACGTCACCACCCAGGCCGCCGCGCTGAACCTTCTCTCCGAGCTCCAGGACACGCTCGGGTGCGCGTACCTGTTCATCACGCACGACCTCGCAGTCGTCAAGGAGTTCGCGGCCCGCACCCTGGTCCTGCAACACGGGCGCATCGTGGAGGAGGGAGGCAGCGTCGACGTGTGCGACCGGCCGCAGCACGAGTACACCCGGCGCTTGGTGGCGGCCGCCCCCGTCCCGGACCCTGACCTGCAACGGGTGCGCCGCCAGCAGCGGTTGGGGGTGGAGGCGAACGCGTGACAGCCGGTCCCTACCCGGTCGCTTCAGCCCTCCAGCGGTTCGTAGTCGAACCAGTCGAAGTGAACGGAGCCGGTGGAGGCGAACATGCCGAACACCCGGCCCGTGAAGCCGCCGGCGACCTCCGTGGACAGGTACCGGCCGTCCAGCGAGGCGAGTGCGACGAAGGTGCCGTCCGGCTCCTCGAAGCCGAGCGAGACGAGGTCGGGGCCGGTGCGCGCGTCGTTCACGGTTTTCACCGGGGCCGTCTCCACGCGGAGCACCACAGGCCCCGGGGGCGACGGCCGGGATGCCACCACGGTGTTCAACGGGCCGATGCGGGCAGCGACCTGTACCTGCCCGGAGGTCGCCTCGACGGAGTAGTGGTGGTTCTCGTCGAGGCGGACGGCCAGGCCGCCCCGCCCTTCCGCCGCGTCGACCAGGGTGCGTACCCGGCACGACGGATGCTGCTGCCTGCGTCCCACGAACGTCACGTCGGCGTCATCGAGCGATGCGCCCCGGGCACGCAGGGTCAGCCAGCCGGGCCGTTCCTTCGTGGAGCAGTCCTCTGCGGGGCGATGACGCAACGAGATCCAGTACGGCGCCAACTCGGTCACGTCGAAGCCGTCCCGGCGCTCCGGCGCGACGGCGGGTGGCTGGAGGGGCCAGGGCGGTGCTGGCATGACGGGCGACAGTTCGCCGACCACGGGCCAGCCGTCGATCCACTCGACCGGCGCCAGACAGGTCTCCCGGCCCAGTACGTGCCAGCCGGGGGTGCCGCCACCCGGCCGTACGCCCAGCAGCACCATCCACCACGAGCCGTCGGGGCCCTGCACCAGGTCGGCGTGGCCGGTGTTCTGGATGGGGTGGTCGGTGCCGCGGTGGGTCAGGATCGGGTTGGCCGGGCAGGGCTCGAACGGGCCCGTGGGCGCGCTGCCGCGGGCGATCGAGACCCCGTGGCCCCGCTCCGTGCCCCCTTCGGCGATGAGCAGGTACCAGTGGTCGCCGATCCGGTACAGGTGGGGCGCTTCGGGGGCCTTGGCGCCGGGCGCGCCGGACCACAGCTGGCGGCGCTCACCGAACGTCTCCCCGGTGTGGGGGTCGAGGCGGATCTGTCCGACTCCGGCGGTGGTGCACCAGCAGTTGCCGTCCTCGTCCCAGGCGATGTCCGGGTCGATGCCGTGCACCCCGGGCAGCAGGATCGGATCGGACCAAGGGCCGGCCGGGTCGGTGGCAGTGACCAGCAGATTGCCGTCGGCGCTGACGTTCGTGACGATCAGCCAGAACCGGCCGTCGTGGTGGCGCAGGGTGGGTGCGTAGATCCCCCCGGAGGAGGCTGTGTCCTGCGGCAGACGCAGTTGGCCCGGGCGGTCGAGCGCGTTGCCGATCTGGGTCCAGTGCACCAGGTCCCGGCTGTGGAGGATGGGGACGCCGGGGAAGTACTCGAAGCTGGAGCACGCGAGGTAGTAGTCGTCGCCCGCCCGGCAGACGGACGGGTCGGGGTAGAAGCCGGGGATCACCGGGTTACTGATGGTGCTTCCCTGCTCGGACACGCTCGTCACCCTCATCGGGTCCTTCCACTGTGAAGAAAGTTTCTCGTCCGACGACGGATAGTTTCCTCTCATCAGGCTAGCCAGGGGCCGTCCTGACGGTCAATGACCTCGTGAGTCAGCGTGAGTCAGCTCTTGGGAGGTGCTGTGCTGGCCCGGACCGTCAGGGTCGTCGCGATCTCCAACCCGGCCTGGGGTGCGGCCTCGCCCCGACCGAGCGTGAGCGCCAGCTCGGTCGCGGCCGCGGCCATCTCGGTGAGGGGCTGGTGAACGGTGGTCAGGGGCGGGTCGACCCAGGCCACGACCGGCAGGTCGTCGAAGCCGACGACACTCAGGTCGTCGGGGATACGCAGACCGGCCTCGCGTGCCGCCTGGTAGACGCCGAGCGCCTGCAGGTCGTTGGCGGCGAAGACCGCTGTCGGGCGCTCGGGCAGCGCCAGCAGCGAACACGCCGCCGCGTAGCCGTCCTCACTGGTGAGCGGTGCGTACACGACGAGTTCCGGCTCGACCGGCAGGTCGGCGGAGCGCATCGCGGAGCGGTATCCGTCCAGGCGGGCGCAGCAGTACAGCTGGTCCGGCGGGCCGCTGATCATGGCGATGCGACGGTGTCCGAGTTCGGTCAGGTGGCGGGTCGCGGCCCGGCCGCCCGACCAGTTGGTGGCGCCCACGAACGGGACGTCGTCCGGCAGTTCCGTGGCCGGGTCGACGACGACGAACGGGATGCCCTTCGCCTTCAGCTGCTCGCGCTCGGCCTCGGAGAGCTGGGCCACGGACAGGACGCAGTTGGGGCGCCGGGAGACGGTGTCGTCCCAGGTGAGCGGGTCCGCGTCGTGCAGCCCGAACTCGGACACCATGACGCCCACGCGGTGTTGGCGGGCCACCCGTTCGACGCCCCGGATGATCTCGACCGCCCACATGTGCTTGAGCTCGCGGAACACCAGTTCCACGACGTTGTTCCGGTGGGCACCCGTCGGCTTGCGGTAGCCGTACCTGTTGACCAGCTCCTCGACGCGTGCGCGCGTGTCGGCGGAAACGCCGGACTTGCCGTTGATCACCTTGGACACGGTGGGGACCGAGACCCCCGCCGACTCGGCGATGAACGCGATCGTGACCGGCCGGGACGTGTCGCCCTGCCCGTCGTTGCCGTCCACCGGCCCGTCAGCCGCGTAGTCCGCCAAGGTCGCCCGCCCGTCTTCTGGATCCGCCCGGCTCATTCTGGCACCTCGTACTGCCGCGCCTGTGGTCTCCGGCACCTCTCCATGTTAATTTCTCCGCCGCGAAGAGCGAAACTTTCCTTCTCTGAGTTGTATCTCTGTCGGCATCCCGGCCGACGCCACGTGTCGCACACCCCCCAACCCGAAGGTGCGCGTGATGACGAGAAGACTCGCAAGGCTTCTTCCGCGACGACACCGGTCGTCGCACCCCCCACGGAGACTGACGGCACTCGTTCTGGCGCTCATCCTGCTCCCGCTGCTGCCCGGCACCGCGCGGGCCGCCGATCCGCCCGTGCCCCCGGCCAGTTCCCCGGCCGCCCGCAGCGCGGTCGCGGCCATGCAGCCCGGATGGAATCTGGGCAACACCTACGACGCCATCCCGGACGAGACCTCCTGGGGCAACCCTCCGGTGACGCGGGCCCTCTTCCAGAAGGTCAAGTCGCAGGGGTTCAAGAGCATTCGCCTGCCCGTCACCTGGGGCATCCACCAGGGTTCCGCGCCCGGCCACACGATCGACCCGGCGTGGATGGCGAAGGTGCGCCAGGTCGTCGACCTGGCCCTGGACGAGGACCTGTACGTACTGCTCAACATGCACCACGACTCCTGGATGTGGGTCAACAACCTCTCCGCCGACCACGACGCCGTCCTCGCCCGCTACCGCGCCACCTGGACCCAGATAGCGGCGGAGTTCAGGGACAGGTCGCCCAGGCTGGTGCTGGAGAGCATCAACGAGCCCACGTTCGGCAACACGTCCGGTGACGACGAGAACTACCGGCTGCTGGCCGAACTCAACAAGGCCTTCCACCGGATCGTCCGCGAGTCCGGCGGCGGGAACGCGAACCGTCTGCTCGTGCTGCCCACGCTGTACACCAACGCCGACCAGGGCCGCCTCGACGCGCTGGCCACCGAGCTGGCGGACCTGCGCGATCCCATGGTGGCCACGACGGTCCATTTCTACGGGTGGTGGCCGTTCAGCGTGAACATCGCCGGGTACACCCGGTTCGACGCGACCTCGGAGCAGGACCTGACCGCCACCTTCGACCGCGCGTACAACGCCTTCACCGCACGCGGCATACCCGTCGTCATCGGCGAGTACGCCCTGCTGGCCTACGACCACAACCGCCCCGGCATCATCCAGCGGGGCGAGCAGCGCAAGTACTTCGAGTTCCTGGGCGACTACGCCCGTCGGCGCGACCTCACCACCATGCTGTGGGACGCCGGCCAGTTCCTGAACCGCAACACCCTGCAGTGGCGCGACCCGGAGCTGTTCGGCCAGATCAGGTCGAGCTGGACGACCCGTTCCGGGACCGCCTCCAGCGACCTGGTGTTCCTCCCGAAGTCGGGCGCTCTCACCGGCCAGGACCTCACGCTGAACCCGAACGGCACCGACTTCCAGGGACTGCGGCACGGCTCCCGCAACCTCGTGAAGGGCAGGGACTACACGGTCAGCGGCAACCGGCTCACACTGACGGCCACCGCGCTGACCGAGCTGGCCGGCGACCGGGCGTACGGGGTGAACGCGACGCTGGAGGCCAGGTTCTCCCGGGGTGTCCCGTGGCGGATCGATGTGATCACCTACGACAGACCCGTCCTGTCGAACGCCTCGGGCGGCACCAGCGGCCTGACCGTCCCCACCCAGTTCCGCGGCGACATGCTCGCGACCATGGAGGCCAGGTACGACGACGGGAGCAACGCGGGCCCGGCGAGCTGGACTTCCTTCCAGCAGTGGGACACCGCGTTCTCGGCGTACACCAACGACTCCGTCAAGCTGACCGCCGAGTTCTTCACCTCGCTGCGGGACAACTCCCGGGTGACGCTCACCTTCCACTTCTGGAGTGGCGCCAAGGCCACGTACTACGTCACCAAGTCGGGCAGTACCGTGACCGGTTCGCCCGCCTGAATCCCACCGCCGCGCGGTCGACCCACCTGGCCGCGCGGCCCCGAGGTCACCCCTCGCGTAGGGGCTCGGGTGCGCGCAGGAACAGCCGGCGCTGAGCCACCAGGAACGTCTGGAGCCCGGTGGCCTTCAAGGAACTTCCTTCGGCAGCGTGTCGGTCCCGGCGTCGCCCCGGTCCGCCCGTACGGCCGCCAGGTCGTCGGTCGCCTGCGCCAGGAGGGATTCGACGGCGGCCACCGCGGCGTCCGGGTCGCCCGCCGCCACCGCGTCCAGCAGTTCCCGGTGCACGGGGATGGAGTCGGAGAAGTGCCGGGCGCCGTGCACGATCCGGTCGCGGACGCGCAGACCGGCCTCGACGACGACCTCCATGCGGCTCAGCAGTTCATTGTGCGCAGCGTCCAGCAGGGCGCGGTGGAAGGCGAGGTCCGCCTCGACCATCGCGTCCGCGTCCGTCCCCGCCGCCGCCATCGCGTCGAGGGCCTGCCGCATCGCGTCCAGGTCGGAGGTGGTGCGGCGGGCGGCGGCGAGCCGTGCTCCGGCGGGCTCGACTATCGCGCGGACCTCGGCGAGGTCCTCCAGGAAGCCGTCGGTGGGAGCGCTGCTGCCCTGCCAGCGCAGCAGGTCGCTGTCGAGCAGGTTCCAGTCGGCCCGGGGCCGGATGGTCGTACCGCGTTTCTGCTTCGACTCGAGCAGGCCCTTGGACGCCAGCACGCGCATCGCCTCGCGCACCACGGTCTTGCTGACGCCGAGCTCCGACTCGAACTTGATCGGGTCCACCACGGAACCCGGGGGGTAGTCGCCGCGGATGATGCGCCGGCCCAGTTCCTCCACCGCTTGGCCGTGCAGCCCCCTACCGGGATGGGTCACCACGTTCTCCGTTTCCGTTCAGGTCCTGTTGCGGTGGAAGCACACGGCCCACCGCACGGTACGCGCCGCTCACGAGGACTCCTTCATGACGCTCCATCCTCCCTCGACCACGAGGCCGGCTCCGGTCACGTAGGAGGCGTCCGCCGATGCCAGGAAGGCTACGACGGCGGCGACCTCCTCGGGCCGGCCGAACCACTTCGCCACCGTCGCCGCCACACTGCGGGCGCGGTCGGGCTCCGGGGTGCCCTCCCACGCGGCGGTGAGGATGGGGCCGGGAAGGACCGCATTGGCCCGGATGTCCGGACCGTACTCGACGACGAGTTGCCGCCCCAGCGCGCACAGCGCGCCCTTCGCGGCGTAGGCGGCGTGGCCGGGCAGGCCGGCTTCAGCAGCACGGCCATCCGGCCGTCCCACTCGGCTTCGCTCAGTTCGTGGGTAGGCTTGTCGAGCTGGGTGTAGGCGTTGCTGTGGAGCACTTCAAGCCGGCCGTGACGCATCTCGACGTGGTGGGCCAGGTACTCCCAGTCGGCGGCCGAGGTCACATCGCAGCGGACGTACTCCGCGTGTCCTCCACCGGCCTCGATGTCCGCCGCGACCGCCTTGCCGGCTGTGTCGTCCACGTCCGCCATGCTGCGCCCCGACGCACCCGCCTTCGCCGACTACGCGCCGGACGAGCCCTGGCGTCCGGCCGCCGCCGGGATTCCGCGGGAACTCTTCTACGCGCACGACTGGGTGGACCCCGACCGGTGGGACCTGTGGCTCTACGAGAACTACGCCGCACACCGGCAGGCCATGGCCCAGGAGCCCCTGTGGACGGGCCCGAACGCGGCCGGCTCCTACTGCGGCTGTGTCGCGATCTGGATCAGGTTGCCGCAGGTGTCGTCGAGGACGGCGGTGGTGACGGGGCCCATCTCCAGGGGCTCCTGGGTGAAGCGCACGCCGAGGCCGCGCAGGCGCTCGTACTCCGCCTGCACGTCGCCCACGGCGAACTGGGCGAGCGGGATACCGTCCTCGACGAGCGCGTCGCGGTAGGTCTTGACGGCCGGATGGCCGGCGGGCTCCAGAAGGAGTTCGGTGCCGTCGGGCTCGTCGGGGGAGACGACGGTGAGCCAGCGGTCCTTCTCGCCCACCGGGACGTCGTGCTTCTTCACGAAGCCGAGGATCTCGGTGTAGAAGTGCTCGGCCTTGGCCTGGTCGTCGACGAAGACGCTGGTCAGACGGATCTTCATGGGGTGCTCTCCTGTGGTCCGGAGGTGTCGGGCACGAGCCACCGCTCGGCGATCTGCCGCAGCGGGGCCGTGTTCAGGTCGTGGAACTTGTAGCGCCCCTCCCGCCTGGTCTCGACGAGCCCGGCGGCCTCCAGCACGGCGAGGTGCTGGGAGATCGCCTGACGCGAGATGCCGAGCTGATGCTTCATGGTCAGCCGCGAACAGATCTCGAACAGTGTCTGTCCGGACTTCTCTGTGAGCTCGTCGAGGATGGTCCGGCGGGTGGGATCGGCCAAGGCTTTGAACAGGTCGTCGGCCACGACCACAGGATAGGCAACTATCTACTTGCCTATCAAGTGGAACCGCGCCTCACCCCGAGTCGGCCCGCCGCGAGACGGAGGGCTGGGGCGCGGTCATGTCGAGCGGAAGCGGGGCGTCGGGGTCGCGTGTGCCTGGTTCGGCGGTGTGGACGCCAAGGCGTTGGCCGAGAGCGCCCTCCAGGCGCTTCGGTTGGGAGGTGAGGGGCTGATGCCGCAGCGGGTGTCGTGGAAGGTCCTGTGCGAACTTCGGCTTCAAGCACACCGGCGACCGGATGCGGCCATCGGCGCACTGGACACCGGGTCCTCACTGTTCTTCGACCATCACGACCCCGGAGATGTTCACCTGGCTCACCAAGCGTCGCCTGGACGCTCCTCAACGGCGACGGCAACACGGACAACGCGATCGGCAGGTAACCCTGTTCGCCGGCGAGGCTGCAGTCGCCGGCGGCCTCGCCCACCCGCGCATCGTCACCGAGGTGCTCGTCAGCCAGACAGAAGCCCCGGACTGCGCGATCACCCCGGCTGGAGATGGGGCTCGCTACAGTTCCTCGTCGTCCTCGGGTTCGCACGCGCGCAGGAACCACAGGTCGAGGGTGTACTGCTCTGTCACCGGCGACTGTGCCCACGCATGGCCGAGTTGGCCAGGCGACCAGGGTTGCGTCGCGCCCTGCCGGATGATCTCGTCGTAGTAGTCGGCGGCGGCCTGGCGTCCCTTCCACCAGGCGTGTCCGGCGTAGACGCCGGGCTGGGGCAGGGTCATCTCGCCGGCTGGCCCCATGGTGAGCTGGTTGATGACGAGAACGCCGGTTTCGGATTCCAGGGTGACCGTGGCGATGCCCTCGGAGTCCCCGGGGGGCTCCTGAGGGCTGTCCCAGATTCGGATGACGACCTTGACGCGAATGTCGGGCTGGAGGCTGCGGAGATACAGGTGGTAGCCATTGCCCGCGACCACCTCGGTGCTTGACCGATTCGCCGCGTCGGCGTCGTCGAGGTAGGCGTCGGAATCGTAGACCTCGACGAGGGAGTAGGTCGGGCGTGCTGTGGTGTGGTACTCCGTGATGAGCGCCATGGTCGCGTGGTCTCCGGGGGCTACGGAAAGATCTTGACGTAGAAGGCGTCTCCGCCAAGTATGCGGTTCGCCGTACACGTCGAGTTCAGACGTGGGCCACCGGTCCCCTTGTTCGTGCCGTCGATGAGTTGTTACATGTGCTGACCGCCTGCCGCCGGTTGGGCGGCCTGCTTATCGGCATCGATGACCCGGTGGAGCGCTTCGTCGCGACCGGGGACGGGCTTGCCTGGCCATGAGGGGAAGCTGCGTGCGGGGAACTGCTGGGCGTCGAGGGTATGGCGGGCGCTTTGGTCGACTTCGGGGTCGGTGAGGATGAGTTCGAGTTCGACGCGGGCGCACGCCGGAGCGTGACGGGTGGTGCGGTCAGGTGAGTGGGGGGAGTTCGCCGCCGGAGGCATCGTCGTTCCCGGAGGACAGCGACTCCTTGAGCGCGCGGAAGAAGGTCCGCCGCTCGACCAGTCGCGCACCCGGCACTTCGGCCAGGGGCTCGGCGCGGTGCCCGAACCCGGCCGGGAGCGGGGGCAGTTCGAGTGCCGCGAACGCCTCGTCGAGGTGTCGACGGGGGTCACCGGTGCCGCGCAGCACCGCGGTGAGGGGCCGGTGGTCCGTCACTCCGTAGGCGGCCGCCAGCGCGGTCGCCCGCTCCGCCGCCTCCTCCTGGGTCGGCATCTCGGCCGGGTCGGTCCACCAGGCGTGGGCGGCCAGCAGGCGACCGTCGCGGTACAGGTGGAGCGTGTAGTCCGCGCCCTCCTTGACCGCCACCAGGACCGGCCACTTCTCACCCCGGCTGAACGTACGGGCCAGCTGGGGCAGCCCGCCCTCGCCGAGCAGGGTTCCGCGCACGCCCTTGCGGCGGCCCGGCGGATCCGCCGAGGGCGCCGTCTCGACGAACGTGCCGCCGCCGGGTGCCGGTGCCAGACGCATGGTCGTGCCGATGATGAGTATCGCCTCTCGGACGTCCCCCGACGGCGCCCCGGCGAGCGCGACGGCCATGGCCGCGGGAGGGGCCGCCGCCGCCTCCGTACCGGCGACACCCGACGGTCCGGCGACGGCCGGCGCCGGTACGGAGCCGCCGAAGTACGGTGTCCGGCGGGCGACATGGACACGGACCCCCTGGCGCATCAGGAGGAAGATCTCCCTCGCGTCACCCATGTACGCCCAGGGAAATGTGCGTGCGTCGGTGCCGATGAGACGGAAGACCTCCAGGGCGTCGGCCTCGCGCCCGGAGCGGATCAGCGCGAGCGCGAGGTGGTTGCGGAAGCCCGCCGCCTGCCGGTCGCCCGGTTCGAACGCGGCGGACAGCTCCAGACCCGCATCGACATGCCCCTCGATCCGGGACCATGCCACGGGCCCCTTCCCGATCCCCGCCTCGTGGTCCAGCGCGTACTCGGTGACCGCGTGCAGGGGCAGTCCGCGCAGCGGCGCGCCCTCGGGAGCTGCCGCGGCGGCCGACTCGGCGAACTCGAACATCTCCGTGTGCGAGCCGTACCACTTCTTCGCCAGGTACTGCACTGCGCGGGCGTGCAGCCCCACATCGTGCGGATGGGCTTCGCGCCCCCGGGCCAGGTACTCGTCGAACATCTCGCGGGGAGCGCCGAGCCCCATGGCGAGGGCGATGTGGATCCGCCACGGAACAGGGTCGCCGGGGTTGAGGTCCGCGGCCGTGCGCAGGACCGGTTCGGCGTCACGCAGGACAGCGCGGAACGCCTGGAACTGCTCCCGCGACACATGGCGGGCGCGTGCGCCGGTGCGTATCTCCCAGGCGTGGTCGATCGCCAAGTCGGCGGCCACCAGGGCGAGATCGGGATCTCCGGGCCGCTCCCGCCGCCAGTCGTCGAGCCAACCGGTGTGGTGGAGCGCGAGTTCGGCCAGGGTTGCGCTGTACTCGCCGCGCAGGTCCCAGTCATGAGCGGTACGCGTCCGCGCCAGTAGTTCCGCCGCCGGTTCCCAGGTTCCGGACCGGGCGGCGACGAGCGTCCCACGCAGAGCGGCGTCCGGCCCGTCCACCTCGACCGCCCCGTCCGGCGGCAGTCCCTCGCCGGTGGCCGCCAGATGCCGCAGCATCCGAGGCAGCGCGAGCACTCCGGGCAGATTACCCACGAGCAGTTCCTCCCCCAACGGCCCCCGGCCGCACGAAGTCGACGGCCGCCGGCAGCACGCAGTCGATGATCGACAAGGCACAGACCTTACCGACCAGCCAGGGACACACACCACGGAGGGGAGGGCCCCGCGTAGGACCGCGGATCGGTTTCGGGTACGGCCCGCCGGTGCGGGGAACATGTTCCCGTGCTCTTCCGGCGCGACAAGAGAGCGGATCGCGCCGGTGACGCTCGGTCAGGAGGTCACGAACGGGCTCTCACAACCTGAACAGCTCTGCCGCGTTGTCGTGGCACACCGCCCGCAGCCATTCCTCTCCCAGGCCCAGTCGCTCCAGGGCGTGGAGTTGGTGCACGTACGGGTAGGGGATGCTGGGGAAGTCGGAGCCGAGGAGAACACGGTCACCGAGCGCCGCCAGCCGGGGCAGGGCCCGGCTGGGGAACGGCATGAACCCCTCGCTGAAGTCGGTGAACGCCATCGTGGTGTCCAGCCGCACTTCCCCGTACCGCTCGGCGAGGCCGAAGAACTCCTCGTACTCGGGCATCCCCATGTGCGCGACGACCAGCCGCAGTCGGGGATGTCGCGCCAGCACCCGCGCGATCGGCTCGGGGCCGGTGTGCTTGCCGGGCGCGGGCCCGGAGCCGCAGTGGATCACCACAGGGATACCGGCCTCGGCCAGCACCCCCCATGCCCGCTGCAGGAGTTCGTCGGCCGGGTCGTACGCCCCCACCTGCACATGCGCCTTGAAGACGCGCGCGCCCGCCTCGACGGCCTCCCGGACGTACCCTTCGACGTCCGGCTCGGGGTAGAGGGTGGCGGTGTGCAGGCAGTCGGGAGTGCGGCGGGCGAAGTCGGCCGCCCAGCCGTTCAGCCACCGGGCCATGCCCGGCTTGTGCGGGTAGAGCATCGCGGTGAACGCCCGCACGCCGAACGCCCGGAGCAGGGCCGCCCGTTCCGCCTCCTCCTTCCGGTACGTGATCGGCCACTCCATCCCACCGGTCAGCGGTCCCAGCGCGTCGAAGTACTCCCACACCTTCCGCAGGACGCGTTCGGGCATGAAGTGCGTGTGGACGTCGACCAGCCCGGGGAGACCGAGCGACTCCCAGAACCGGCGGATCTCTCTGGCTTCCTCGCCCACGGGCACGTCACTCGGCGTCCCGCGCGAACCCGTGGGCGGGGACGGCGGCGGCGAACCGGCAGGGGCGACAGGTGCCATGGGGTGATCGTTCATGCCACTACGATCGGCTCCCGCGGGGTGGCGGGTCCACTCCCTCCGCGCAAAAGATCCGTGAGGGAACCATCACCCCGGCTGTTCCCGGGCAGTGGCTACAGGTTCTTTCCGCCCTTCACGACTCGCACGTCCTCCACGAACAGCTGAAAGAGAAGGCGCGTGATGTCGGTGTCGCCGATGGAAAGGCTGAACGGCTCCTTCTTCTCAGGCTTCAGACCGATGTAGCCCGGAAGCGTACCTTCACCGGCTGCGGCTTGCGGGAATGCGCTGCCGGTCTCAGCCTCGCGGGTTTTCCTGATGTGATAGGGAGTTCCCTTGTCGCCGGATATCGCCATGTATTCCGGATGGAACAGGAGCTCCTCCGCGCCTTCTTTGAGTGTGAACTCCATCAAGACCTGGGTGTCTTCATCGTTGAAGTATTCGGCGGCCTGCCCCTCGTCACCCAGGTGATTCTTCACGGGCATGGCTCCGATCGGGCCGCGGCCTCCGTCCACCGCCTCACGGTACCGCTTCGCGATCCCGCTGCCGTCGCTGCTCTCCCGCTGCATCCACGCCTCCGTATCGGCGGCCTTTCCCTTCCATTCCTCGATGGCGGCGGCCTCGCTCGTGAGCATCGACCTGTAGAGCTTCAGACGCTGCGGGCCTTTTCCGCTCTTCTCCGCCAGTTGAGCCAGGAGCCCCGGTCCGACAGTGTGCAGAACGTCTTCCAGTTTCCGCTTCGGAGCTGCGGACGCCTTGCCCTTCTTCTTCGGCGCCTTGGGCGGAAGGAGCGGGAATCCCGCGTCCGTCATCCTGTCTTTCCAGTGTTTCTCATGGAGCATTTCCTGCGGGTCGTCACCGGGTGCCCGCTGAACGACCGCTCCGGAGTGAACGCCCTGAGAGTCCGCCGCCGTCCGACGAGCGTCGGCCGCCCGCTGCGCCGCGGGCCGGGCCGGGCCCGACATCACCCTGTGCGCGTTGGCTTCCGCGGCCTGTTCGAACCGGTCGGACGGGTCGGAGACCTTCAGTCCGCCGCCGTTGTCGGTGCCCGCCACCGGCCCCTGACGCTGCTGGATGACATGGGTGAGCTCGTGGGCGAGAGTGTGCTTGTCCGCACCACCGTCGCCGATGACCACGTGACTGCCGGAGGTGTAGGCACGGGCGCCGACCTCGGCGGCGGAAGCCCTCGCCACGCTGTCGTCGTGAATGCGGACATCCGAGAAGTCGGCGCCGAGCCGCGCCTCCATGTCCGTACGGGTGGCGCTGTCCAGGGGCTGGCCGGGGGCGCGCAGGACGTCGTGGACGGCCGAGCGCTGCACGGTGGGCTCCGCGGGGCTCTGGTGACCGCAGTCGGCGCCGTGCCGGTGCTCCTCCCGGGCCCAGGAATGGCCGGCTCGACGGAGCAGCTGGACGACCGCGGCGTTGCCCGTGGTGCCCTGCAGTGCGAGCAGTCCCTGTGGCGACGACAGATCGGGTTGCTGCCGCGCGGGCGATCCCGCCGCCGTGACGGCGGAGGCCCGGTCGGCCTTCCTCTCGTCGCCTGCCTTGTCGCTACCGCGTGTCCGCACTGACAGCCCTCTCCCATGCCCAACTGTTTGACCTTCCTTGCTACACCGGCGTCGGCCCGTTCGAGGAGGTCCGCAGGGGCAGACCTCGGCATCCGTTCGGGCAACAACGAGGCCCGACCCTCCTGGACCACCGCAGCCGGCATACGCGCCCGCCGACCGGCCCGCCCCACGGCTGACCGGCCCCCACGCGACGCCTCTCCCGGGCAGCCGCACGATCCGGTGTGGATCTCATCGGGCCGGGCACTCGGCAGTCGACCTGGCGAGACGGGCTGGAGGTGTGGCATGGCGGTACGGCATCGTCTGATCAAGGTGAGTCCGCAGGCTGTGTGGGCTGTCCTCGCGGACGGCACCCGGTATGCGGAGTGGGTGGTGGGAACGTCGGCCTCCGAGCCGGTGCGGGGGCGGTGGCCACAGGTGGACTCGGCGATCGAGTACGAGATCCGCGTGGGTCCCCTGCGGCTGAGCAACGAGACAGTCGTCCGGTACTGCGAAGAGGGATCCGAGCTGGGACTGGAGGCGCGGGCCGGCGTGCTGGGAACGGCTCGGATCTCCATCGAGCTCCGCCCCTGGGGACCGTACTGCCTGGTGATCGCGGACGAACACCCGCTGCAGGGAGTGGGCGGAGCGCTCCACAACGTGGGTATGGAGGCGCTGCTCCAGCTGCGGCATCGCGCGATGCTCGCCCGGCTCGCGCGGCTCTGCGAGGCCCAGACCGAGGCTGGGACCGAGGCCCAGACCGAAGCCGAACAGCCTCCGAGTCTCCACGGGCGGCGCAGGGCGGCGGCCCACGGCACCGGCGGCCATGCCTGACGCGGTGGTGATCGGAGCCGGCCCCAACGGGCTGGTGGCCGCCAACCTGCTCGCCGACGCCGGATGGAGCGTGGAGGTCATCGAGGAACAGCCCCAGCCGGGCGGCGCGGTGCGTCACGACAGGGAGGTCGATCCCGAATTCGTCAGCGACCTCTTCAGCTCGTTCTATCCCCTCGCCGCCGCGTCACCGGTGCTGGCCCGTCTCGGTCTCGAAGAGCACGGTCTGCGCTGGAGTCACGCGCCACTCGTACTGGCCCACCCTCTCGGCGACGGCAGGTGCGCGGTCCTCTCCCGCGAGGCCGACGCCACCGCCGAGTCCCTCGACGCCTTCCACCAGGGTGACGGGGACGCCTGGAAACGCCTGCACGCGACATGGGAACGCCTCGGCCCGGACATCGTGGACGCGCTGTTCACCCCTTTCCCGCCGCTGCGCGCCACCGCCCGCCTCGCCGTCCGGCTGAAGGCGGCAGGCGGCCTGCGGATGGCCCGCACCCTGGTCACACCGGTGCGCCGCATGGGCGACGAGGAGTTCCAGGGAGAAGGCGGCAAACTGCTGCTGGCCGGGAACGCGCTGCACGCCGACCTCGCGCCGGAGGCCGCGGGCAGCGGCGGCTACGGCTGGCTGCTGTCCATGCTCGGACAGACGTACGGCTTCCCCGTGCCGGCCGGTGGCGCGGGTGCCCTGACAGCCGCCCTCGTCAGCCGGCTGCGGGCGCGCGGCGGAAGCCTCCGCTGCGGGCAGCGGGTCCGCCGCATCCTGGTGCGCGACGGCCGGGCCGCCGGGGTCCTCACCGCCGACGGCGAGACGGTGGCCGCGCGCCGCGCCGTACTGGCGGACGTGTCCGCGCCGGCCCTCTACGACGGACTCGTCGACGCGGAGCACCTGCCGGCCCAGCTGATGGCCGACCTGAAGCGCTTCCAGTGGGACTTCGCCACGTTCAAGGTCGACTGGGCCTGCGACGGGCCCGTGCCGTGGCAGGCCGAGGCGGCGGCGCGGGCCGGCACCGTCCACCTCGCCGACGGAGTGGACGAACTCACCCGCGGCGCCGCCCAGATCGCCATGGGCGAGGTACCAGACCGTCCCTTCGCCCTGTTCGGCCAGATGACGACCGCGGACCCCTCCCGCTCACCCCAAGGCACCGAAGCCGCGTGGGCGTACACCCATGTGCCGCACGTCATCAAGTCCGACGCGGGCGACGAGGGCCTGACAGGCGCCTGGAACAGCACGGAGCAGGAGGTGATGGCCGACCGGATCGAACGTCAGGTCGAGCGGTTCGCGCCCGGTTTCCGCTCCCGGATCCACGCCCGGCGCGTGCTGGCCCCGCCCACCCTCCAGTCACTCGACCGCAACCTGCACGGCGGTGCCATCAACGGCGGCACCGCGGCACTGCACCAGCAGCTCTTCTTCCGCCCGACCCCCGGCACCGGCCGCCCCGAGACCCCCGTGGACGGTCTCTACCTCGCCTCCGCCTCCGCCCACCCGGGCGGCGGGGTCCACGGAGCTCCCGGCGCCAACGCCGCCCGCGCGGCGCTGCGCCGACATCGGCTGCCCGGCCTCACCCTCGCCCAACGCGTCCTCGCCCACCGGGACCGCACCGGACGAAGAACGGGCCGCCCGCGCTGACGCGCCCGCCCGTACGGCAGCAGTGTCGCGCCATCGACGCACAGCACCCACCCCACCCCACCCCACCCCACCCCTGCTGGAGGAACGGAAGAGGCACAGAAGAGGCACCAGAAACGGACGGGCAGAAACAGAAAGAAGGGGACCAGCCGTGGACGACAGCCCCCTCAAGGACCGCACCATCGTGGTGACCGGAGCGGCACGCGGCATCGGAGCGGCGCTGGCGAACGCGCTCGCCGGGCGAGGCGCACGACTGGCCCTCCTCGACCATGACGAAGCGGCACTGGTGGCGACCGCCGCCGCCCTCCCCGGCACGGCGCTGGCCATCCGAGCCGATGTCACCGACGGCACTGCCCTCAACGACGCGGCCGAAGCCATCCGCACGCGTCTGGGTCCGCCGTCGGCCGTCGTCGCGAACGCGGGAATCGCCGAAGGCGGCCCCTTCGCCCTGTCGGACCCGGACACCTGGCGCCGGGTGATCGACGTCAACCTGATCGGCAGTGCCCAGACCGCCCGAGCGTTCCTGCCGGACCTGATCCGGACCGCGGGCTACCACCTGCAGATCGCCTCGCTCGCCTCGATCGGCGCCGCCCCCATGATGAGCGCGTACTGCGCCTCCAAGTCCGGCGTCGAAGCCTTCACCCACACCCTGCGCGCCGAGACGGCCCATCACGGTGTGGCTGTGGGCATCGCCTACCTAGGCTGGACCGACACCGAGCTGATCCGCGACGCCGACCACTACGCGGCCATGCGGGAGCTGCGCGGCCACATGCCTCCCCCCGTCCGGCGCGTCCACCCCACCGAAACCGTCGCCGCCCGCCTGGCACTCGCCGTGGAACACCGGCAGACCGCCGTGTACGTCCCCCGCTGGCTGCGCCTGGCCCAGATCACCCGAGCCGCGATCCCGCCCCTCGTCCTCCGCGCGACCCGCCGCACGCTCCCGCACCTCGAAACCGAGCATCTCCTGCACCCCACGGGCCTGCTCGGCCCTGGCGCCCACCCCGACAGCACCGCGTCCACAGACGGCTAGAGCCGCACTGCGCTCCCACCGCTCCACATCCGGCGCCGCCCTGCATCGTCGCCACCGCCACACCGCCACACCGCCTCGTCGCCGCGGACGGCGCTGCCTCGTCGGCTGCGCCACGACCCGGAGCGTCTGGGTCGCACGAGCACCCACGAGTACCACCGGTCGGCGCGCATGAGCCAAGCTCGCATTAGGGACGATTCGTAATGATTCGGATACTCTGCGGGACCGGCGGCGCCAGGCGAGGAGAAGCGTATGGATGCAGGCAGGCGGCAGTTCCTCGGGAGGTGGGGTGCCGTGGTGACGGGAGCTGCGGCGCCGCTCGCCCTCCCTCGGCACGTCCTCCAGGAGGGTCACGCCCGGCCGGGTCCCGACGCCGGTGCGAACACTGCGACAGTCCCGCGGAGCGCCACCAGCACTGATGTCCGTACCGGTCATGAGCGGTTCATGCGGCTGGCCATCGAGCAGGCCCGGAGGAACCGCGAGTGGCCGTTCGGTGCGGTGATCGTCGACACCCGTACCGGCCAGGCCCTGGGGAGCGGGGTCAACACCGGGGCGGACAGTCCGCTGCTGCACGGCGAAGTGGTCGCCATGAACGACTACGTGCGTCGGCACGGCAACCAGGGCTGGGCCGACACGACGCTCTACACCACGGGTGAGCCCTGTTCGATGTGCATGAGTGCGATGGCCTGGGCCAATCTGCGGCGCGTCGTCTGGGCCAGCTCGATCGACGAGATCCGCCGCACCGACATCACCCAGATCGCCCTGTCCGCACGGGAGGTGGCCGTCGCGGCACAGTCCTTCTACACCCCGGAGCTACTCCTGGGCGGCGTGCTGGCGGACCACACGAACCGTCTCTTCGAGGAGGCCCGACGGCTGCGCCAGAAACTCCCCGACGTATCGCCGGTCAACTCGCCGATCAACTCGCCGATCAACTTGCCGGTCAATGCGACCTGACGGTTCGACGCACCACGAGCCACCTTCGCGGCCGCCGCACGCGAGTTCGAGGCGGAGGCGAGTCCGGGGTGCACATCCTGGTCGCCACGCCAGTGCCGTACGGGACCACCGTCGCCGACTCCCGAGGTGCGCGGCGGCCCGGCCCGAGCGAATCTGATGATCATGCGGCGTAAGGGTGCGCGGGACGACGGAGGCCACGACGTGGAGAAGGCTCTCGACGAGCTCTACGCCACGCCGCCACCGGAATTCGTCTCCCGCCGCGAGGAGCTGACCGCCGGGGCCAAGGCGGACGGACGCGTGGAGGACGCCCGCCGGATCCACGCCGCCCGCCGTCCCTCCCTCGCCGCCTGGACGGTGAACCTGTTGCTGCGTTCCCGGCCTGCGGAAAGCCGGCGGTTCCTGGAGCTGGGGCGTGCGCTGCGGGAGGCCTACGAAACCCTGGACGCCGATGGGATCAAAAAGCTGTCCGAGCAGCGGCGGAGCATCGTCCACGCGATGTCGCGGCAGGCTGCCGAGCTCGCCGCCGAGGCCGGACACCGGCTGTCGGACACGGTGCAGCAGGACGTCGAGTCCACCCTGCGTGCCGTCCTCGCCGACCAGGACTCAGCCGACCGGTGGGCCACCGGCCGTCTGGAGAGCGCCCTCACCCCTCCGGCGGACTTTCCCAGCGGTACGACCGCGACGGCCGGCACACCCCGCGAGCCGGCCCGACCAGCGGCAACACCGACTCCGGCGCGGTCCGGCGCCAAGGACGAGGTCGCCGAGCGGCGCCGCCAGAAGCAGGAGCAGCTCGATCGGGCCCGCGAGGCGGCACAGGCCGCCGACCGGCAACTGCGCGATCTGCGCGCCGCGCAAGCGGACTCCGACACGCTGCTGGAGCGGGCGCGCGACCGGCACGACCGGGCCGGAAGAGACGTGTCCGCCGCCGAGCGGCAGCTACGGCAGGCGCGCGAGGACCTTCAGCGGGCGGACCAGGACAAGCAGGAAGCGGAGAAGCAGCTGAAGGCAGCTGCCGACGCCGCGTCCCGGGCCGAACAGGCAGCCCACGAGGCCGCCCGGCAAGTGAAACGCCTGGCCGGGCGCCTCAGATAGTCGGATAGTCAGACAGCGGACAGGCCCACAGTTCGCCTCAGTTGGAGGAGAAGCCCGTTGTTCGCCTCAGGTGGACGCACACCGCTCCCCTAAATACGCATCTGCGATGCAACATTGCTAGGCTGCCACCGTGAGGCTGACCAGATACACGGATCTCGCACTTCGGGCAGTGATGCGCCTGGCCGTCGTGGACGGCGAGGAGTTGCTGACCACGAGGCAGATCGCCGACTCCATGCGCGTCCCCTATGCACACATGGCGAAGGCCGTCGCGCAGTTGCAGCACCTGGGGGTGATCGAGGCGCGGCGTGGGCGCAACGGCGGGCTGACGCTCACCGACGCCGGCCGGAGCACCCCGGTGGGGGGCCTGGTCAGGACACTGGAGGGGGACCGGGAAGCCGTGACGTGCGAGGGTGACACCCCCTGCCCCCTCTCCGGCGCCTGTCGGCTGCGGCGGGCGCTTCGGGAAGCACAGGAGGCGTTCTACTCGTCGCTGAACGGGGTGACCGTGGCCGATCTCGTGACGTCCCCGACCGGACCGGTACTGCTGGCGCTGGGTGCTCCCCCGGGCTGACCGCCCGACCGCCGCCGACACGCGGAACCCCTGCCTCCCCGCCGTGTCACCCTGTTGGGTCGCGACCGCCAAACAAAAAAATCGCGACCAAAAATATGCATTCTAAATGCTCATTAAATCGAACACCGAACATCGACCCAGGAGTGTGTGTCTGATGCTTTCTGCGCAGTCGGCCCCCGTCGTACGGGCGACCCTTCCTGTGGTGGGAGCCTCACTGACCACCATCACGGAGCTGTTCTACCGGCGACTGTTCGAGGAACGTCCGGAGCTGTTGCGGCATCTGTTCAACCGGACCAACCAGGCCACCGGCGCCCAGCGTGAGGCGTTGGCCGGCTCGGTGGCGGCCTTCGCCACTCTGCTGGTCGAGCGGCCCGAGGAACGCCCGGACGCCGTCCTCGCGCGCATCGCCCACAAACACGTCTCCCTCGGCATCACGGCAGACAAGTACCCGCTGGTCGGACGCCACTTGCTCGGTGCGGTCGCCGAGGTCCTCGGTGATGCCGTCACGCCCGAGGTCGGCGCCGCCTGGGACGAGGTCTACTGGCTGATGGCCAACGCCCTCATCGCCATCGAGGCCAGGCTGTACGCCGAAGCCGGCGTCCAGAACGGCGATGTGTGGCGGCGCATGGAGATCGCCGAGCGGCACCAGGAGGCCGCCGACGCCGTCTCCCTGGTGCTGCGCCGGACCGACGGTCGGGCCACCGTTCCCTTCCGGCCCGGACAGTACGTCAGTGTCCGCGTGGAACTGCCCGACGGCGCGCACCAGATCCGCCAGTACAGCCTGTCCACCGCGCCCGATCACAAGACCTGGCGCATCACCGTCAAACGCGAGACGGCCGCCGACGATGCCGTCCCCGACGGGGAGGTCTCGTCCTGGCTGCACGCCCACGCCGAGGTGGGCGACATCCTGGATGTCTCGCTGCCCGCCGGTGACCTCGTCATGCCCGAGGCCGACACCCCCCTCTTCCTCGCCTCGGCGGGCATCGGCATCACCCCCATGCTCTCGATGCTCGACCATCTCGCCCTCACCTCCTCCTCGCGTCCCGTCACCGTCGTCCATGCCGACCGCACCCCCCACGACCACGTCCACCGTGACGAACAGGCGGACCTCGTCAGCCGTCTGACCAGCGCCGATCTACACCTGTGGTACGAGAACGACGCTCACCGCTCCCCCGGCGCCAACGTCTTCGCCGGCCGCGCCACACTCGACCACCTCACCCCCACCCCCGACACCACCGCCTACCTCTGCGGACCGTTGCCCTTCATGCGCCTGGTGCGGGGCGAACTGCTGGCCAAGGGACTGCACCCCTCCGCCATCCACTACGAGGTCTTCGGCCCCGATCTCTGGCTCACCAAGTAGGCAACGGACGGATCTGACGGCACCGTCCGTCGCTACCGGTTTCTGAGGAGTGCACTCGTGAACACCGCCAACGTGTCGGCCCACCCGGGCTCCGTGCGGACCGGCACGGTCATGGCCGTATGCGTCCCCGGAGGATCCGCATGACCCACGACGACCGGCGGCAGTCGCCCGCCGCGCCGGAGCAACTCGCCGACATCCGCGACCGCCAGGACGTGGAGCGACTGGTGAAGGCGTTCTACGACGAGGTCCTCGACGATCCCCTCATCGGTCGGCTGTTCACAGAGGTGGCGCGTGTCGACATGGCCACCCACCTGCCCGTCATGGCCGACTTCTGGGAGAGCGCCCTCCTCACCCCCGGCGTCTACCGCCGCAACGCCCTCCGCGCGCACCGCGACCTGCATGCCAGGAGCCCGCTGCGCGCCGGGTACTTCGATCGCTGGCTGGAGCTGTGGACCGCCACCGTGCGTCGGCGGCACGCGGGGCCGGTGTCCGACCGGGCGGTCGCCAAGGCGCGGGCCGTGGCAGGGGCACTGCTGCACAACACCGCGGGCGACGGCCGGCCCCGCCCGGATCGCGGCCCGGTCTTCGTCGACATCGAACCCTCGAACCCTCGATGACGCGCACCTCATAGCGTCTTCTTGCCGCCACGGGCGCGTGGCGGCCGAGAAGTGCCTGAGTAGGCTTTCTCCAGGAGTCGCGCGACCGTGTGCGCCCGGGGCGTCGTACCAACCGGTACGGTGTGCCGCTCGACCAGGAGAGACGTGATGTCCCCGACGATTCGCAGGGCTGTGATCCCCGCCGCCGGCCTCGGTTCCCGTCTGCTGCCCCTGACGAAGGCGACGCCCAAGGAGATGCTCCCGGTCGGTGACAAGCCGGTCATCGAGCACACCGTGCGCGAGCTGGTGGACTCCGGCATCACGGACATCACCATCGTCGTCTCCGGCGGCAAGAGCCTCATCCAGGACCACTTCCGCCCCAACCCCGCCCTCGTCGCACAGCTGCGCGAAGACGGCAAGACCGCCTACGCGGACGCGGTGGAGGAGGTCGCGGAGCTGGCCCGCCGGGGCCACATCACCTACCTCGACCAGTACGGCCCGTACGGCAACGGCACCCCGGTGCTCAACGCCGCCCGCGCCTTCGGCGACGAGCCGGTGCTGGTGCTGTGGCCCGACGACGTCTTCGTGGCCGAGGTACCCCGCGCCCAGCAACTGATCCGCGCGTACGAGCAGACCGGCTGTCCGGTGCTGGCCCTCCTGCCGATGGACCCCACCGAATCCCAGCGCTACGGCGTTCCCATAGTCAAGGAAGACCTCGGTGACGGGCAGCTGCGCATCACCGGCCTGGTCGAGAAGCCCGAGCCCGCCGCCGCGCCCTCGTCGTACGCGGCCATCGGTGGTTATGTCGTCACCCCCGGCATCATCGACGAACTGCGCGAGCAGACCCGCCGCTGGTACGAGCACAGGACCGGCGAGGTCTACCTGACCGACGCCATCAACGCCTACGCCGCCACCCGCGCGGTGTACGGGCAGGTCATCAAGGGCCGCTGGTACGACACCGGCAACCCGGCCGACTACCTGGTCGCCCAGATGGCCTTCGCCCTCGCCCACCCGGAGTACGGCCCCCTCCTGCGCGGCCTGGTCAACGGCCTCGACACCACCGCGGACTAGGTGAGGGCCAGGGCCTGACCTGGCCCTGTTGGGCTCGGCGGTCGGGCACGGCGTCGACTCGGCGGTTGACGCGGTGCGGCCATTCGCCGTACAGGAGCTGTGCGCGGGCCGTCTCCACGCGAAACTGGTCCCGTCGAGCCTCGCGATCGCCTCACGGTAGAGCCGCTGCGCGGCGCGTTCGTCCGTAACACCGGGCGTCGGGCGCGCATGTGACGCGTGAAGCAACCGCGCCACTGTGGCGACCGTGCCTCTGGGCCGGTGGGCGCCACATCGCCTCATCGTGCGGCGCTCCGCCGCTCATTCGTCTGTCCAGGGCGCAGGCGCGAGTCAGCGTGCAGGCGTCGGCGAACGAAGCGGGACCGATCGTCGCCCGACTCGGCCGGATCGACGTCGTTTTCGGCTTCCGGAGGAGTGGTCACCACCGCGACACGACACCGGGCGGTCTTGCCAGATCTCTTGCAAAGGTCCGGACCAACTGCTAATTCCCTTTCTATTAGGAAAGTTTCCTACCAGTTGGTGTCCCCCATGGATCGATCGACGACCGTCGATCGACTCCACCAACAGCCAGGAGTCCCCCATGAGATCGGCACGATACGTCCCGCTCGTCGCCGTGCTGCTCCTTCTCGGCCTCGTCCTGACGCCAGGAACCGCACAGGCCGGCCGCACGGCCCCCGCCCACCGGCCGGCAACTACCGCAAGCACCACCAAAGCCCCCTCGGCAGCCACACCGGTCGCAGCCAACGGACAGCTCGTCGTCTGCGGCACCAAGCTCTGCAACCAGCAAGGAAAAACGATCCAGCTCCGAGGGATGAGCACACACGGACTGCAGTGGTACAGCCAGTGCGTCACCAACGGCTCGCTCAACGCCCTCGCCACCGACTGGCGGGCCGACGTCCTGCGCATCTCCATGTACGTCCAGGAGGGCGGCTACGAGACCGATCCACGCCGCTTCACCGACCTCGTCCACTCCGCCATCGAGCAGGCCACGGCCCGCGGTATGTACGCCATCGTCGACTGGCACATGCTCGACCCTGGCGACCCGCACCAGAACCTCGCCCGCGCCAGGACGTTCTTCTCCGAGATCGCCCAGCGCCACCGCGACAAGAACAACCTGCTGTACGAGATCGCGAACGAGCCCAGCGGAGTGAGCTGGTCCCGCGTCAAGAGCTACGCCGAGCAGCTCATCCCCGCCATCAGGGCCAAGGACCCGAACACCCCGATCCTCATCGGCACCCGCGCCTGGTCCTCCCTCGGCGTGTCGGAGGGCTCCAACGAGTCCGAGGTGGTCAACAACCAGGTGAACGCGGCCAACATCATGTACACGTTCCACTTCTACGCGTACTCGCACCGGGACGAGTACCTCCAGACCCTGGCCCGCGCGGCCGACCGCATACCCGTCTTCGTCACCGAGTTCGGTACCCAGAACTACGCCGGTGAGGGCGCGAACGACTTCGCCATGTCGCAGCGTTATCTCGATCTGCTGGCGGCCAAGAAGATCAGCTGGGTCAACTGGAACTTCTCCGACGACGGTCGTACCGGCGCCGTCTTCAAGCCGGGGACATGCGCCAACGGCGGCTCGTGGACCGGCACGTCTTCCCTCAAGCCCGCGGGCGTCTGGATCCGTGACCGCATGAGGACACCGGACGACTTCTGACCGGCGGCGAAAGGCACGACGGGAGCCACCTACCGGCACGGGGGCGGCTCCCGTCGGCTTGCTCCACGGGCGCGCGTGCGGGCCCCGCCTTCACGTCGCCGTGTCGACGCTGGAAGTAGCCCAGCCATGGGGCATTTTGGAGGGATGTGTTCCCATGTGCGCAACGGTCCGCACGGCTATGGAATCGTCACGAAGACGCTCCACTGGGTGGTGTTCGTGGCCATCGTCGTGCAGTTCGCCGTGGGATACCTGCTCGACGTCGACGACGGCGGACGTGGCCGCGGACGTGGCCGCGGACGTGGTGAGGGCTCGGGCAGAGGACGAGGCCGTGGCAGGGGTGGGGAGGACGCGTACGAGCCCTTCGGTGACGACGCACTGCTCACCGTGCACGTCGTGCTGGGCGCCACCGTGCTCCTGCTCGGTGCCGCCCGCCTCGCCCGGCGGCTGGCCACGCCGCTGCCCCCGTGGGCGCCGACCCTCACCGCGGCGGAGCGACGCCTCGCACACCGCACCGAGACCACCTTGTACGCGGCCACATTCGCCGTCCCGGTCACCGGTGTCGCACTGGTGCTCTCCGGCGACGACCTGCTCGTCGTTCACATCGCGGCCCAAGCCGTCCTCTACGCGGCCCTCACAGCGCACGTCGGTCTGGTGCTCAAACACCAACTGATCGACCGCGACCACCTGTTGGGCCGCATGCTGTGAGTGGACCCGACGCCGATCGCCGGGTGGTCAGCTGCCCGGTCGGTGATCCAGGTCCAGGTCCAGGTCCAGGTCCAGGTCCAGGTCGGTGGCGGTAGCAGTCGTGGGGGCGGTGGCCCAGTCGGGTTCGGTAGCCAGCGGGCTCGGTTGTCGGTTCGCCCGGATCGACGAGCCGGCGGCGGCCGGTCGGCGCACGGACCCGCCTCCCCAACGTCCCCCGCGCGACGGTCGTCAGTTCTTCTCGTCGACCAGCCGCCGGACGCCGGCCTTGTCGAGCTTGCCGGAGGCGTTCCTCGGGACCGTCGGCACGATCGTCAGGCGCCGGGGCAGCTTGTAGCCGGCCAGCTTCCCCTCGGCGTACGCGTGGACGGCTTCCAGGGTGATCTCCGCCGTACCGTCCACGCTCATGACGGCCTGTACGGCCTCGCCCCACTGTTCGTCGGGGATGCCGACGACCGCGATGTCGACCACACCCGGCATGGGGGCCAGCGCTCGCTCGACCTCCGCCGGGTAGACGTTCTCGCCGCCGCTGATGACCATGTCCTTGAGCCGGTCGACGATGTACAGGCAGCCGTCCTCGTCGAGGTGACCGATGTCGCCCGAGTGGAACCAGCCCTCGTCGTCGAAGGCCGCACGGTTGGCCTCCGGGTTGTTCCAGTAGCCGGCGGTGACGTTGGGGCCGCGGACGACGATCTCCCCCGACCTCCCCGGCTCCAGGGGCGTGTTGGTGGCCGTGTCGACGACTCTGACCTCGGTGAACGGCATGGGGATGCCCGCGGAGCCGAGCTTGTCCAGGGTGCGTTCGACGGGCAGATGGGTGGCGAACGGGGCGGTCTCGGTCAGGCCCCACGCCTGCTGGAGCAGGACGCCGTGCTCGGCATACAGCTCGATCAGCGAGGGCGGTACCGGGGCGCCAGCGACCACGATCGACCGCAGGTGGCTCAGGTCCCGGTCGAACAGGCCGGGTTGTCTCGCCAGTGCGGCGAACATCTGGGGGACGCCGAACATGGAGTTGACCCGGTGGGTGACCAGGTCGTCGAGGCACGTGCGCGGGTCGAACCCGCGACTGATGACCACCGTGCCCCCGCGCACCAACGCGCGGAGCACGAAGCTGTTCAGGGCGCCGATGTGGAACAGCGGAGCGGCGGCGTACGTGACGTCGCCGCGGCGGGTGTCGAGTCGGAGCTCGACGTTCACCGCGTTCCAGAAGACGTTGCCGTGGGTGAGGACGACGCCCTTGGGTGTGCCGGTGGTGCCGGAGGTGAACATGAGGATCGCCGGGTCGTCGGCGGACCTGGCGGCGACGGAGGACGTGGGCACGGCGGCGGCGAGGAGCGGCGCCCAGGGCTCCCAGCCCGCCGCGCCGCCGGTCGGCACCTCGGGGTCGTCGTCCACCAGGAGGAAGCGCGCGAGGGCGGTCCTGTCGCGTACCTCGTCGGCGCTCTCCCGGTGCCCCTCCTCGCAGACGAGGGCGGTGGCGCCGCTGCGGACGAGTACGGCCTCCAACTCGGCTGCCACCAGGCGGAAGTTGACCGGGACGAAGACGGCCCCCAGCCGGTGGGCGGCCAGCAGCGTGACAAGAAAGGAGCTGCTGTTGAGGCCGAGGTGGGCGACCCGGTCCCCGTCCTCGATGCCGCCGTCGGCCAGGACGGTGGCCAGACGGGCGGCCCTGTCGTCGAGTTCGGCGTAGGTGAGGTCGCCGCCCGCGTAGCGGATGACGACGGAGTCGCCGTGGTATCGGGCGTTGTACGCGACGGCGGCGGCCGGGTTGAGGTCGACCCGCAGGCCCGAGTTGCGTGGGTGCGGTCTCGTCGCTTCAGGTGTGGTCACGAGCAGCTCCTCATCGAGCAACAGGGTTCGAGCGTCGGAGTCCGAGTGTCAGAGACTCGGGCGTCAGAGATCGAGTGTCACGCGGATCCGTGTTGGAGTCGCTCAGGGAGTCGAGGGCGGCGGGATGTCCGGGCCCTTCGTCGCGTACGACGCCGAGATCGAACGGTCGGCCAGTGCCGGGGCCAGGGCCTGGGGCCCGCGCGGGTCGGTGCTCATGCCGCCGCAGGCTACGCCGTTGTTCGCTTCGGCGCCTGACGGACGCCCGATGTCACGCCCCGCCGCCGCCTTCAACGGAGTGACGGTGCCAAGGTCGCGGGAGTGGGGCCGTCGGGGCGGACGGTGATGCCGTGCACCGCCTTCGTGGGGGCGGAGCGGAAGGCCGGGGTGTGGGCCGGCAGCAGGTGTTCGAGCAGGACGGTCGACTCGCGGAGCGCGAACTGCAGGCCCAGGCAGGCACGGGGGCCGATACCGAAGGGGAAATAGGCGCCCGGGTGGGTGGGCCGGCCGGCCGGGGTGGTGAAGCGCCGCGGGTCGAAGCGCTCCGGGTCCGGCCACAGCTCGGGATCGCGGTGGGTGAGGTACGGACAGACCAGGAGGTCGGTGCCCGCCTCGATGGTGTAGCCGGCGAGGGTGTCGTCCTCGGTGGCGTGGCGGGGCAGGAGCCAGGCGGACGGGTAGAACCGGAGCGTCTCGTGGACCAGGGCCTGGATGGCCTGCCTTCGCCCGGCCGAGCCCTCGGCACCGGCGGCGAGTGCCTGTTCGCGGGCGGCGGGGTGCCGGTCGAGGAGCAGGTAGAGCCAGGTCAGGGTGGTCGCGGTGGTCTCGTGTCCGGCTGCGAGCAGGGTGACGAACTCGTCACGGATCAGCCGGTCGGTGTACTCGGGGCGCTCGGTGGCGGCGTCGGTCAGGACGTGCAGCAGGCCCGGGCCGTGGGGGCCTGCCGCCCCGCCGCGGGCGGCCTCGATGGCGTGCCGGGCGACCGCGTCGATCCGGGCCATATCGGCGGCGACGGCGTCCCGGGCCTCCTCGGCGTCGGCGGGCAGGGTCGGAAGGGCGGCGCCCACGGTTTCCACCGCTGCCAGTTCGCGCTGGGTCGCGTCGTCGAGGGGGTGGCCGGTGAGGGAGCGCCAGATGGTGTCCAGGGCGAAGCGGCGCATCTCCTGGCCCACGTCGAAGGTCTGCCCGGTACGGGCGTAGACACCCCAACGTTCCGCGGTGGTCCGGGCGGCGGCGGTGATCCGCTCTTCGTAGCGGCGCATCCCGGTGCCGGTGAACTGGGACTGCAGCAAGCGGCGTTGCCCCTTCCACGCCGTGCCGGTGGCGGCCAGGAGACCGTCGCCGATCAGCAGACGGGCGCGGTGCGAACGCTTGACGTACCGCTCCGGCCGGCGGGCGAGCACGTGCTGCACCGCTGTCGGGTTCGTGACGAGGACCGTGGGCGCCGGGCCGAGGCGGAACGCCGCGACACCGCCGAGCCGTTCGCGTACCTGGGTCAGCAGCGCGACCAACTCGCCTCCCCCCGAACGCCACCGCTCCACCAGCCCCGGCTCTGCCTCGGGGACCGGTCGCCCCGTCTCGGGAGCGTTCGGAAGAGAGCCGGGACCGGCTTCGGTGTCCATGTGTCTTCCCCCTGATCGACGGCCGAGTCGGCCATGAACCGTTGAGCACGCGCAACACGCACAGCACGGACTGTACGGGAGCGGGCACAACCGGTGACAGTCGAGAGGGTCCGGAAGACCTGAAGGAGTGCCGTGGCGCTGGAGGAGCCGGGCCGTTTCACGGGCGGGTAATTCGGTCGCGTCCCGGGAGGTCAGCCATTAGCTTCCCGGCCTGAGCGCGGTGAGGCACGCGACGCGACGACGAAGGAGCCGGAGAATGGACACCGAGGGCGCGGGGACCGGCCGATTGGGCTTACTGCTTGACCAGTTCGACCAGGCCAGGGAGATGGCTCAGGTGCGGCTGACGGGGCTCGGCGACGAGGAGTACCTGTGGGAGCCGGTGCCGGGTTGCTGGTCGGTCCGGCACCGGGACCGGGCGACGACGCCCAGGGCGTTCGGGCCGGGCGAGTGGGTGCTCGACCTGGGTGCTCCGGACATCCCGGCGAGCGAGTACGCCGAGGTCGCCCGGCAGGCCGCCGATGGTATGACCGTCGCCAGGATCGCCGAGGACTGGAGTGTGAGCGTCGAGCGGGTCCAGCAGGTCCTCGCCCACGCCGGCGCACCGGAGCCCGACCGGACGCCGGTCACGACCATCGCGTGGCGACTGGCACACCTGCACGTCCAGTTCGCGGGCAGCTGGGAGTGGACCTTCGGCGAACGGCGGCAGGATCCGAAGCTGGCGGTCGACTTCACCCCGTCCGCCACCTCGGCGCTCGACCGGTTCTGGCCACTGATCGACCGATGGCGCGACAGCGTCGCCGGCGTCACCGACGAGCAACTCGACACGGTCGGCTTCTCGCAGTACCCGTACGGCTCCGCCCCGGACGACCCGTTCATCGGCGTCCTGGCGGGGGCCAACCTCGAATTCATCCACCACATGGCCGAAATCGCTTTGCTCCGCGACCTGTGGCGGGCCCGGTCCACCAGCGGATCGCGATCGTGAACTACATCGCATACCCGGGGTTCAGGTTGCGGGCAGGGGTAGGGCGCATGTTCGGATGAGACGATGCGCTCCCCCCACCGCACAGATCCGCATCAGCCTGCCCACGACCGCTCCGACGCGCCCCCCAACCCGTACGACGAACTCGGCACCCTCGATGACGCCCCACTGGAAGTGACCTCTCTGGAGGACTTCTTCGACGAGGGCGCCGCCGAGCGGCGGGACGAGCAGGAACCGGAGTGGACCCCGCCCGTCCATCGCCGCGGCGGCCGGCGTCGGCGTGGCCGTTTCGCCGGGCTGCCCCTCGCGGTGAAGGCGGTGGTGGGCGTGGTCGTCCTCGCCTCCTTCGTGGCCCTCGCCGACCGCTGGGCGCTGCTTTACGCCGAACACCGGGCCGCGGACGCCTTGGAGGAACGGCTGAATCTGGCCGCGGCACCCGAGGTGGAGATCGGCGGTTTCCCCTTCCTCACCCAACTCGCGGGTAAGCGGCTGGACTCGGTGCGGGTGACCGTGCCGGACGTGGCGGCCGACCGGGTGTCGCTGGCGAAGGTGTCGGCCACGGCCCACGACGTACGACTGGACGCCGACGGCCTCACCTCCGTGCGCGGCGCCCGCGTCCCCCGGCTCGACGGCGACGTGCTGCTGTCCTTCGCCGACCTCAACCGCGAACTCGGCGCGTCCCAGGTGACGTTCACCGGTGATGGCCGAAACCGGGTCCGGGCGCGCGGCACCCTGCCGGTCGCCGGGCGCGACCTGCGGCTGCGCGCCGAGGCCACGATCCGGCGGCAGGGCGAGCGGGGCATCGCCACACAGATCGGCGGCATGCGCCTGGACATCGGGGACCTGGCGACCTACCGCCCCGGCACGCGCGCCTCGGACGGCCTGCACCTGACGCCGAAGGCGTCCGCCGACCTCGCCCGGGAGACCCGTAGGGCGAAGGCGCTGCTGTCGGTCCCGGCGATCGTACGACGGCTGGGGGTGTCCGACGCGACCGCGCGCGAGGCCCTGGGTGACGACGGCAAGCTCGCCGAACTGACGGGCACACCGCGCTTCGCCGGCCGGGCCCAGGACCTCAACCTCATCGACCTGGCCCTGGACAACCCCGCCGTGCTGCGCGCCCTGGGCCTCGACCCCGACCTCCTCGACGCCCTGTCCCGGCTCACCCGCCCGGTCCTCGCCGACCGGCTGTCCCTGTCCTTCGAGCTGCCGGAGCCGGAGCGCGGGACCATGCGGTTGCGGGACGTCCGCGTGGAGGAGGACGGCATCCGGGTGCGCCTCTCCGGGTCGGAACTGGCCGTGGGTGGCTCGTAGTTCTGCTTTCTTGATGAAATTTGGTGTGCAGATGTGTTGACCTCTGTTCGAGACCTCTTCTACTTTGCGGGAGTTACAGAGCCGCCTACCCGCACCTCGGGGTTTCGCGGACGCAACTGCCCTGAAAGGGATCTGGTGCCACTAAAGAACCATCGCGGGACAGCCTGCCTCGCAGCGTCGCTGGCCGGCGTCACGGCATTCGGCGGAGTCATCGCCTCCCCCGCGTCCGCCTCCCCCGCAGCCGCCGCCTCCCGCCATTCCTCGCCGCCGCCCGTCAGCGACTTCCGCGGCGTCAACTGGGCCGACCCCCGCGACAACTACGCCGACGACGCGGTCGTACCCTCGGGCCTGTCGACCACCGACAGTTACGCCACGACCTACGCCAAGTCCCGGGCGATCATCGGCGGGTTCTCCAAGCTCGGCGCCAACACGGTCCGGCTCCCGGTCAACCCCACGTCCGTGAACGGCCCCTTCTGGAAGTCGTACCGGGCCGCGATCGACGCCGCCACCGCCAAGGGCTTCAAGGTCATCCTGGGCTACTGGGAGGCCGACAACGCCAAGGACGGCAAGATCGACGACCAGGCCTCCTGGGACCGGATGTGGGGGCGGATCACCTCCGCCTACGGCCACAACTCCAAGGTGTACTTCGAGCCGATGAACGAGCCGTTCGGCTACACCTCCCAGGAGTGGCGCGACGTGGCCGCCCGCTGGCTGACCAAGCACCGCTCCATCCCCCGCGACCGGGTCCTCATCGGCGGGTTCAAGTACAGCGAGGACGTCAAGCCGGTGTGCGCCGACAGCCGGCTCGACGGCACCCGGATCGCCCTGCACAACTACGGCTTCTGGCACACCGACTGGACCAGCGTCGACCAGTGGAAGGCGGACTTCAAGGAGCGCATCGGCACCTGTGCCTCGCGCACGATCCTCGACGAGTTCGGCGCTTCCATGACGACCGGCCTGGACTACAACGGCCCGGTCAACGGCTCCAACGAGGTCGCCTACATCCAGGCCGCGACCGACGTCATCCGGGAGTTGCGCCTCGGCTCGGTCTACTGGCCCGGCCTGCGCAACGGTGACACCTACTCCCTCACCACCCTCCAGGGCACGGGCACCCGCCTCAGCCTGAAGGTCAACAACCAGAGCGGGCTCGACCGCCTGCACTGGGCGTGGAAGAAGTAGCGGCGACACGACGGCCGCGATGACTCCTTCCGGGTCCGGCGCCTCGGCGCGGCCGAACCCGGAAGGAAGCCGTCACCAGGCCCCCACTCGGCCGACAGCAGGTCCGGGTGGGTTTCCGGGTCGCCCAAAGGCCCTTCAACGCCACGCAGTTGACGGCAAGTACTCACGTCGCGCTCCGCTGTGCTCACCCCCGTTCGAACGAGCGACGACACCGGCGGGCATCAGCCCTCCGGGAAGGAAACGTCAGCGAGCGCGTGACACCCGGAGGCGGCGCCGACCGGACGGCGACGCGTTCACAGCGCGGCTCGGAACGGCTGATCGCCGGGCGGTATCTGCTCCACGAAGTTCTCGGCAGAGGCGGCATGGGCACGGTCCGGCGCGGTAGGCCGCATCGCCCGGCCAACGCGGTGAAGATGGGCCCGGATCATGACAGAAGTCCCGCGCGCCGCGCCGCGGTGACCGCTTCGAAGCGGGTGGTGGTGCCGAGTTTGCGCATGACCGAGCGCAGGTAACCCTTCACGGTCTCCAGGCCGATGTCGAGCCGGTCGGAGATGTCGAGGTTGGTGCAGCCCCCGGCGACCGCGGTGAGGACGTCGAGTTCGCGTGGCGACAATCGCGCCGACGTCTCCGGTGACGGTTCCTCGGCCCCCTCGGCGCAGCAGCCCTGTTCCAGCAGACTGCACACCTCGTGGAAACGCTCCTTGAGGTGTCCGTCATCGAGCGTCGCGGTGAAGTCCAGCAGGTCGGTGTGGGCCTCGTGGACGCGTTCCAGGGCGGCGCCGTCACGGGGCGCGGTGCTGTCGCGTACGGCTCGGGCCTCCGACAGCAGCCGGTGGACCTGTTCATGAGCCGCGAGGAACTGCTCCAGGTCGCGCGCCGCCTGCGTCAGCGCCGTCCGCACCCGGTCGCCGAGACGTACCGCCTCACGCGATCCCACGAAGAGAACGGCCCGGACGGCGGTTCCCACGATCACGGGTGCCGCCGCCATCGCCCGTACCCCCTCGGCCGCGACGAAGGAGTCGTACTCGTGGCTGATCCGCTGGGCCGACCGGTAGTCGCTCACCGCGGCCGGCCGGCTGGTCGTGAGCACCTTGCCGATCAGCCCGGCCCCCGCCGGCACGGACAGCCCCCGGCGGTCCCGTGACCTCACCCCGCTCGTCTCGCCGATCCGCAGCTGCCCCGGGCCGACGACCCAGGCCGCCCCGGCGACGGGCATCCCACTCTCCCTGCGCAGCGCCAGCACCGCGGCGCGGGCGGCGGCGGCCTCTTCGCTGTCTTCCGCGGGTAACACGACCGGGTCGACTCCTAACCTGACCGACAGTGGGGCGCGTCGCTGCGGTCGAGGAGCGCGGGATCGGCTGCCCGGTCAGGGCAGCCGGGCCTCGTCCGGCGCTGCCACGGCCGACGCCCCCGTCGTCAGGAGAACAGTTCTGCAAGCTGCTCGACCGCGTCAAGAGCACACAGCTGAAACATAGTTGATGGTGCGTCAGTTCCACAGGAGGTGACACGTGCACGCACAGTGGAGCGATCGGATCCCGCGACGGCCCGAGTCACCGACGACTCTGTTTTGACCCGGTATGCAGAGATCCGTTACCTGCGCTTTACCCTCAGACGGGGGTAGCTGGGCGGGCCCGGTCTACCTCATGGTGGTGCCACAAGCCGCTCCCGGCTCCGGCCGGACCGGGTGCGCGCCCTCTTCTTCTCCCTCTCCCCCCTCCTCTCCCTCCACCGACTCAAGGCCCGCCGGACACCGGGCCGTTGTGTACCCCCCCCAGCAGGTCCGAGCTTGCGCGCGCAGAGAGGCGCCCCATGGACTTCTCTTACTCTCCACGTCTCGCGGAACTCAGAGAAAGCGCTGTCGAACTCGCCCGGAAGATCGCGGTCTACGAAGACGAATGCGAGGCCGACAACGGTCTGGGCCCGGAGAGCAGAGCCGCCCTCCGGCGAACCGTGCTGGACAGTGGTCTGCAGGCGATGAACGCGCCGGTCGCCTGGGGAGGCGCAGGGCTGAGCTGGGTCGAGCAGGTGACCGTGGAAGAGGAGCTGGGAACGCTCACCAACGGCCTGTGGGCCGCCGTGTGGCGGCCGACCGCCGCCGCCCTGCTCGCCTGTACCCCGGAGCAGCGCGAGCGGTATCTCCTTCCGGAGAACCGGGGCGAGCGCTTCGGGGCCAGGGCCATCACCGAGCCGGATGCCGGCTCCGACCCCCGGCACATCGCCACCGTCGCGGAGCGCACCCTCGACGGGTACCGCATCACCGGTGAGAAGTGGTTCGTCACCATGGGGGACGTGGCGGACTACCTGATCGTTCTGGCGATCGTCCGCCCCGACGGGGCTCCCACCATGTTCCTCGTCGACAAGGACGCACCGGGCGTACGGCTGGTCGACACACCGCGCTACACCCACAACTTCGCCTACGAGCACCCGCACTTCGCCTTCGACCATGTGAAAGTGGGCCACGACGCCGTCCTCGGCGAGGTGGGCTTCGGGCTCGACCTCGTGCAGGCCACCTTCTTCGAGGAGCGGGTCCTGGTCGCGGCGCGCGCCGTGGGTGCCGCCGAGCGAGCGCTGCGGCTGGCGTCGGACTGGGCGCGCGAGCGGGTGCAGGGCGGACAGCCCATCATCAGGCACCAGTTGATCCAGGCCATGCTGGCGGACTCCGCCATCGACATCGCCGTGAACCGCATGCTGGTGTACCGGGTCGCGTGGGAGATCGACCGGGGCGGCGACCCCAGGACGCTCAACGCGCAGGTGGCCATGGCCAAGGTGTCGGCGACCGAGGCCGCCGGGCGGGTCGTCGACCGGGCGGTGCAGATCTTCGGCGGACGCGGCTACATGCGTGACAACCCGGTGGAGCGCCTCTACCGCGACACCCGCGTCGACCGGATCTGGATGGGCACCTCCGAGGTCCAACGGCTCATGGTCGCCGACGAGATCGACAAACGGGGACTGTCGGGCCTGCTGCACTTCTCCACGGCGCAGGCCGAGGAGGACGCACCGCACGAGACACGGGGCCCGCTCATGGAAGGGGCCTCTCGGTGAGCGCGCCGACGGTGACACCCCGGACCACGGCGCGGGCCCTGCACGACGTCATCGAGCCCTACCACGCGGTGCTCTACTACGCGCCCCAGGTTCAGGACGCGTTCCTGAAAATCGGGCTGAAGGGCACCTGGCGCGGCTACTTCGGCGGGCGTGCCGCTCCGCTGGGCCCGGCTCCGGCGGCCTTGGTCACCGCGCTCTTCCATCACTTCAAGCCGAGCCTGGTCGCCCGAGCGGTCACCTCCGTGTGGGAGACCGCGCTCCCCGACGACGTACTGGCCGCTCGGCTGGCCGGTGTGGACGCCGCGCTGCGCGCGCTGCTGGGCGACGCGGTCGACGGTCCGGAACTCGCCGAGGCCGCGTCGCTCGCGGCGGCCGCCGCTGCCGCGTGCGGCGCCCCCGGCCGTCCGCTCGGCGCCGCGAACGCCGTCCTCGCCCTCCCGGAGGCGCCCCACCTCGCGCTGTGGCAGGCGTCGACGACCCTGCGCGAGTACCGGGGCGACGGGCACGTCGCCGCCCTGACGCACGCCGGGTTCGACGGCGTCGAGGCGCTGGTGACGATCACCGCGGCGGGCGGCGAGGTCCGCGAGAGCATCCAGGCGCGCCGCGGATGGACCGACGAGGAGTGGGCCGAGGGCGAACGGCGACTCCGCGACCGCGGACTGCTGGACCCCGCCGGGGACCTCACCCCCGGGGGCCGCGCGGCCCGGGACGCCGTGGAGGCCCTCACCGACCGCTTCGCCTCGGCCCCCTGGAACGCCCTCGGCGCGCGGCGCGCACACCGGCTGTACGCACTCCTCCAGCCGATCGGCGAACGGATCATCCACAGCCTCGGCATCCCCCTGCCCGTGCCCGCGAAGACCCCGGGCGGCTGACCTCCGCGCCACGGTGGACGCTTACCCGCGGCCACGGAAAACGACAACTCCCACACCTTCCTGGCGGAACACGTGACCCATGTGAACGACCTGGGCGAACCACACGCCCCCACCCCCTCCCCCGATCCGATCGACGGCGACTTACCCGACCCGGTCGACGGCGGGCAGGACGTACGGGACCGGCCGAACCTGCGCCGGCCCGTCGACACGTACGCCTCCGCCCTGGACCGGCGGCACACGGAGCTGTTCGCGTCGCTCTTCTACGAGGGCGGCGAACTGGTCCTGAACCGTCCGCACGGCACCGGCCGTCCGCCCCTCGTGTTCGACGGGCGCGACGGCCGGCCGAGCGCGCGGTCCGTGCCGGAGTCGTACGTCGTGACCACACACTTCGTCGGTGACCACACGGTCCGACTGTCCGAGGACAGCGCCACCGGTGAGACGTACCGCCTGGCGCACGTACTCCATCCCGCCGAGGGCGCGGACCGGCTGCGGAGCCGCCGCTGTACCCCGAGTGGCTCGGCGGCCGTACCTTCCGCGCCGGCCGAGGCCGATCTGGTTCCGGCCTCCTGGCTCGCCGTCAACCCCCGGACAGGGAAACGGCTCCGTCTGCTCGACGAGCGACAGCCGCAGCCTCAGCCGTAGCGGCAGCGGCAGCGGCAGCCGTAGCCGTAGCCGTAGCCGTAGCCTCCGGAGGATCCTGAACCCCGTATTCCGGAGAGTCGCAAACCCCGTTTGCACGTACTCATTTACACACTCGTTCACAGCAGTCGCCACACAAGCACCACTCCCGCACAAAGCCCGCGCACGTCTCGGGCAGGGGGCGCGTTCCTGCCCCCAGGCAGATCGAGGAAGCCGCATGACAGTGAAATCACCCCCCGTTCCGGACGATGACCGCCATGTCAAACGGGGCATCCAGGCGTTACGGGACACCGCCGGCGTGGATCTCGCCTTCGGCGGTGTCGTGGTCAGGGGCCGGCACGCGCAGCTCACCGAGTTCACGGGCAACTCCACCAACGCCCTGTTCGGACTGACTCTCGGATTCGGCATGGGGCTCGGCGGGAAGGTGGTGGCCCTGCACCGCCCCATCGCCGTCAACGACTACGCGAACTCCAAGCAGATCAGCCACCACTACGACCTCATGGTCGCCGCGGAGGGCATCCATGCCGTCGTGGCGGCGCCCGTGGTGGTGAACCGGACGGTGCGGGCGGTCATGTACGGCGCGGTCCGCCGCTCCGTGGCCCTGGGCGACCGGACCGTCGACTCGGTCATGCGGGCCGCCCGCGGTCTGGAACAGAACCTGGCCGTGCGGGACGAGGTGATGCGCCGCCTCGACACCCTCAAAGAGCCCACGGTGACCACCGACCGGTCCGAGGGCCCCACGTCCCCCCGGTGGGAGACGATTCGCGAGGCATACGCGGAACTGCGCATCCTCACCCAGCAGCTCACGGACGACGAGCTGCGGGACCGGGTCATCGGAGTGTGCGACAAGCTGGCCGGCGCCGGAGTTCCCGCCTCCCACCCCCTCAGCACCCTCTCGTCGCGCGAACTCGATGTGCTGTCCTGCGTCGCGCTGGGGCGGACCAACACCGACGTGGCGGACGAACTCGGCCTGCGGGCCGAGACGGTGAAGAGCTATCTGCGCAGCGCCATGCGGAAGCTGGGCTGCCACACCCGGATGGAAACCGTCGTGACGGCCCGCCGTCTGGGCCTGCTGCCCTGAACACCGATCCGCGGGCGGCACGGAGGGGAGAGAACTCAGGACGAGAAGGCCGCACGTCTCTCCGACTGCTTCGACGACGTCGACTCGTCCGGTACGCCCGGGGACTTCATCGCCTGTCTCCGGAAGGCGGAGGAGAGCAAGAGCGGTCGGCTCGTGCGTGAGGCCACCTACCGCCCGCTCGGCAGCGCTGTGGGAGAGCACGCGGACATCGGTTGCGGAACCGGGCGCGTCGTCGCGTAGCTCTCCCGGCTCGGGAGCAACCTGGTCGGCGTCGACAGCAGTCAAACCATGGTCGACGCCGCCCTGACCCGGTTCCCGCACTGTCGGGTCGTCAGCGGCGACGCCTGCGATCTCCTCTTCGGCGACGGCGAGTTCGACTCCACGGTGCTGAGCTCCTGTTCCCCCGCACGACGAGAGCGGTCAAGGAGGCCTTCTGCTCGGCGATCCCGAACCCGCACGCGGGCACCCGCACGGCCGGCCATCTCACGGCGGCCTGATCATGCAGACACCGACACCACCTTCCTCGTGACCGCGGCCCGACGCAGGCCCTGATCGCGCTGTGCGAAGGCGGCGAAAGGCGCCGGAGCCGGTCGCCGCCCGGCAGTAGCCGGGCGGCTTCGCCGCGTACCGGGCCACGACACGGCCCGCCTCGGACGCGGTTCAGGCGTTGAGGGCCTCCTTGCGGAGGCGTTCGAGGACGGCGAGCCGGTCCTCCGCCTCTATGCGCGCGGTGGCGGTGCGTTCGGGGTAGCAGCGCATGAACATGTTGGTGAAGTGCGTGCCGTAGTGGATGAACTCGTCCGCCCCGCCCCCTTCCAGAGGTCGGGCGACGGCCTGGAAGGACGGCTCGTGGAAGTACGCGATGGTGTACCTCTCGCGGTCGGCCAGGCGCACCTTGTGCGGGGTGGAGAGGAGGGTTCCGCCGGTGATGAACTGCATGATGTCACCGGGGAAGACGGTGAACACCGAGGGGACCGGGGTGACGAAGGTCCAGGGCTCCTCGTTCTCGTACCGTCCGGCCATGGACTCGTCGGGCAGCCAGTTGCGGCCTCGCGACTCCCCCGGTACCGGGGGTCGGATGTAGAGGCCACCCACGTCGTCCTGGACCGCGATGACCAGCAGACCGTAGTCGGTGTGGGAGCCGATGCCCCGCTCGGAGGTGGCGTCCGCCTGCGGGAAGCGCAGGACCCGCATGTGGTGCCAGCCGTCCGCGGTGAGCTTCGTGAAGTGGTCCATGTCGTCCAGGCCGAGGCCCAGAGCGACCAGTCGGAGCAGGCGCTCGCCGATGTCGCCCACGGTGCCCAGGTAGTTCTTCATGGCGTCGGCGTACTGCTCGGAAGGCCAGGGAGCGGGGCCGTGACACGGCCACTTGTCGAGGACCCGGGCGTCGTCCTCGGGGATGTCGGGGCAGACGGTGAAGATCTCCGAGCCGTCCTTCTCCCCGGCCGTCTCCTCCTCCCCGGACGCGACGTACCCGCTGTAGGTGACGTCGGACACGTGCCCGGCCTTCTCCTTGAAGGGGCGGCCGAAGAAACCCCGGGAGGCTTCGAGGGCCCGCTCGGTGGCGGTTTCCTGTTCCGGCGTCGCCTGGATCTGGAAGATGCCGTCGCCCTGCCAGGCGGCGATCAGTGCCTGGCCGAGTGCCTTGTCCACGTCACTGCCGTCAACCGTGGGGGGCAGTACGAAGGTCTGCAGTTCTGTCATGTCCGTCACCCTGAACCGGACGCACTTAATCCACTACCCCCATCTGAGGGGACCGCCGCGTCACACTCAGTCACATCTGCTGCCTGATCAGGGAGTTCGAGTCACCGGTGCGGGCACGGTCGAGGTAGGTGCGGATGAGGGTGGTCGCGGCGCCCGGGTGGATCAAGGGTTCGTCGTGCGGGGCGGCGCGGCAGGCTTCGACGAGGTCGCGGTCGCGGTCGGCGGCCGACTTCGGGACGTTGCCCGGAGGCGTCGGCCTCGCCGCGCAGGGGAGTCTACCACGCACTCCTCCGCCGTCTTCCTGATCGGGTCCGGCGCGATCATCCTCTCCTCCGGGCACCGCGAACCTCGGTGCCTACGCCTCCACGAGCCGGGCCAGGTTGGCCAGCGCCATGCGTGTGCCCGTCTCGTTGTCGGCGGCCGGCACGGCGTCGGGAATGCCTTCGTGCACGATGAGGACATCGGTGCCGCCGTCCGCGTCGGTGAGCACGGTGGTGATCGTCATCGTGTCGCGCAGCGCGGGGTCCTCCGTCTCGAACCGGAGGACTTCGACCACCTCCGCATCGGGCACGAGCTTCGCGAAATGGCCGTGGTACGTGTCGGTGTGGGACGCCGACTTGCCGGTGCCGGTCGGCGCGTCGTAGGTGAGCGAGACCCGGAACCTGCCTCCCTCACGGGCGTCGAACTCGTGCACATGACTGCTCATCCCGTCCGGTACCCGCCATCGCGCGATCGCGTCCGCGTCGAGAAGCGCCCGGTACACGTCCGCGCGTGCGGCGTTCACATGTCCGGAGACCCGCGTCGAGTACATGGAGCCAACGTAGCCTGCGGGCTCACTGGCGTTCGGGCAGCGCCGCCGGCCCTTCGCGCCGACCCCCTTACACGCGGAGATGGCCCGCGGCTGCGGGGCATCCGCCCCGGTGCCAGAGCCGAAGCGGCAGGTCCTGGGGCATCGGCCGTGCCTCGGCACGCCCCTCTACGATCGGCGCATGAGCGCGTGGAAGCAGAGCCTGGACGCCGCGGGTGTGCGGGAGCCGGAGTTGCGGAGGGACTACGACGTACAGCGGGACCTGGTGGCGCGTTGCCGGCGCACCTCGTATCTCGCGGCCCGACTGCTGTTGCCGCGGCCGATGTTGCCCCACGTCGTGGCGGCGACGGCGGTGATGCACCACGGGGACGACCTGCTGGACACCGGCCCGAGGCCCCAGCGGGTCTCGGCGTGGGCGTCGTGGGAGGGGGAGGTGCGCCGAGCGCTGGACACGGGGCTGAGCGACGATCCGTTGATCCGCGCCCTCGTGCACACCACGGGGGCGTATCCGCGGCTGCGCGTGGCCGTGGAGGAGTACCTGTCCACCGCCACCGCCGAGTTGGAGTTCAGCGGGTTCGCCACCGAGGCCGACTACCAGGCCTACCTGGACGCCTATTCGCTGCCCGCGTTCATGCTGGTCGCTTCGCTGCTGGGCCCGGAGGGCCACGACGGGCGGTTCCGCGCGGCCTGCCGGACGCTCATCGACGGCAGCCAGCGGCTGGACTTCGTCAACGACCTGGCCGAGGACCTGCCGGAAGGCCGCCTGGGCATCCCGACGCAGACGCTGGAACGCTTCTCGGTCACGGCGGAGGATCTCGCCGAGGGCCGGGAGTCGGCGGCCGTACGGGAGTTGGTGGAGGATCAGACCGAGGCGGCCCGCGTCTGCCTGCGGGCGGCCGGGAAAATGCCCGTCCTCACGACCGGCCCCAACGGCGTGTTGCTGCGGGCTTTCATCGACATCGAGTTGCTGACCGCGGACGCGGCGTTCGCGCGGGGTGCGGGACTGCTGCGTGGTTCGGCGTCCCCGCCGGTGGTGGGCACGGCGCGGACACTGCTGGGCGCCCGCCGGAGGGCTCGCGGGGTACGACGCTGAGCGGCCACGTCGCAGCGGCACCGCGACGGCAGGAGGCCGGTGCGGATGCCGCCGTGTCGTGCGGGTGGATCTCCGAGTGGTACCGCGGTACCACTGGGGCGCCGAAGTGTCCCCCGCGGTCCCAGGGGCGCGGGCAGGCGGGCTCGTAGTTTCGAACACGGAGGTCGTGGGAAATCGCGGCCCGGTTCGAGGCGAGGAAGGCCCACAGCCATGATCGAAGCGCGTGAGCTGACGAAGCGGTACGGGGACAAGACGGTGGTCGACCGCCTGAGTTTCACCGTCAAGGCCGGTGAGGTGACCGGCTTCCTGGGCCCCAATGGCGCGGGCAAGTCCACCACCATGCGCATGGTCATCGGGCTGGACTCCCCCACCGGGGGCACGGTCACCGTCAACGGGCGGTCCTACGCCCGGCACGCGGCGCCGCTGCACGAGATCGGCTCGCTGCTGGAGGCCAAGTCGGTCCACCCCGGACGGACCGCGTTCAATCATCTGATGGCGCTCGCGCACACGCACGGCATCGCGCGCCACCGGGTGGACGAGGTGATGGAGCTGGCCGGGTTGACCAGCGTGGCCGGCAAGCGGGTGGGCGCCTTCTCCCTCGGCATGGGACAGCGGCTCGGGATCGCCGCCGCCCTGCTCGGCGACCCCGCGGTCGTGATGCTCGACGAGCCGGTCAACGGTCTCGACCCGGAGGGCGTGCTGTGGGTGCGCAACCTCCTGCGTCGGCTGGCCGACGAGGGCCGGGCCGTGATGCTCTCCTCGCACCTGATGAGCGAGACCGCGCTGATCGCCGACCACCTGGTGATCATCGGGCGGGGGCGGCTGCTGGCGGACACGACCGTCGACGACTTCGTCCGGGACGCGGGCGGCGGCGGTGTGAAGGTCGCCACCACCGAGACGTTGAAGCTGCGCTCGCTGCTGGCCGGTCCGGACGTCACCATCAGCTCCTCCGCCACCGAGGAACTGATCGTCGCCGGGCGGGACGCCCGGGAGATCGGGGCGATCGCCGCCCAGCACGGGGTGCCGTTGTACGAACTCACCCCGCAGGCCGTCTCCTTGGAGGAGGCCTTCATGCAACTCACCGCCGACGCCGTCGAGTACCAGAGCGCTCCCGCCGAGCCCGCGCGAAAGGCCGCCTGATGACCGCCACCGATCTCTCCGTGGTCCCCGCCCGCACCGCGGTGCACAAGGTGACGGGCCGCCGGGTGCTGCGCTCGGAGTGGGCCAAGTTCTGGTCGCTGCGCTCCAGTTGGATCACCCTCGGAGTGGCCCTGGTGCTGCTGGTCCTCTTCGGGGCCATCGCCGCCTACACGTACAGCCCCGGCGTCATCGCCGACGGGCCGCCCGGAGCGAACTCCGGCAACATCGACGCGGTCAGTCTGGCGCTGACCGGCGTGACCTTCGCGTCCCTGGCGGTGGGCGTCCTCGGGGTGCTGCTGTCGGCCGGCGAGTACAGCACCGGGATGATCCGGTCCACGCTCGCCGCGGTGCCGCGGCGGCTGCCGGTGCTGTGGTCCAAGAGCGCCGTGATCGGCATGATCGCGCTGGTCCTCACCACGGTCGGCGCGCTGACCGCGTTCCTGCTGGGCGGTCCCGGCCTGGACGGGGAGAAGATCTCCCTGTCGCTCGGCGACGACGGGGTGCTGCGCAGCCTGGCCGGTGCCGGTGTCTACCTCGGTCTGGTCGCCGTGTTCGGGGTGGCGCTCGGCGTGCTGCTCCGCTCCTCCGCCGGAGCCATCGCGGCCCTGGTCGGCATCCTGCTCATCCTCCCCGGCCTGGCCACGCTGCTGCCGGACTCCTGGTACGACGCGATCACCCCCTACTTCCCCAGCAACGCGGGGTCGGCGGTCTACTCCCTCACCGGGTCCGCGGACTCCCTCTCACCCGGACAGGGCCTCGCGGTCTTCGCCGGCTGGGTGGCCCTGACCCTGGCGGGGGCGGCGTACCGACTGGTGCGCACCGACGCCTGACCTGTGAGACCACGGGCTCCTGTACCTCCGGGCCCGATCTGCGAGGCGACGGACGCCCGACCTGTGAGACCGAGGACAATGAGGACCATGAGTCCGCACCGCGCGTCACCCGCCGCGGAGACCGCCCCGGGTACGGCACTCCCGCCGTCCCCGGGGTTCGACGCCGCCTGGCACCCGGTCCTGGGCCGCATGCTGCACGGACAGCACCGACGGCAGCTGCTGGACCGGCGGCACCCCTGGCTGCTCGACACCGCGGTGGTGCTGGTCGTGGCCCTGCTCAGCCTGCCCGACCTCCTCACCCACGGCGGCGACGGCGGCCCGTTCGGGGAGACCGCGTACCGCACCGACCTGCCCGCCGCCGTCCCGTTCGTCCTCGCGGCCGCGCTGATCACCCCGCTGTGGTGGCGGCGCCGGGCCCCGGCCGTCACCTACTTCGTGATCGCGGTGGTCTCCCTCGTCCAGTGGTCGCTGGACGTGTGGCAGCAGGCCGGTGTCAGCATGCTCGTCGCCCTGTACAGCCTGGCCCTGCACGGCTCCCTGCGGGCGCTGGGCTGGGCCGTGGCGGTGACCGTCGGTGAACTGGCCCTCGCGGTCTGGCTCCTGGGACAGGTGGAGCATCCGCTGCTCGGGCTCTTCTTCCTGCTGGGCACAGCCATGGCGTCCGTCACCCTCGGCCTCACCCTCCGCATCCGCCGGATGTACCTGGTGACGCTGGAGGACCGGGCCACCCGCCTGGAGGTCGAACGCGACCAGCGCGTCCGGCTCACGGCCGCCGCCGAGCGCGCCCGGGTGGCCCGCGAGATGCACGACATCGTCGGCCACAACCTGTCCGTCATGGTCGGCCTCGCCGACGGCGCCGCCACCCTCGCCGCCCACAACAACGAAGAGTCGGCCGAGGCCCTGCGTCTCCTCGGCGACACCGGCCGGCAGGCCATGGGAGAACTCCGCCGCGTCCTGGGGGTCCTGCGCGAGGGCCAGGACGACGAGCGGCTGCTCGGCCCGCAGCCGGGCATCCGCGACCTGGACCCCCTGCTGGCGCGGGTCCGCGCGGCGGGCCTGCCCGTGACCTATCGGACCGTGGGGGACCTGGGCGCGCTGGGCAGCGGCGTCCAGCTCACCGTGTACCGCATCGTCCAGGAGGCCCTGACCAACACGCTCAAGCACGCCGGTACGGGCTCCGCGGCCGAGGTCGGGGTGAGCGCCGAGGCCGCCACCGTACGCGTCCGGGTCGCCGACACCGGCGCGGCGACGGGGTCGCCCGGCCGGGCGGGGCCGGGGCCGGGCACCGACGGCCCGGGGCACGGTCTGGTCGGCGTCCGGCAGCGGGCCGCCATGTACGGCGGCACCGTAACCATCGGCCCCCGCGACACCGGACACGGCTGGATCGTGGACGTCCTGCTGGACGTACCCCCCGGACCACCCGTCCTGTCGGCATCAGGAGATCATCTGCCATGACCACCGTGCTGATCGCCGACGACCAGCCGCTGCAACGCCTCGGCTTCCGCATGCTCCTCCAGGGCACCCCCGGCCTCACTCCGGTCGGCGAGGCCGAGCACGGCGCCGAAGCCGTCCGGCTCACCGCGCGGCTACGCCCCGACGTCGTCCTCATGGACATCCGCATGCCCGGGATGGACGGGCTGGAGGCGACCCGCCGGATCGTCGCCTCCGGGGGCCGCAGCCGCGTCCTCATCGTGACCACCTTCGACCTCGACGAATACGCGTACGAAGGGCTGCGGTCCGGCGCCAGCGGTTTCCTCCTCAAGGACGCGCGCCCCGAGGAACTCGTCGCCGGCATCCACGCGGTCGCCACCGGGGACGCCGTCGTGGCCCCCAGCCTCACCCGGCGGCTCCTGGACGCCTACGCCCACCAGGTGCTCGCCCCCACCGGCACCCCTCTCCCGGCCGACCCCCGGCTGGGGACCCTCAGCGACCGCGAACACGAGGTGCTGGTCGCCATCGGCCAGGGCTGGACCAACGCGGAGATCGCCGAACGGCTCGTCCTCACCGAATCCACCGTGAAGAAGCACGTCGGCCGCGTCCTCGCCAAGATCGGCGCCCGCGACCGCATCCAGGCCGTGATCATGGCGTACGACGCGGGGCTGGTCAGGGCGAAGCCGTAGCCGCCGTGCCCGTGTGTGCGAGGCTGACCGACATGACGGTGCATCAAGTCTCGGAGTTCCTGCAGTTGACCAGACCCGAGGAGGTCGCCCCGGGGCTCAGAGAGGAGATCGTCGGCTGCTGGGAGGTCGTGGCGAACGCCGGTGGCGCGGTCCTCGCCACCGAGTTCCCGCCCCTGCCGGTGAGCGCACACGACGTGGGTCCCGTGGTGGACTCGCTCGTCCACGGGCTTCACCCCGGGCACGGCAGACTGCTCGTCGCCACCGTCGGCGGCTCACTCGCCGGCTGGCTGATCGTCCGCCGGGAGCCGCATCCGCTCGGCGCGCACTGCGGCACGGTCAACCACGTCCAGACGCATCCGCGCTTCCGCGGCCTGGGGATCGGCACCGCTCTGATGCACCGCGTCCATGACATCGCCCGGGACGAGATGGGCCTGGAGCGGCTCTCGCTCTCCACCCGGGGCGGCGTGGGCCTGGAGGAGTTCTACCGCAAGGTGGGCTGGGTGGAGGTCGGCCGCTGGCCCGGCGCGTTGCGGATCGCCCCGGGCGACGACCGGGACGCGATCCTGATGAGCCTCGCCCTGCGAACCGCTTGACCCTCCGCAGTACCCCCCGCCCGGCCCCAAGATACGTTCACTCTCAACCCGTGCGTCCCTCCCCTACCGTCCCGTTCCCCGCCTCCGACCGTCCCGTTCCAGCCGTCCGACGTCGGGAAACAGCCCCTCCCTCACGGGCCCGATTCCGGAGGGCCCGGCGAGGGGAGGGTTACGGTCGTTCTGACCGTTTGCCGACACCCGTACGTCTTCCTCGGTGGGGAGGAACATCTGGAACGAGCGACGACCCGTTGTAGCTGGAACCACGGCTGGAGTCGCGCACAGCGGCCCTCCTGGACTCGGCACCGCTCCTGCACACCCTCGTGGACGCCCTCGGCTCCCCGCTGAACGTCCTCCTGCCGGACCAGATCGCCGACAACGTACGGCGCTTCCGTTCGGTCCTCGACCGGCACCGGCTGGCCGGGCGGATCTTCTTCGCCCACAAGGCGAACCGTGCCGGCTCCCTCGTACGCCGGCTCACCACGACGGAAGCGGCCCTCGACGCAGCGTCGCTCGGCGAACTGCAACACGCTCTGGGAGCCGGGTTCGCGGGATCCCGGATCATGGCGACCGGTCCCAAGGACCCGAAGTTCCTCTGGCTCGTCGCGCGCAGCGGGGCGAGCCTCAACGCCGACGGTCCCGCCGAGCTGGAGCAGGCGGCGGGCCTCGTCCGCGCCCACGGACTTCCGCGCGTCCGCGTGCTGTTACGCCTGTCCGGCTTCGAGACGTCCGGAACCAGGAAACTCTCGCGCCGGAGCCGCTTCGGTACACCGGTGAAGTCCCTGCACCACGTGCTCGACGCCCTCGAACGGCACGGGGACCAGCTGGAGCCGATCGGTGTCGGCTATCACCTCGACACCACGAGCCTCGACGAGAAGGCGGCGGCGCTCGAAGGATGCCTCCGGGCCATGGAGGACTTACGGATCCGTGGTTTCCAGCCGCGCGCCATCGGCGGCGGCTTCGGCGTCAGCTACCTGGCGCACGCGGCCCAGTGGGAGCGCTACACCACCGAGCTGACCGGCGCCGTCATGGGCAGCCGCCCGCCCCTGACCCGGGGCGGCCACGGCTACGGTCTGCGGGCAGAGAACGGCACGCTCAAGGGCGCGCTGAGCCTCCCGGCCCATCGGCCGACGGCCGCCGCCTATCTCGACGAACTGCTCTCCCGCCCCGCGCCGAGCCTGGGACGCCCCCTGGGCACCCTGCTGCTGGAAGGGTTCAGCCACGGGTTCATGGTGCGGGCGGACGGCCACTGCCAGGCGGGCCGCGGGGCGGAGGAGGAATCGGTGCGGGTGAGTCTGCACGTGCACAACACCCCGCAGGAGATCGACCAGTTGCTCTCCGCTCTCGCTTCTCTGCAATGATTTCCATTAGCAGGGACGGGACGGGACGGAGGCAGTGCGACCGGCATGGATGTGAGCACGGCGACGGCGGCGCGATGGGTGGAGCGCTGGGAACGTCAGCAGCAGCGGTACGCGGTCGACCGCGAGGAGCGGTTCGAGGTCATCGCGGACCTGGTCGAGCATGTGACGCGCGACTGCCCCGCGCCCCTCGTCGTCGACCTGGGAAGCGGCCCCGGATGCCTGGCGGCGCGGCTCGCCGGCCGTCTGCCCACGGCCGAGGTGCTCGCCGTGGACGCGGACCCGCTCCTCCTGGAACTCGGCAGCGCCCACTACGGCAGCGCCCTGCGGTACGTCAGGACCCTGATCGGCGCACCCGGCTGGCTCGACACCCCCGGCCTGGCACGCCCCGCGGACGCGGTGGTGTCGACCACCGCCCTGCACTGCCTGGGCGCGGACACCCTGCGCCGGGTCTACCGGGAACTCGCCGGGCTGCTGCGCCCCGGCGGCATCCTGATCAACGGGGACCACATCAGCCCGGACTCCACGAAGGTGTCCGAGCTCGCGATCGACATCGGCCGCCGCCGAGCCGCCCGGAGCGCCGCGTCCCTCACCGAGGACTGGGATTCCTGGTGGTCGAGCGCGGCCACCGACCCGGAGCTGGCCCCTCTCCTCTCACGAAGGGACGACGGCGGGCGCCCCCGCTGCGAGGGCAACGATCTCACCCTGTCCGGCCATGTCGCGCTGTTGCGTGACGCGGGCTTCGAGCATGTCGGAGCGGTCTGGCAGGTGGGACCCAGCCACGTCCTGGCCGCCGTGCGGTGAGTACCGCGAGGTGGAGGTCAGGGGCGCGGCCCTGCTCGCCTCGTCGGGGGTGGTCGGGGGGGCCGGTGGGCGCCGGGAAAGACATCGGGGTCCGCGTAGGCGGGGCGGCTGTCGCCGCCGTTGTGGGCGGTACGTATGCGGATCCCGTGGAGGGCGTCGTGATCCTCGGGGCGGTACGGGCTACCGCGGGAGGCGAGGTCATCGCCGGATCCTGCGCCGTGGGGAAGGTTCCCGACAGCCGTCCGAGCGACGAGCGACCGCGCCTCCCCCCGGGGCCACACCTCCCCCGGCGTGCCGCGCTCAGCCGGTGGCGGCTCCGAACCACTGCGGAAGCCGCCCGAGCAGTTCCCGCTGGTCCTCACCCACCCATGCCACGTGACCGTCGGGTCGCAGCAGCACCGCGGGCACGTCCAGGTCCTCGGCGGGATCGACGACGTGGTCGACCCGGTCCGCCCAGCCCTCCACCGAGAGCCGGCCGGTCCGGTCGAGCAGCAGGCCACGGCCGTGGTGCATCAACTCGTAGAGGCGCCCCCGCTTCAGCCGCACGTCCCGCATGCGGCGGCCGAGCAGGTCGTGGCCCTCGCCGAAGTCGTAGCGGACGTCGACCGCGGTGATCATCCCGGTCACGTACCGGTTCACCTCCTCGAAGTCCATCAGCTTCGAGAACAGTTCCCGCAGCGCGGTCGGCCCCGGATCGGACCCGAGCAGGGTGATCTGCGCGCGGGTGTTGACCAGCACGCGGGCGGCCACCGGGTGCCGCTCGGTGTGGTAGCTGTCCAACAGTCCCTCCGGCGCCCAGCCGCCGACCGCGGCGGCCAGTTTCCAGCCGAGGTTGAACGCGTCCTGCACACCGAGGTTGAGCCCCTGTCCGCCGGTCGGCGGGTGGATGTGCGCCGCGTCGCCGGCCAGCAGCACCCGGCCGACCCGGTAGCGCTCGGCCTGCCGGGTGGCGTCGCCGAACCGGGACAGCCAGCGCGGTGAGTGCACCCCGAAGTCGGTGCCCGCGTAGGCCCGCAGCTGCTGCCTGAACTCGTCCAGTGTCGGTGCGGTCGTACGGTCCTCGGACACGCCCTCGGCCGGTACGAGGACGCGGTAGTTCCCGTCGCCGAGAGGGGCGAGGCCGAACCGCAGTTGGGTCTTGCGGACCTCCTCGACGACAGCGGCGATCGTCGCCTGGTCCTCGGTCGCTTCCATGTCCCCCAGCAGCGTCTCGACCGTGGCGGGCTCGCCGGGGAAAGCGACGCCGAGGAGTTTGCGCACCGTACTGCGGCCGCCGTCGCAGCCGACGAGATAGCGGGCGCGCAGCCGCGAGCCGTCCGCCAGCTCGGCGGTCACACCGTTCTCGTCCTGGCTCAGCCCGACCAGTTCGCTGCCGCGCCGGATATCGGCGCCGAGTTCGACGGCGCGCTCGTGGAGCAGGCGCTCGGTGACCGGCTGCGGGGTGGCCACGCCGTACGCGTGAGCTGTGTCCAGGGTGTCCGGCCAGGGTTTCATGACACCGCCGAAGAGACCTCCGACCCGGAACTTCTCACTGACCGCGAGGAACCGGTCCAGCAGGCCACGCTGGTCCATGATCTCGACACTGCGCGCGTGCAGACCCTGCCCTCGGGACTCCCCGGTCGGCTCGGTCAGCCTCTCCAGCACGACCGTGCTCACCCCGGCCAGCCTCAGCTCGCTCGCCAGCATCAACCCGGTCGGCCCGCCGCCGACCACGATCACGTCGGTCGCACCGGTCACGTCGGTCATCGCTACCCCCATGTACGCAGATTCTCGCTTCGGTCGGCGATTCTGCGGCACGGGCGGGGTCTTGCCGCAAGCCCCCCGGTGCGCTATAAGTTGAGAGTGGCAAGGAGTGGTCGAGCTCCTTGCCTTTGTTTTTTACCGGACGTTTTCCGGTGTCTGTGCGGTGCTCTTCCGGTGCCTGTTTCGGTGCTCTTCCGGTGCCCGTTCGGGTCCATCGTGGACGGACACGACGGACACCCCGTTCCCCCGACGCGTCTTATCCAGCCGGTTCGCGTGACGGCCTGGGCCGTGCCCACAATGGCGCTGTGCCGGGAACGGAGTGTCCGAAGTTCTCCCGAACCGCAGGCGGCCCGGGGCGGGCCGTCAGTCGCTCAGGCGTCGGTGCAGGAGCTGCTTGCCGAGGTCGGCGCCCTTGCGGCTGTCGGCCTGTGCCTTGCGGAACAGCTCGGCCACCTCGGTGTCCTTCTCCCGCTCCGCGTCCTGGATGTACGTCTCGAGGCGCAGCGCGTTGTCCAGACAGGCCTCGACGTACCAGATCAGGTTGTAGTCCTTGTCGGCCGTACCGGTCACGCGGCCGGTCTCGGTGGTGCTGGTCACGTTCTCCTCCTCCTGTCGTGGTTGACCGGGCGCCGCGCCTGCCCCGGCACGGCCCCCGAAGTTCCGCACGGGTACCCGGACCGCCACCGCGTACACGGATCAGGCCCGCACGCCGACCGCTGAGGTGTCCCGGCGTCGTCCCAGGGCACACGGCTGTCACCACCTACCGCACCTACCGCGAAAGGGCCGGATGACGTGCGTACCGTCGGAGTGGAAGAGGAACTCCTGCTGGTCGACCCCGAGACCGGCGCGCCACAGGCGCGGGCCGCGGCGGTGCTCGCACGGGCAGCGCAGGAGGGGGCGGGGCAGGACGTGTTCGAGAAGGAGCTCCACGACGAGCAGGTGGAGTTCGCCACGCATCCGCAGTCGTCGATGGCCGACCTCGGGGCCGAGATCATCCGCTGCCGCAAGGACGCGGCGCGCCATGCGGAGGGGCTGGGCAGCGCGGTCGTCGCGCTGGCCACGTCGCCGTTGCCGGTGAGCCCGACGATCACCATGAACAGCAGGTATCTGTGGATGGCACGAGAGTTCGGCCTGCATACACAGGTGCAGCTCGTCTGCGGCTGCCATGTGCATGTGTCCGTCGAGTCCGACGAGGAGGGCGTCGCCGTCCTGGACCGTATCCGGCCGTGGCTGCCGGTCCTGAGGGCCCTGAGCGCGAACTCGCCCTTCTGGCAGGGCCGCGACAGCCGGTACGCCAGCTACCGCAGCCAGGTGTGGGGCATGTGGCCGATGGCCGGGCCGACGGACGTCTTCGGTTCGGCGGAGCGGTACCACCAGTACGTATCGAACCTGATCGCCACGGAGGTCGTACGCGACGAGGGCATGATCTACTTCGACGCGCGGCTGTCCCACCGGTATCCGACCGTCGAGATCCGGGTCGCGGACGTCTGTCTGCACCCCGACACCGCGGTTCTCGTCGCCGCCCTCGCCCGGGGGCTCGTGGAGACAGCGGCGCGTGAGTGGCGGGCCGGTCTGGAGCCTCTCGCACACAGTGCGGGACTGCTGCGGCTGGCCGCCTGGCGGGCCGCCCGCTCCGGTATGTCGGGGAACCTCCTGGACCCCGTCACGATGCGGCCCCGGCCCGCCGTCGAGGTGATCCACGCGCTGCTCGACCACGTCGGGGAAGCCCTCGTTGGCAACGGCGACGCCGACCTGGCCCGTGCGGCCGTCGCGGAGCTGGTGAGGCGTGGCAACGGGGCCCGGGTGCAGTGCGAGGTGATGGAGCGTACGGGGAGCCTGCGCGAGGTCGTCACGGCGTGCGTACGGCACACCCAGGCATGAGGCCGACGGCCTCGTGCGGACACGGCGTGTGTGCGCCCGTGGGCGGCGCCGGTCCCGAACGGCTGTCGCGTCGGTGCGTGGTTCGTGGGCCGGGCTCCGAGCTGCTGTCGCGGACCTTTCGGGCGTAGGTCACCGGGGACCGGGGTACTGCGTGATGCACGTAGGGCGGAGCGCCCGCGGTGGCGTACCACAGTCCCGTCCGCGACCGACCAGTCGGAGGAGCACCGAACATGAGCGCGTGGAGTCCGGATCACCTCGATCGGCAGCCGCCCGGTACGGCTGTACGGTCGCCGGACGGGCTGCCGGATCTCCTGCACGCCGGCATGTACGTGGTGGACGACAACGGCTCCATCGTCTCGGTGAACGCCCGCGCGGAGGCCCTGCTCGGCCGCACGGCCGACGAACTCGTCGGCCGCGACGCCCACGAACTGCTGCACCGCGACCACCTCGGACAGACACTGCCCCGGGCGTCGTGCTCGATGATGCAGGCGTTCCTCAGTGGCCGTACGGGCGGCGGGGACCGCGAGTGGTTCCGGCGCGGCGACGCCACGCCGCTGCCGGTGACCTGGCTGGTCACACCCTGCCGGATCGACGACGGCGCGACCGGCGCGGCCGTCCTGTTCTACGAGTGCGGCTCGGGGAGCGAGGCGCTCCCCCCGGCCGCCGAGTCGCCGACACTGTCGCAGCTGGAGCGGCTGGCGCTGCTCGCCGAGACGACGACCCGGCTGACCTCCACGCTGGACTCCGACGAGGCGGTCGCGCGCCTGGTCCGGCTGGTGGTGCCGCGGCTGGCGGACTGGGCCATCGTGGACCTGATCACCGAGAGCGACGACGTCTGGCGGACCACGGTGGCGACCCACCACGACGGTGTAGTGGTGCGGCGCGAGGATCTGGAGGGCCCGCTGCCCCCGGTGCACGAGGAGTCGTTCATGCCGCTGTCCCGGGCCCTGCGCGGGGCGGCGTCGGCACTGGCCGGGCCGGAGACCTACCAGGGGCCGCCCGATTCGGGGATCACGGTCGCGCAGCAGAGGCTGTTCCAGGTGACGGGTCTGCGCTCGGCGGCGATCGCGCCCATCCGCGGGCCGCGCGCGGTGCTCGGCGCCCTCACGCTGGGCCTCAGCGACCGGCCGGGGTCCTTCACCGGCGCCGAGCTGTCCCTGCTGGAGGACATCGCCCGCCGGGCCGGGCTGGCGCTGGAGAACGCGCGCCTGTACCAGCGTCAGCGGCACATCGCGGAGACCATGCAGCGCCATCTGCTGCCCCAGATGCCGGAGGTACCGGGTCTGCGGATGGCGGCGCGCTACGAGTCGGCGTCGGAGTCCTCGCAGGTCGGCGGCGACTGGTACGACGTGTTCTCGCTGTCGGACGGGGCCACGGCGGTGGCCATCGGGGACGTCGTCGGGCACAACATCGACGCGGCGGCGGGGATGGCGCAGGTCCGCAACATGCTCCGGGCCTACGCCTGGGCCCTGGAGGAGCCGCCGAGCGCGATCGTGGAGCGGCTGGACCAGGCCGTGGTGAACGTGGCCGAGGCGTCCATGGCGACCCTGGTCTTCGGCCGGGTCGAGCAGAGCGAGGACGGGTGGATGCTGCGGTGGACCAACGCCGGGCATCCGCCCCCGCTGCTGATCACCCATGACGGCCGGTCCCGGTTCCTGGACGAGGAGCACGACCATCTGCTCGGCACGGGCCTGATACGGGCGCGTACCGACACGCTCACCGCGCTCCCGCCGCTGTCCACGCTCGTGCTGTACACGGATGGTCTGATCGAGTCGCCGGGGCACACCCTCGACCGGGGCCTGGCCCGGCTGCGCCAGCACGCGGCGGCGCTCGCCCACCGGCCCCTGCACGTGTTCTGCGACCTGCTGCTGGAGCGTGCCCGTCCCGTCGGCAACGACGACGACGTCGCCCTGCTGGTCTTCAGGACCCCGGCCGAGGTCGGTGAGGCGGATGACCGGTAGTGCGCCGACGCCGACCAGGGGCACCGGAGGGCCACTCTCTTCCCCAAGGCCCCACACATCCCTACTCTTTCGCACGCGTATCCGCTCCGCGGACGGGAAACACGAGCGTCGGAGGGGAACGCGACATCGCGTCCGCCTCAAGAAACCGAGCGGGGGAAGACGAGTTGGCAACAGAACCACGTAGGGACGACAAGCTGCCTTCCGAGGAGATCTACGACGGTCACGCCGCCTTCGGCGGAGAGCTCGGCGACGTGACCGGGGCCCGCACGGCCGCCGAGGGGTTCCTGAGCATCCTCGCGCGCACCTCACCGCCGGCGGCGGTCGAGCATTTTGACGACATCCTGCTGGTGGTCACGGAGCTGGCCGCCAACGCGGTGCAGTACGCTCCGGGGCACTTCGAGCTGACGATGCGGCGCACGCTCGACGGGGTCCATGTGACGCTGGGGGACACGAGCACGATGTCGCCGGCGCCGCGCCCCTTCAGCCCCAGCAAGGGCGGCGGCGGTATCGGCTGGCATCTGATCCACACGCTGTGCGACGAGGTGAGCGTGGTGGTGCACGACCACGGCAAGGACGTGCACGTCTTCCTGCCCTGGTAGAGCTCAGGTTCCTGCCCTGCCAGGGCTCAGGGGCGAGGCGTCAGGGGCGAGGGGTCGGGCCAGCGGCACCAGCACGCTGATCGTCTTTCCGCCGGCCGCGCGGCGCTCGACGTCGACCTCGCTGGACAGGCGGTTGATCAGCGGCCATCCGTATCCGTTGCCCTCGTGGGCGCGCGGCGGCACGCCGAGCCCGTGGAGGCACACGGGCACGGCGGCGCTGTGGTCCCGCACGTTCAGCCGCACACCCTCAGGGGTGAGCGCGACGTCGAACGCGGCGACGCCGCCACCGTGCCGGACCGCGTTCGTGACCAGTTCGGACACGACGAGAATGAGATCGATCATCGACTGTTCGGCCGGCGGTCCGACCGCGGAACGCCACCGCTCCCCCACGAACTCCCGCACGTACTGGCGGGCCGCCGCCGCGGTGGTGATCGCGGCCGGCGGCCGCAACGGCCGGGCGGACGGTCCCTCGGCGGGAGCGGTGTCGTGGTTCACGGGCGAGTGGCGCTCCATCGGCATCATGGCGAGTTCGGAGTCGACTGCTCGGGACAGCTCGGCTCATCAGCTTTCATGAAGCGCCGCATACCCGCTCGCGCCCGGACCATGGCCGTCGATTTCCGCGGGGAGTTCCACACGGATCCCGCACAGCTCCGCGGTCGCGGCCGCCTGGGCGGCGGCGAGCTGCCCGCGTGCCGTTTCCAGGGCCTGGCGAATGTCGCGGGTGCCCGTGGACACGCACAACGTGTACGCCAGGTCCTGCGCGCGTCGAGCGGCCTGGTGGTCGCGTCGCTCGCCCTCATGTCGTTCGCCCTCGTGTCGTTCGCCCTCGTGGACCTGGAGTGACTCGTACTCCTCGACGAGTCTGCGCAGGGTCGCGGGGTGAGGCATCAGCATCTGTTTCGCTCCTGGGTGATCCGACGACAGCAGGTGGCAACGGGTGAGGCGGCAGGGGCTCAGGAAGAGGGCGCGGTCCGGCCGAGGGCCTCCTCCCGGACGCGGGCGCAACTGCGGCTGATGAGGCGGGAGACGTGCATCTGGGAGATGCCGAGGCGGTCGGCGATGCGGTTCTGCGTCATGTCCTCGAAGAAGCGCATGTAGAGGATGGCGCGCTCGCGTTCGGGCAGTCGGCGCAGCCCTTCCTTGACCGCCTCCCGGTCCACGACGACGTCGTACGCCGTGTCGGGCGCGCCGAGGGTGTCGGCGAGGCTGTAGCCGTCCTCGCCGGAGGACATCTCGGCGTCCAGCGACAGGGCGCTGAAGCTGTCGAGCGCCTCCATCCCGGCGTTGACCTCGTCCTCCGTGAGCCCCGCGAGGGCGGCGATGTCGGCGACCGAGGGTTCTGCGGCGCCGCCGGAGGTCTGGCTGAGTTCGCGGCGTGCCACACGCACCTTGTTGCGGAGGTCCTGGACCCGCCGGGGGACGCGCAGCGTCCACATCCGGTCGCGGAAGTGCCTCTTGATCTCGCCGGTGATGGTGGGCACGGCGTAGCTCTCGAACGCCCCCCGCTCGGGTTCGTAGCGGTCCACCGCCTTGACCAGGCCCATCGCGGCGACCTGGCGCAGATCCTCCAGCGACTCGCCGCGGTTGCGGAAGCGGCCGGCGATGCGGTGCGCCATGGGCAGCCAGGCCCGGACGAGTTCGTCCCGTACGCGGTCGCATTCGGGCCCCGCGTCCGTCGCGGCGAGCCGGGCGAAGGCGGTGGCGGTGTCGGGGGCGTCGTCGTGCGTCCTCCTGGGGGGCGTGCCGGGACGTACGGAGGTGCCGGAACCGTTTGCGGACACATTGACCAGCATGGGAAATCGCTCCTGAACGACGCTTTCAGGGAATTACGGCGCGGAACGGTGGGTGGGCGACCAAGGCCCGTGCGCAGAAGACCGCTCCCGCCGGCGCGCCTCCGATCCGGAGGCGTGGAACTCCGCTTGCCCCGCGATTCCGTGGACAAACAACGGTGCGCGCGTTCGTGGTGACGGTTCGCCAGCCCTCGGTGGTCCTGTCCCCCGGGGCGGACGGCGACTTCTGGCCAGAGTGGGGAGGGACACGGTCCCTTTCGCTTCCGAGGGGGACTGAGTCGCGGGCAGCGGGGCAGGCGTGGGGTGGCGACAAGGCCGACAAGGCTTCGGGCGAGAGGGGTGGACAGCATGGCAGCCGTGACGGCATGTACAACGGCCACGGCACGGGGGAGGGTTATGGCGGACGGGGTCGGCCTCCCGCTGATCGAGGACCCGTCCCAGGTCAGGCCGAAGGACGCGAGGGAGATGTCGCGGCAGTTCTTCGACCGGCTGGCCGTGCTGGACGAGGGCACGCACACGTATCAGTACGTGCGCAACACGCTCATCGAGATGAACCTGTCGCTCGTGCGGTACGCGGCCTCGCGCTTCCGCGGGCGGGACGACTCCCTGGAGGACATCGTCCAGGTCGGGACCATCGGGCTGATCAAGGCCATCGACCGGTTCGATCTGTCCCGGGAGGTGGAGTTCACCACGTTCGCCGTGCCGTACATCGTCGGCGAGATCAAGCGGTTCTTCCGGGACACGAGCTGGGCGGTGCATGTGCCGCGGCGTTTGCAGGAGGCGCGGGTGGAGCTGGCCCGCGCGACGGACGAGTTGCAGTCCCGGCTGGGCCGGATGCCGACGACGCGTGAGCTGTCCGAGCTGATGTCCCTGTCCGAGGAGGAGGTCATCGAGGCGCGCAAGGCGTCCAACGGCTATAACACCTCCTCGCTCGACGCGGCGCTCACCTCCGACGGCGGCGAGGACGGCGACGCCGTGCTGGGCGACCTCATCGGCGAGGAGGACCCGTCGCTGCAACTCGTCGAGGAATTCCACTCGTTGGCGCCGCTGATCGCCGAGCTCGACGACCGTGAGCGGCGCATCATCCATCTGCGGTTCGTGGAGGAGCGGACCCAGTCGCAGATCGCCGAGGAGCTGGGGGTCTCCCAGATGCATGTGTCCCGGCTGATCAGCCGGATCATCAAGCGGTTGCGTGTGGGGCTCCTGGAACCCGGAGTCGCCTGATCTCGGCCCGTGTGTCCGGACGATTCGCGGGTATGCGCACGGGCGCATCGCCGGGCGATGCGTCGAATCCGTGAACCGGGGCAGCCGTCCCGATCGGTAGCGCCTTGGAGGCTCTTGTGTCCGTTGCCCAGAATCCCCTGTCGATCAAGGTCGATCTGCCTCGGGACGACGCCGTGCTGCTCACGATCGAGGGGGAACTGGACATCGACACGGCGACCGAGCTGCAACATCACCTGGCGAACCAACTGCGCCACGGGCGGCGGCATTTCCTGTTGGACGTGTCGGCCGTCCCCTTCATGGACTCGTCCGGCATGAACATCATCCTGCGGACGTATCAGGAGGTGCGGCGGCTCCCGGGCGGCGTGTACGTCATCGCCCCCACGCCGGCCGTGCGGCGGATACTCGATCTCACCGGCGTCAGCCTCACCGTGGCCACGGTGGACAGCGTGGACGAGGCACTGGCCGCCGTGGACTCCGGCCAGGTCGCCCGGCACCCGGACGAACCCCCGGCGGAGGAATAGCCGTTGCCGCCGCGCCGACGGGCCGCCCCGCCCGGCGTGGTCCGTCGGCGCGGCGGGGCGCACGCAGGACCAATAGTTGTCGTTTGACAACTATGGCCGGAAGACAACAAAGTGAGCCGGGCAGGAGTGTGGGGATGAGGCTGTCGGACCGGAACCGGGTCGGCGGCGGTCAGGCGCTCCGCGCGTCGGTGGCGCCGCCCGCGTGGATCTCCGCCGCCGCGGCGGCGCAGAACGCCTCCAGCCCCTCCAGCAGGGCGGTCCGTTTCCCGGCGGGCATCTCCTCCAGCACGGACCGCAGGGCCCGCTCGCGGCGGGCGCGCAGGTCCACCAGGAAGGCCTGTCCGCGTCGGCTCAGCCGCAGGCACAGCTCGCGCCTGCTGGCCGTGCTGGCGTGGCGTTCGACGAAGCCCACCGCTTCCAGGCGGTCACAGAGCCGGCTGGTGGAGGGCGGCGTGGAGCCGAGGGCGTCGGCGAGCATCCGCAGGTTGATGCCGTCGTTGTGCTCCAGGACGACGAGTACGCGGATCTGGGAGGCGGACACGGGAGCCGTCGAGGCGCGCCCCCACAGGACCTCCAGCAGCTCGGCCGCCTCGGAGGTCACACGCGCCACCTCGTCCGGCCGCTGGTTGGAGGAGTCAGTCACGGGCCCACTCTTCCAGGCATCCCGAACACTGTCAGCTCTGGAAAGAATGGCGTATCCGACATCGTGAACAGATTCGTGGCAGCCGAACGAGCCCTTCGCTCCGCTGCTCCGCACCAGTTGGTGGACGTGGTCCGCGACGTACTGGGCGGGAAATGGTCGGCGCGGGACGTCGAGCTCTACCTGGCCGACTACTCGCTCACCGCGCTGCGGCCCGTGTCCACGCGCCCGAGCGCGCCGGAGCCCCTGCCGATGCACGGCGGTCCGACCGGCCGGGCGTTCGGGGCGCAGGAACCGTACGTGGAGAGGCGCGGCGACGGCCGGGTGCGGGCGCATCTGCCGGTCACCGTGCGCGGCGACCGGCTGGGCGTGCTGCGTCTGACGCTGCCGTCCGCCGCGCACGCCGAGGAGTGCCTCGCCGAACTGGCTGAACTGGCCGGGGTCCTGGGGCACGAGCTGGTCGTCGCGGAGCGTGACACCGATCTGTATGTGCGGGCGCGTCGCTCCAGCCGTCTGACGCTGGCGGCGGAGATGCAGTGGCAGCTGCTGCCGGGCCGCTCCGCCACCCGGCCCGAGTACGCCCTCGGCGGTCAGCTGGAACCCGCCTACGACATCTTCGGCGACAACTTCGACTGGTCCGCCGACGCCGACCGTCTGATGCTGTACATCACCAACGGCATGGGCGAGGGCATCGAGGCCTCCCTGCTGACGAATCTGGGGATCAACGCGCTGCGCAACGCCCGCCGGGCCGGCCTGCCCATCGCCGACCAGGCGGCCCTGGCCGACCAGGCCGTCCACGCCCAGTACGGCGGAGCCCTTCATCTGTCGGTGCTCCTGCTCGATCTGGACCTGGCCACCGGGCGCCTGGCGGTCGTCGACGCGGGCTCCCCTCGGATGCTGCTGCTGCGCGACCGGACCGTCGGCACGGTCGCCCTGGACGCCCAGCTGCCGCTGGGCATGTTCGAGGAGACGGACTACACCGCACAGGAGTTGACGATCGAACCGGGCGACCGGCTCGTCTTCGTCAGCGACGGGGTGTACTCCGTCGCCACGCCCGGCGGGGAGACGTACGGGGAACGGGCGCTGGCCCGCGCGGTCAGCGCCACGCGTCTGCTGCCCGCCGCCGATGTCCCCGGCGCGGTGCTCAGGGAACTCTCCGGTCACCGCGGCACACCCGTGGCGGACGACGACGCGCTCGTGGTCTGCCTGGACTGGTTCGGCCGGGGGGAGGCCGGCCGGTCCCACCGATGAGTTCGCCGACTTCGCCCACCAGTCGTTTCCCGAAGAGGGGAGGCGCGCCAGAATGTGAGGAGAGACCCGTGCCGGAACAGGACACGGCAGGCCGACAGTTGACACCGGCGCAGGAGGTGGCGGAGTTCCTGCGCAACCGCCAGGAACAGATCGCTCAGCGCTGGGCCGACGCGGCGTTGTTCCGCACCGTCTTCACCCACTCGCGGGACGAGGCGGTGGAGGCGGGCCGGGCGGTCGTGGACGCGCTCGCGGCCGTGGCCGCCGTGGACAGCGTCGAGGACGCGGAGTCCGGCGGATTCCACGTCGTACGCGAGCAGCTCGCGCGGACGGCCGCCGCACGGGCGCGGGCCGGTTCCACCGTCACGCAGATCTCCGCCGAGGTGGACGCGCTGCGACCGCCCGTCACCGAGCTGTTGGTCGCCGAGTTCGCCGCCGCGCCGGCCACGCACCTCCGTGAGTGCACCACGACCCTGACGGTCCTGATGGGCACCCTGCGTCTGGTGGTGCTGGAGACGGCGCTCAACGAGGGCGAGGAGCTCATCCACCGGCAGCGCCTGCAGTTGATGGAGGTCGCCACGCCGGTGATCAGCCTGTGGGAGGGGATCGTCGCCGTCCCCCTGATCGGCACCCTGGACAGCGCGCGCAGCCAGGTGGTGATGGAGCGGCTCCTCGACGCGATCGTCGAGCAGCACGCCCGGTTCGCCATCCTGGACATCACCGGGGTCCCGACCGTCGACTCACTGGTGGCCCAGCACCTCATGAAGACCGTGGCGGCGGCGCGGTTGATGGGAGCCGAGTGCATCGTCTCCGGTATCCGGCCGCCGATCGCGCAGACCATCGTCCATCTGGGCATCGACCTCAGCTCGGTGCTCACCCGCACGAGCCTCGCGGACGCCCTGGCCTACGCGTTGGGGAAGCTGGGCACGGACATCGTGTCCCACGACGGCGCCGGTTCGGGGCACAGGTGAGCGGCGATCTGTTCGCCGGCTACGGCGGCCCGTCACCGTACGGTGCGCCCGTACCTGTGCTCAAGCTCGGCAACGTGCTCCTGGTGTCGCTCCAGGGCGATCTGCACGACGGCGCGGCGGAGCAGCTCCAGCAGGACATCAGCGACACGGTCGCGCGCAGCGGCGCCACGGGGGTGATCATCGACCTCTCCGGAGTGGAGATGGTCGACTCGTTCCTGGGGCGGGTGCTCGGCGACATCGCCGCCCAGACGAGTCTGCTCGCCGCCGGGACGGTGGTGGCGGGCATGCGTCCGGCCGTGGCGATCACGCTGGTGGAGCTGGGACTCACCCTGCCGGGACTGCGTACCGCGCTCAGCACCGAGGACGCGCTGCGTCTCCTCGGCGGCCCGGACCCGATCTTCCCCCGCCGAGGGCACGCCCGCCAGGAGAGTCCGTGATGCAGACCGCCGGCGGCATCTCCGCCTGCCTGCCGATCCACTCGGACCTCGATCTGGTGTGGGTACGTCAGCATGTGCGGCAGGCGGCCGCCCAGCTCGGCTTCGGTCTGGTCGAGCAGACCAAACTCGTCACCGCGGCCAGCGAACTGGCCCGCAACACCCTGGTCCACGGCGGCGGGGGCCAGATGGAGTGCGCTGCGGTGGACAGGGCCGGCGCACGAGGGCTGCGGCTGGCCTTCAGCGACCAGGGGCCCGGCATCCCGGACCTCGACCAGGCCCTCGTCGACGGCTACACCTCCGGCGAGGGGCTGGGGATGGGGCTGGGCGGCGCCCGACGACTGGTCCACGAGTTCGCGATCGACAGCCGCCCCGGCTCGGGCACCACGGTCACGGTGACGTCCTGGATGTCGGGTGCGCCGCGCCCGCGCGAGGAGCGGTGATGCCGCGCGTCTGGGAGGTTCCCGTGCACGACTCGACCCGGGTGCGCGACGCCCGGGTGGCCGCCGAGTCCGCGGCGGCCCGCGCCGGGCTGGACGAGGGCCGCGCCGCCGGTTGCGCCCTGGTGGCCACCGAGCTGGCGACCAATCTGCTCAAGCACGCCGGTGGGGGGCTGATACTGCTGGACGTCGTCTCCCGCCCCGCGCCGGAGCGGGCGGACGGCGCGGCCCCCATGGTGCAGATCGTGGCGATCGACCACGGGCCGGGGGTGCGCGACGTGGCCGGCGCGCTGCGCGACGGTTTCTCGACGACGTCCTCGCTCGGCGCCGGCCTCGGCACCTGCAGCCGGGTCGCCGACGACTTCGACCTGCACAGTACGGTCGGCCGGGGCACCATCGCCCTGGCGCGGCTCGGCGCCCGGCCCGAACGCCGCGGCGGCGGCGGCCCGGCCCCCTCCCCCGCTCCGGCCGTGCGCGCCGGAGGCGTCAACATCCCCTTCGCCGGCGCGGAGTTCTCCGGCGACGCCTGGGCGTGGGTCCGGAAGGGCGACCTCACCACTCTGATGCTCGCCGACGGCCTGGGCCACGGGCTGGCGGCGGCCCGTGCCTCCTCGGCGGCCGTGGAGCAGCTGTACCGCGCGCCCGAACTGTCTCCCGCGCACCTGCTGCGGCGGCTGGAGGACGCGCTGCGCGACACCCGGGGCGCGGCCGTCGCCGTCGCCCAACTCGACGTCGCCGCAGGCACGTTGCTATTCGCCGGCATCGGCAACATAGGGGCGCGGCTGCGCACCGGCGCGACCTGGCAGCCGCTGCTGTCGCGGCCCGGCATAGTCGGCGCCCACCGGGCCGCCCGTATCCCGCAGCACGAGGCGGCCTGGGGGGACGACTGCCTGCTCGTGCTGCACAGCGACGGCCTGCCCAGCCGCTGGAGTCCGGGCCCCGCCGCCCACAGCCCCTCCCTCGACCCCGCTGTGATCGCCGCCGTGATCGTGCGCGACGCGAGCAGCCCCGCCCGGCCGGTACGCGACGACACCACCGTCGCCGTACTGAGCCCCTCCCCGCCGGACCGCCACCCATGACCCGTACCTGGCATGTCAGTTCCGTCACCGACGCCGCTCGGGCCCGTATCGCCACCGCGCGACTGGCCACCGCGCACGGGGTCTTGGCGACCGACCGGGCGCGGCTGGTGTCCGTGCTCTCCGCGCAGCTGCGGCAGTGCCTCACCAAAGGAGGTGCGTGGCTGCTGACCGCGCGGGCCGACACGGCGCGGCCCGGTGGCTGCCGGTTCCTGGTCGAGGTGACGTCGGCGAACCGGCGGCCGGGCGAGTTCCGCCAGCCGTGGCGGCTGACGGTCGCCTGCTCGGAAGAGGTGCGGCTGCCGGACAGCGAACATGCGCCCGGTGATCTGGTGGACCTCGCGGAGGCCCTGTTCGGGGCCGACGAGGACGCCGCGCTGCTGCTGGAGAAACTCGACGAGCAGGAGGCGCTGGTCGCCTTCCACCGCGAGGAGCTCCACCAGACCAACCAGGGTGTGCTGGCCCTGCACGCCGAGCTGGACGCGGCCGGGCGCGCGCAGCGCGAACTCTTCGCCGCCGAGCAGAAGGCCCGCGAGGAGGCCGAGAACGCGCGCGGCCGGCTCACCTTCCTCGCCGACGCCAGCGCCGCCCTGACCGCGTCCCTCAACCCCGACGCGATCGTGCGGCTGCTGCCCACCCTCCTGGTGCCCCGGTACGCCCGCACCGCCGACGTATGGCTGTTCGACGGGGAGGACGACATGGCCCGGGGCGGCCCGCGGCCGGCCGCCGCCGTCGTCGCGGCCCGCCGCGGGCGCCCCCAGTACGCCGCCGACCACCCCGGCGGGCTGCCCGGAGTCGACGACCAGCCGCCCTCGGCACTCGACCCCGGTCGGCCGCTGCTGTGCGTGCCGCTGATGACCCGGCGCGCACCCCTGGGCGTGCTGACGCTGTCCCCGCCCGACGACCAGCGCTGGGACGCCGACGACGCCTTCATGCTGATCGAGCTGGCCCGGCGCGCCGGTGTCGCCCTGGAGAACGCCCGGCGCTTCGAGCACAACCGCGACATCGCCGAGACCCTGCAGCGCGCCCTGCTCACCGAGCTGCCCACCACCCCGGGGCTGCGGCTGGCCGCGCGCTATCTGCCGGCCACCCGGGGGCTGAACATCGGCGGCGACTGGTACGACGCCTTCCGCCAGCCCGACGGCAGTCTGATCACCGTCATCGGCGATGTCACCGGGCACGGTCTGCGGGCCGCGGTGATGATGAGCCAGCTGAGGACCGCGCTGCGCGCCTACGCCGTCGACGGCGAGACCCCCGGTCAGCTCCTCACCCGTCTTCATCTGTTCCTGCACCATCTGCAGCCCGACCTGTACGCCACCGCCGTCATCGCCCGGTTCCATCCACGGGAGCCCACCCTCACCTGGGCCGCCGCGGGGCATCCGCCGCCGGTGCTGCGCTCGCCCGACGGGCGGGTGCGGATCCTGGACGCCAAGCCCGGCGCGATGCTCGGCATCCCCCTCCATCAGGAGATCGCCGACCACACCGTCCCGCTGCCGCCCGGATCGACCCTGGCGCTCTACACGGACGGACTGGTGGAACGCCGTGCCCAGGGCATCGACCCGGGCATCGAGCGGTTGGCGTCCGCCCTCGGAGCGCTCCCGCCCGCCACGCTCGACGACGACCTCCAGGAATCGGCCGACCGGCTGCTCCACCCGCTGCTGGACGACGAGCACGAGGACGACGTGTGTCTGCTGCTCTGCCATGTGCACAGCGACGCCGGGCACCACACGGCGCGGCTCACCTGACGGGTCCCCCGAGGGCCCGCAGCGCCTGTTCGACCCGCGTGCGCTCGGCCGGAGGCATCGCCGCGAGGGCGTCGGTGAGACGCGTCGACAGCCGTTCGGTGACGTCCGTGAGGAAGCCGTGGCCGCGCTCCGTGACCACCAGGCGCACCTCGCGCCGGTCGTCGTGCCGGACACACCGCTGGAGCAGGCCGGCCGCTTCGAGCCGGTCGCAGAGCCGACTGGCCGTGGGCAGACCCACCGCGAGCTGCTCGGCCAGGGCGGTCAGGTTCAGCTCGGGCCGCCGGCGCACCGCTCGAAGCGCGAGGGTCTGTCTCGGGGACAGCCGCGGGGTGGCGTCCTCCACGGCCGAGAACCAGAGCGGCACCAGGTTCTCCACGGCGTCGAGGACCAGCCGGTCGAGGTCGTGGGGGCCCGTCATGCGGGGGGCCTACCCGAAGTGCCCGGGAGTACACGGCCGGCACCGCACGCTCCTGTGGCGCCGAATCGCCCGCGCCGGACCGCGCCGGACCGGGCCGGGCCGGTGTCGAGCCGGGCCGGTGTCGAGCCGGGCCGGTGTCGCTACGCCTTGTAGGCCACTCCCCCGTACACGTCCGTCGGCTCCGGGTGCGTACCCGGCTCCGGACGCCACAGCGGGCAGGACACGATGCCGGGTTCCAGCAGCTCCAGCCCCTCGTAGTAGGCGTGCAGCTGCCGGGGGCTGCGCAGGACGTACGGGACGGCGCCGGTGTCGTCGTACCCGTCCTGGGCTCGCTTGAGTTCGGCGTCGGTGTCCGTGCTGTCGTAGTGGACGAAGTAGCTGCCCGGCGGCAGGGCGGCCTGGAGACGGCGGACGATCTCCCGCGCCTCCTCGTAGTCCTGGATGTGGCCGAGGATGCCCATCAGCATCAGGGCCATCGGCTTGCCGAAGTCGAGGACCTTCCCGGCGGCTTCGAGGATCGTGTCCGGGTCGTGCAGGTCGGCGTCGACGTAGTCGGTGACGCCTTCGGGGGTGCTGGTGAGCAGGGCCTGCGCGTGCCGCAGTACCAGCGGGTCGTTGTCGACGTAGACGATGCGGGACTCCGGGGCGACCTTCTGGGCGACCTGGTGGGTGTTGTCGTACGTCGGAAGACCGGTGCCGATGTCCAGGAACTGGCGGATTCCGCGCTCGCGGGCCACGAAGGTGACTGTGCGGATGAGGTACACGCGGGAGGCGCGGGCCATCGTCTCGATGTTGGGGGCGATCTCGCGGTAGGCGTCGCCCGCCTCCCGGTCGACCCCGTAGTTGTCCTTGCCGCCCATCCAGTAGTTCCAGATGCGGGCCGAGTGCGGCACCGTGGTGTCGATCTTCGACAGGGCTTCCTGATCGGGAGTGGGGTGGCCGTCTGCCATGGGAACTCTCCTGTCTCACATCGCGTGGTCGTCACATCGCGTGGTCGTCGCTAACCTATCGTCAACTGCCTGTCGTTTTTTGAGAGTTGGGTCGAACGGGCGCGGGGGGCACGGCTGGGACCGCCCGGCTCGCCGACGTCGAGGGTGACCACGGGTACGTGCTGGGCGAGGGTGTGGAAAACCCGGGCGTAGGCGGTGGCAACCTCGGTGGTCTCGGACGTGGTCAGGTGGAGCATGGCCCCGTCGCGTTCGGCCACGGCGTCGGCGAGGTCCAGGGCCTGCATCCAGGTCACCCGGGAGCGGCCCCGGCGCAGCGGCCCGTGGACGAGTTCCGCGATGAGGTTCCCGTCGACGGCCAGTCGGCCGGGTCCGGCGAGGAGTTCGCGGTAGGGCAGGCCGGGGTCCAGGTGGTGGAGGGTGGGCGGCATGTGCCGGACCTCGAAGCCGAGGTGGGCCAGTTCGGCGACGAGACGGTTCCGGCCCGCTCCTTCGTGCCCCTCGACGATCAGGGTCCGGTACCGGGCGAGCGTGGGTGGCGGGATCATCCCCGCCCCTCGGGAGCGGCCCGGCCGACGTGCCCGGCGAGCGTCAGGGCTCGGCCCGGGACACGAGGCGGCGTACGCATGCCGCTCCCTTCGGGTGGTGCGCGGCGGTCGACCTCACGAGCCCGTGCGCGACCTGGAGGTGACCCCAGTCTGGGCACGGCCGGGAGGTGCCGGGAGTGCGCGTGCGGGTTGTCCGGTTGTGCGGACGTAGTGATCCACGCGGCGGCCGAACACCCACCGCCCGCAGCGAAGCGAAGCCACCGAACAGCCGCCGAACAACCACCGGACCGAGCGGCTCGGCTTGCCGAACGGCTGCTGCGAAGCGGAACGGGTCGGCCGGGTAGCCGCCGGGCAAGGCAGGAGGGGTCGGCCGGGCCGCCGACGGGCGAATCGAAGAGGGTCGGCCGGGCGGGCGGAGCCGGCGGTCCGGCCGGTCTGCTGGCGGGTGGACGGACTGGTCAGCTGGGCCGCCAGCGGGTTAAGCGAAGCAGGCCGAGCGAGCGGAGCCGAACGGGTCGGGGCGGGCTGCCGACGGGCGAAGCGAAGCGGGTTGGCTGGGTGGACGGGCGGAGCCGAACCGATCGGGCCGGATCGCCGACGGGCGAAGCCAAGCGGGTTGGCCGGGTGGACGGGCAGAGCCGAGCAGGCCGACCGGGCCGCCGTCGGGTGGGGCGGAACGGGTCGGCCGGGTCGACCGGCGGGCGAAGCAAAGCGGGCTGTCCGGGCGGCCGGGGGCGGAGCCGGGCGGATAGGCCGGGCCGCCCCGCGGGTGGGGAGGAGCGGAGCGGCCTGGTAGTTGTCAGGCGATGAGGAAGTCGGCCTCGCCGGCCTTGGCGCCCTCCAGGAACGCCACCATCTCCTCCCGTGAGTAGACGAGGGCGGGGCCGTCGGGATCGGTGGACTGGCGGAAGGCGACGCTGCCGTCGGGCAGGCGTTTGGCCTCCACGCAGGAACCGCCGTTGGTGCCGCTCCAGGGCTTGCGCCAGCCCTCGGCGCCCAGTTCGGGAGCGGGCATGCCGCTGTGGACGGGGCCGTCGGGTGTCCTTGCCATGTTCACAACTCCTTGCGTAGTGCCGCCAGGATGTCCCTGGTACGACCCACCGGTTCCGCCTGCACGGACATCCGGTCCAGTACCTCCAGATAGGTCACGACGTCCGCAGGCTGGTCGACGTACTGGGCGCCCGCGAGGCCCTCGGTGTAGACGATGTCGGGGAGTTCGGAGAAACCGAAGCGGAAGTAGTGGAAGGGGCCGAACGCCCCGGGGTGGGGCCCGGCCGCGAACCGCATGATCTGGATCCTGACCTTGGGCCGTTCCGTCGCCTCGGCGAGCCGGTCGATCTGGGCCCGCATCACGTCGGGACCGCCCACCGGCCGGCGCAGCACGGTCTCGTCGAGGATGGCCCAGACGGCCGGTGCCTCGGGTTTGGCCAGCAGATCCTGGCGCCTGAGGCGCAGGGCGACCCGGCGGTCGACGTCCTCGGGGCTCGCGTTCGGGAAGCCGACCCGCATCAGCGCGGCGGCGTAGTCGTGGGTCTGCAGCAGGCCGGGTACGTACTGGGGTTCGTAGAGACGGATGACGGCGGCTTCGCTCTCCAGGCTCACGTACGCGCTGAACCACTCCGGCAGCACATCGCGGAACTTGTGCCACCAGCCGGGCCGATTGGCCTCGCGGGCCAGGGCGAGGAAACCCTCGATCTCGGTGCCGGAGACTCCGTAGGTGCGCAGCAGTTCCTTCACGTAGGGGATACGGAGGCCGACCTCGGCCTTCTCCATGCGGCGGACCGTCAGCGCGGTGACCTCGATGGCACGGGCGGCGTCGTCGAAGGACACTCCGGCCTGCTCCCGCAGCTGGCGGAGCCGTTTGCCGAGCACCATGCGCAGGACCGTGGGCGCCGCAGGAGCACTCCCTCCTGAGCGGGTCTCACTCACGTGCAACCTCCCGGGGCGGGATTCACAGCGTGCAGTGTGCCACGCCATCCCGTGACACGAACAGGTCCTCGCAATTCATTCTGAAATTATCAGAACGCAGGTTGCGAGCCGAGTTCTTCGGCCACCATAGTGACCGAGTGACCTGCCGCACATCGCGGGCAGCGTCCCTCGAACTCCTCCGGCCCGCCCAGGAGTTGGCGCCACGGCGGGCACGGGTCAAGCCGCGCGCCGACATGATGCGACAACCTGGATGGCCGCCGTGACGAACGGATTGCAGGGATTACCGAGGAGCCCGGCCAGGGGGACCGCTGGGCCCAACAAGCCGCTGGCGGCAGCCCTGAAGGAGGCCGGCTGCTCGTACGCCTCCCTCGCGCTGCGGGTCAATGACCTGGGCCGCTGTCAGGGCGCGGACACCAACTACGACAAGGCCTCCGTAACCCGCTGGCTCCAGGGCCAGCAACCACGGGGAAACACACCGGAGTTGATCGCGGCGGTCCTCGGCGAACGACTGGGCCGCGCCCTTACTCCGGCCGACCTCGGTTTCCCGCTCGATCGCGGACGGCCGGTGACGGGACGGGCGTTGATGTACGTCGAGAACGTGGCGGAGACCCTGCACACCCTGACGGAGCTGGGCTCCACCGACATCTCCCGGCGCAGTCTGCTCGGTTCGGTGCCGTTCGTGCCGGGCGCCCTGACGAACCCGCAGCGGGCCTGGCTGCTGTGGCTGGTGGAGAGCCGGGACGCCCCGAGGCTCGCGCCGGTGTCGGGCGGCGGGCCGGTGGAGCAGGTCCACGCGATGCTCCGCATGTTCGACGAGATGGACAACCACTACGGGGGCGGCGGTATCCGCACGAGCATCGTGCAGTACCTCACCACCGAGGTCATCCCGCTGCTCCAGCAGCGCGGCATGCCGCCGCACCACCGGCGCGAGCTGTTCGCCGCCGCCGCCCGGCTCGCCGCCATGGCGGGCTGGAGTTCGTACGACGCCGGGGAGTACGGCCTGGCCCAGCGGTACATGACACAGGGGCTCAGGCTCTGCGCGGAGGGCCGCGACCATGTGCTGGGCGGGCAGATCCTGGCCGGGCTGTCGCATCTGGCGACCAGCCTGGGCCGCCCCGACGAGGGCGTGGCCCTGGCCCGGGCCGGGGTCGCCACCGCCAGGGACTCGGGCAGCCCCCTCGGCCTGATGCGCCTGCACGCCATGTCCGCGCGCGGACACGCGGCGCTGGGCCGGCCCCGCGAGACCGCCGAGGCGTTGCGCACCGCCGACAAGCAGCTCGACGCGAGCCGGGGCGCCGCCCAGGAGTCGCCGTGGGTACGGTTCCTCGACCACCACTACCTGCAGGCCGAGTCCGCCGTGTGCTTCCGTGACCTGGGCCTCGCCGCGCAGGCCGAGCACACGGCGGGCGAGTCCGTGCGCGCCCATGCCGACCGCCGCCGACGCCAGGCCATCAGCCGGTCGGTCCTCGCGACGGCCCACCTCCAGCAGAACCGCCTCGACGAGGCGATCGCCACGGCCGACGACGCGCTCGAAGCGCTCAGCGGTGTGCACAGCGAACGGTCCATCCAGGCACTCCGCGACTTCCGGGGCCGGCTGGCGTCCCTCCGCCACGAGCCCCTCGTACAGGACTTCGAACGCCGGTCGCGGGTGGTCCTGGGAGCGGCCGCCTGAGATGGAACCGTCTCCGTACGGACCCGTCGCCATGCGGGACCGTCGTCAACAGCCGTTTGTTTCCGCCCACACGAACACGTCGTACGCCGGTGCCTCCTCTCGGCACGTACGGTCCCGGCGGCGCCCCGGACACTGCGTCGCAGGTCGCCACCTGGGCACCCTCGGCGAGCAGGAGCCGTACGCCGTCCCCACCCCGGCCCTCGCTGCCCCTGGTCACCACCACCGTCTCGCGGCGTGTGGACGTCCCGCACGCGAAGGTGCGGGTCGTCGGCGACGTCCACCGAGGTGCAAAACCCGTACAGCGCGCGCCACTACCCGCCCGCATCTGCACAACCCCACCACCACCTGGCGTTTCGTGTGTCCGGTGTTGTTGTCTGCGACAACAGCACCGGCGGCCCGCCGCGCCGGTACGCCCCACCACCATGAGGACACGGAGGACCCGATGACGGCAGTCAGGGTCGGCACGCCCCGCGGATCCCTGCCGCAGCAGCGCACAGCCCCCGGACGCGGCGAGGCGACCTCGACCTCACCCGGGGTGTGGCTGTCGCGCCCCGTCCGGGGGGCGATGTGAAGGGCGCCCCGGCCATGGAATCCACGTCACCAACCGCGTCCGGCACCGCACCGCCCCGTGGGCGGGTACTCGCCGCCGAACTGGTCCGCAGGGCCGAGGACGAGCGGCGGCTGGCCCACGAGGCCCGGTCGGCGCCCACCGCGCGGGCCCGCGACCGCATCGCCGAGTGCCACGCCGGAAACGGGGACGCCCTTCGCGCGATCGTCTCCCGCCACGGCTGGCCCACCGCCGAGTCGGTCGGCGAACCCGCCTCCACGGCGGCCCTGATGATCCTGCTGCACTCCCCCGACCTCGGCTTCCAGCTCACCTGCCGTGACCTGATCGCCGAAGCAGTCGCGGACGGCCGCTGTCCCGCCGTGCACCACGCCTACATCGCCGATCACTGTGCCGTCGCGCTGGGCCAGCCGCAGTTCTACGGCACCCGCATCAACCCCGGCACCCTCTTCCCGTACCCCGTCCGCCACCCCGAGACGGTCGACGAACGCCGCCACGACGTGGGCCTCGGCCCGCTGGCCGATCATCTGCGGGCGGTGCGGTGCGGGTTGGGGGCGAGCGGCGGGCTCTAGAGCCGACGGGAGGTGCCGCCGCCCTGCGGGCGAGGCCCCGGCGGCGTTCGGTACGTGCGGGGCGGGTCGGCTCCGGCGCGAGGTGCCGGATCCAGGTGGGCCTGGCGGCTTCGGCGTAGCGGGCACGCCCGAGCCGCCTTGGCGCAGGAGCCCGTCGGCATCCTGGACTTCGTCGACCGGGCCGCCATGGCCCGGGCCGGCCGGATCGACCTCGTCGCCACCACGGCCGGCCGGACGCGCGCCCCCTCCTCACGGCCCACCGCACCGCCGCCGTCACCGCCCTTCAGCATCGCCTTCGCACCACGTCCGAAGACGCCGACGCCTCCGGTGCGAAGGGCGCCCGGCCGCAACCACCCTGTCCGCCGGGGATATTCGATCGCTCGCGCCTCATGATCGCGTTAGGTTGGCGCGATGTCCGAACTGCGAACCGATCGTCTCCTCCTGCGCGGCTGGCGCCCGTCCGACCTCGCCCCCTGGGCGGCCCTGAACGCGGATCCGCAGGTGCGGGAGCACTTCCCGGGCGTCCTCACGAGCGAACAGAGCCACGCGTCCGCCGCCGCCTTCCAGGCCGACCTCGACGGACGGGGCTGGGGCTGGTGGGCGGTGGAGGTGCGCGCGACGGGCGAGTTCATCGGATTCACCGGCCTGGATCCGGTGGACGACGACATGCCGTTCTCCGGAGTGGAGGCGGGCTGGCGCCTGGCGCGTACGGCCTGGGGCCACGGTTACGCCACGGAGGCCGCGCGGGCGGTCGTGGACTTCGGCTTCGACCGCCTCCGTCTTCCAGAGATCCTCGCGGTGACCACCGCCGGTAACCTCCGCTCCCAGGCGGTGATGGGCCGCCTCGGCATGACCCGGGATCCGTCCGACGACTTCGACGATCCGAGTGTGCCGGAGGGCCCGCTGCGACGGAACGTGGTGTTCCGGCTGGCGGCGAGCGCCTCGTAGCGCGACGGGTCCGGCGCGGCGGGCACCCGCACCGGGCCTGCCGCCCGGACCTCTCAGCCCGCGGCCCACCCCGCGTAGAACAGACCGAGGCCGACGATCACGCAGATGCCCTGGATGGTCCAGAAGCGGACCACTACGAGGACTTCGGACCAGCCCTTGAGTTCGAAGTGGTGCTGGAGCGGGGCCATGCGGAAGACCCGCTTGCCGGTCAGCTTGAACGAGCCGACCTGGATGACCACCGACAGGGTGATCAGAACGAACAGCCCGCCGAGGACGGCCATGAGCAGTTCGGTGCGGGAGCAGATGGCGAGGCCGGCGAGCGCGCCGCCGAGGGCGAGGGACCCGGTGTCGCCCATGAAGATCTTGGCGGGCGAGGTGTTCCACCACAGGAACCCGAAGCAGGCCCCCATCAGCGCGGCGGCGACGACGGCGAGGTCGAGCGGATCGCGTACCTCTATGCAGGAGGCGGGGTCGGTGAGTTCCATGGCGTTGGCGCACGAGTTCTGGAACTGCCACAGACCGATGAAGGTGTAGCCGCCGAAGACCATGACCGAGGCGCCCGTGGCGAGCCCGTCCAGACCGTCGGTCAGGTTCACCCCGTTCGACATGGCCAGGATCATGAACAGGGCCCACACGACGAACAGCACCGGCCCGATGGTCCAGCCGAAGTCGGTGACGAACGACAGCTTCAGGGAGGCCGGTGTCTGGCCCCGGTCGTCCGCGAACCGGATGGCGAGGAGGGCGAACACGATGCCGACGATCAGCTGACCGGCCATCTTCGCCCCGGCCCGCAGCCCCAGCGAACGCCGCTTCACGATCTTGATGTAGTCGTCGAGGAACCCGACCACACCCATGCCCGCCATCAGGAACAGCACCAGGAAACCGGGGTACGTCGGGCTCTCACCGGTGATGACCTTGGTCGAGACGTAGGCGACGAGGGTGGCCAGGATGAAGGCGATGCCACCCATGGTGGGGGTGCCGCGCTTACCGGCGTGGCCGCGTGGGCCGTCGTCCCGGATGTACTGCCCGTAGCCCTTCCGGGCCAGCAGCTTGATCAGCAGCGGTGTGCCGATCAGCGTCAGAAACAGGCCGATGGCCCCGGCAAACAGGATCTGGTTCATCGGACGGCGGTCTCCCCCTCGGTCGCGCTCTGGTACGCGACGGCCTCACCGGTGTCGCTGGTTCTCACAGGCCCCACCCTATGCAGACATCTGATCTTCGTACGGCGGCGGGTAGTTGGCGACAGGACGGGGAAGGGCGGCCCTCCGTTCCATCTGGCGCGGTCGCCAGAGCCGCGCAGGCCCGGCACGACGGGCCGGAGCTGGGCGACATCCGTCGGGCGGCCCCTTTCGTGAAGCTGACCGGCCGCTTCGAGGTGCCCGACGACGATCCCGTGCGCCTGGCGGAGTCCGACTGGCGGCATCTGCGCACCGAGGCGCGCACGGCGGAGTATTCCGGGGCCGCCGGCCACCACGATCTGGTCGAGGCCGCGTACACCGAGCCGACGCTGCGGGCACTCTGCGGATTTGGTGACGGTCACGCCCGATCCCGCCGTCAAGGCCATCGTGGGCTCGTGGTCCTCTGCCTTCGACAACACGCGCGCCGCCGCGCTCGGCCCGGCTCCCGACCCGGGCTTCGCGTCCGTGGTACGGGATCATTTCGCCGACCACCCCGACGCGGTCCGGTCCGTAACCAAGAGTGATTGAACACGCCCTGGGGCTACGGGAGTTGCGTTCCGACCGGAATCAGCGGAAGAGATGGTAATTTCACTAACTGCACACATTCGGTATCAGGTAGTGAAGTCGGCCGCCTGGGCACGTCCACCGCAGAACCGTAGGAGTCGACTTGGCATCTCGTAGGGGAACCGGCCGGTGCACCTCCGTCCTGCTGACGGCCGTGTTGGTGACCGGAGTTCTCACCGGGTGCGAACCGCTCGCGGATGCCGCCTCCGCCCCGAGTTGTGAGGGCACCGAGAGCCGCGCGGACGAGCTGAAGTCGTACGGCGTTCTCGACGCGCGGCCTCAGGGGACCATCGTGCCGAAGGGCTTCGAGAAGCTCGACGCCGGCTGCTGGGAGGACAGCGGCGAGGCGTGGCTGCATGCCGATCGCACCTATGTCTTCCCCGGCGACAAGGCCGACGTCACCTGGTACTACAAGGCCGCGGCGGAGCGCGAAGGATGGCAGCCGTCCCGGGCCACCCAGAAGTCCTTGAAGGAGGACCGGGCCGCGAACCTGTGCTTCACCCTCGGCGAGAAGGACGGCGCGACGATCCTGGACGTCTACTTCCTGACCGAGGCGATCCTCGAAGCGGAAGAGAGCGAGACCGGGCCCGAGTTCGACTCCGGAGCCGCTTACCGCGTGTCCGTCACGTCCACGGCCGACGGGTCCGCGACCAGTTGCTCGGACTGAGGTCGGGCCCGCGCAAGGCGCTGGACGGCGACGGCTCGCAGATCACCCTCGACTACGAGGTGTGGACGTCCACCGGACCGTGGTCCAGCCGCGTCCGGCGGTTCTTGAGACCGGCCGCGTGCGGGCATGGGCAGGGCGGGGTGGTGCGGAGGTTGCGCCACCCCGCTCGGCATGAGACCCGTCCGACACTTCGTCTGCTGGGCCGCTGGCAGTGACCCACCTGGACCAGGGCATTCGCTACATCATGCTGGAGATGGACGCCCGCAGCATCGGCCGTGGATCGGCGGGCGGGGGGACTGACTGGGTGAAGGCCGCACGGCAGCCGCGAGCGGGCGGGTTGTCGCGTATTCGCGGCCGTCGCCTGCTGTTCCATGATGGTTACCAAGGAGAAGCTGGTTGCCCTCGACCGCACTCTGGAACGCAGCCGCGGCACAGTCCGGGGCGGACCCACCGACCTCGGCATGCCCGTGATCACCAGGCCGCAGTGATGTCTCACGAAGTCCAGCGCGGCGTTCACCGACTTGCCGGATCCCACCAGCCACTGGACACTGCGCTTCTCGACCACCACCACCCGCCGCCGCCGTCCGACCGACGTCGAGCCGTGCTGCTCGCACATGACGTCGACCGGTACACGGTGAGCACGGACCACCTGGGCGAATCCGTCCTCGCGCGGACGAGCACGGCGCGGGAGGCCGTGGCGCCGGCCGTACGTCACCTGCCGCCCGGCCTCGGCCCGGTCACGCTCGGAGCGGTTCACATCAGGGACTGGGGCGTACGTCGAGGATTCTCGCGCGGGCCGGCCGCCGGAGCGGGCCCCGGTCCCGGCCGGTCGCCGTCGCGTCGGCGCGCGCGGCCGGGGCGGCCCAGGACGACACCGACCGAGACCAGCAGCAGTCCGCACAGCTGCCGGCCCGTCAGCGTCTCCCCGGCGACGGCCGTGCCGAGGAGGACGCCGGTGGCGGGGTTGAGGAGACCGATCAGCCCCACGGTGGCGGCGGGCAGATGACGCAGGCCGGTGAACCAGGCGGCGAAGGCGAGCGCGGTGGCGATCAGGGCGACGTAGGCGAAGGCGAGGAGGGCCCGCGGGGAGAGCGTGGGCGGCGCCCCCTCCACGGCTGCGGCGACCGGGAGGAGGATGAGGCCTCCGGCGGTGAGTTGCCACGCGGTGGAGGCGAGTACGTCAGTCCCCGCGTTCCAGCGCTTGGTCAGGATGTGCCCGAAGGACGAGACGAGCATGGCGGCGGCCGAGGCGAGGACGCCGGGGAGGCCGGCGCCCGCCGCCCCGGTGAAGAGCATGAGGCAGACCCCGCCGAGCCCGATCGCGGCGCCGGCCAGGTGCGCGCGGCCGGGCCGTTCGGAGACCAGGGGCCAGGCGATGAGCATCATCGTCAGCGGGGCGGCCGCCATGACGGTGGAGGCGACGCTCGTCGGCAGCAGTTGGGAGGCCGCGTAGACGAGCACGAAGAACACGCTCACGTTGAGCAGCCCCAGCAGCGCGGCCCTCCCCCACCAGGCACCGCGCGGGAGCCGTCGGCACAGGGCCAGCAGGACGAGGCCGGCGGGGAGCGCCCGCAGGGCCGCCCCGTACAGCGGGCTGTCCGCCGGCAGGTACTCGTGTGTGACGAAGTAGGTGGTGCCCCAGGCCACCGGCGCGACCGCGGTCAGCGCCACCCACCGCATATTGGCTTCCATGGAAGGCATTATAACTTCCCGGGAAGCTATAATGGAGGCATGGAGAGGGGCATGGAGGAACACCAGCAACCACCGGACCGTGTCGCCCGCATCCAGGCCGACTGGCGCCGCGAGCGGCCCGACGTCGACGTCAGCCCGCAAGGAGTGATCGGCCGGCTGCACCGCCTGGCGGACCGGCTCACCGAGGAACTGTGCCTGGTCTACGGCCGCTACGGGCTCAGCGAGGGCGAGTTCGACGTACTCGCCACCCTGCGCCGGGCAGGCGCCCCGTTCGAACGGGCACCCGGTGAACTCGCCGCGCACACCATGGTGACCACCGGCGCGATGACGAAGCGGATCGACCGGCTGGAGCGGGCCGGGCTCGTCACCCGCCGCCGCGCCGAGGACGACCAGCGCGGCCGCATCGTCGCCCTCACCCGGCCGGGACGGGAACTGATCGACGAGGCGTTCACCGCGCACATGCGCAACGAGCGCCGTCTCCTGGATCTGCTGACGTCGGCCGAGGCCGGGTCACTCGAAACGGTGCTCACGACCTGGCTGTCCCGCATGGAACGTCCGGGGCCCTGCGGCGGCGAGTGACCCGTCAATCCCGGGTGGCGACCGACCGTCCGGCACGGACCCGCGTCGCCCCGCCCCACCGGCCCACCGCTCGGGCGGCCGGTCAGGGCTGAGACACTGCACGTCATGGCCTCCTTCACTCCCGCGCGCGCACTGCTGATGCTGACCACCGGGCTGACCTGTCTGCTGATGGCGGTCGGCGCCCTCATAGGCGCGCTGATCGGCGGCGGTCTCGTCGCCCTGGGGGCGGCCGTGTGCGCCGGGCTCGTCGGCATGGTGGGCTCGCTCATCGTGCGCCGGCGGGCCATGGCGCACTTCGCCATGGCACAGCGGCAGGCCGGGCAGCGGGGCTACGCCGAGGGCATCGCGCACGGCGTGCTCATCCATGTGACCGCCTACGAGGCCGCGGTCTTCCCCCGCACCGGGCCGAACGGCGTCAGCGACGAGGAGCGCGCGGCCCGCCGCACCATCGCCTACCGCATGGCCGCCCTGGACGAGGTGCCCCAGCGGGTCCGCGTGGCCGCCGCGGACGCCCTCGCCCTGCTCGACAAGACCGACCGCGAGGGCGCCGAGGAGGCTCTCGCCCGCCTCGCCACCACCGTGCGCCTGGAGTACTCCCGGCAGTAGCTCCCGCGCCCCCGGTGCGGGAGCGCCCGGCTCTCGTGAGCCGGGCGCCGCCCGTCTCAGTGACCGCTGATCGCGCGAGGTGTGTAGGGCCGCTCCAGTTCCTCGATCTCCTTGTCCGTCAGGGCGACGTCGAGTGAGGCCACGGCGTCGTCGAGGTGGTGGGGCTTGGTGGCGCCGACGATGGGGGCGGTCACGGTGGGCCGGCTCAGCAGCCAGGCGAGGGCGACCCGGGCCCGGGGCACCCCGCGCTCACCGGCGATACGGGTGACGGCGTCGACGATCTCGCGGTCGCCCTCCTGGTAGAGGGTTTTGCCGAAGTTGTCGCTCTCGGTGCGTTCGGTGACGGTGTCCCAGTCGCGGGTGAGCCGGCCGCGGGCGAGCGGGCTCCAGGGCAGGGTGGCGACGCTCTGGTCCCCGCACAGCGGCAGCATCTCGCGCTCCTCCTCGCGGTAGAGGAGGTTGTAGTGGTTCTGCATGGACACGAACCGCGTCCAGCCGTTCAGCCGGGCGGTGTGCTGCATCTTGGCGAACTGCCAGGCGTACATCGAACTCGCCCCGATGTAGCGGGCCTTGCCCGCCTTCACCACGTCGTGCAGGGCCTCCATCGTCTCCTCGACCGGGGTGTTCGGGTCGAAGCGGTGGATCTGGTAGAGGTCCACGTAGTCGGTGCCGAAGCGCCGCAGACTGGCGTCGATCTCCGTCATGATCGCCTTGCGGGACAGGCCCCAGGCGTTGGGGCCCTGGTGCATGGCGCCGTTCACCTTCGTCGCGAGGACGATCTCCTCGCGCCGCGCGAACTCCGCGAGCGCGCGGCCGACGATCTCCTCGCTGGTGCCGTCGGAGTAGACGTTCGCCGTGTCGAAGAAGTTGATCCCGGCGTCCAGCGCCTGCCGGATCAACGGGCGTGACGCCTCCTCGTCCAGGGTCCATTCGTGCGTGCCTCGGTCGGGGAGCCCGAAACTCATGCATCCCACACAGATCCGGGACACGTCCAGACCCGTCGAGCCGAGCTTCACGTACTGCATCGTTGCAACTCCTGCCTGTGGGGTGTGCGGCTGACCAGCGTACGGAAGAGCGGAGGTGTCGATCGGTCAGATCCGGTACCGCCGCAGTGCCGGTGTCACCGTCGCGAGGAGCAGCGTCGCCGCGATGACGAGCAGACCGCCGCCGACGACGGCCGTACGGGCACCGAAGGCCGCCCCGGCGGTGCCGTGCAGGACGTCGGCGAGGCGGGGGCCGCCGGCCACGACCACGGTGAAGACGCCCTGCATCCGGCCTCGCATCTCGTCGGTGGCGGCGGACAGCAGGATGGCACCGCGGAAGATCATGGAGACCATGTCCGCGACACCGGCGGCGGTGAGGAACAGCACGGCGAACCAGAGGCTGGTGCTCAGCCCGAAGCCGGTGATGGCCGCGCCCCAGGCCATGACGGCCACGACGACCATGAGTCCGTGCCGGTGGGAACGGGAGAACGTCCCCGACATCAGGCCGCCGACGAGGGCGCCGATGGGGATGGCGGCGAACAGCAGACCAAGGGCGAGGCCTTCGCCGTAGGGCGCGTACGTGGTGTCGGCCAGCTGCGGGAAGAGGGCGCGCGGCATGCCCAGGACCATCGCGATGATGTCGGCGAGGAAGGACAGCAGGAGCACCTTGTGCAGGGCGATGTAGCGGAAGCCCGCGAGGACCTCCCGCCAGCCGGCCCGCCTGGTCGTCGCGGCGTCCAGGGGAGGCAGGGAGGGCAGCCTGTACACCGCCCAGAGGGTGATGCACAGGGCCAGCGCGTCGATCAGGTACAGCTCGGCCAGGCCGATGACCGGGATGAGAGCGCCGGCGAGCAACGGTCCGGCCACCAGGCCCAGTTGCATCACGGTCGAGCCGAGGGCGGCGGCGGCCGCCAGTTCGTCGGCGGGGACCAGCCGGGCCACGGAGGCGTTGCGGGCGGGTGCGTTGAGGCCGAAGAACGCCTGCTGGAGGGCGAGCAGGGCCATCAGCGCCCACACGGATTCGAGGCCGGTGACGGCCTGGACCCAGAACAGCACCGAGGTGACGGCGATGCCGGTGTTGGTGACGAGCAGCAGCGTACGGCGGTCCACGCTGTCGGCGACCGCGCCGCCCCACAGCGCGAAGACCACCAGGGGCAGCAGACCGGCGAGGCTCGCGTAGCCGACCCAGGCGGAGGAGCCGGTGATGTCGTAGATCTGCTTGGGTACGGCGACGGCGGTCAGTTGGCTGCCGACGGCCGTGACGATGGTCGAGGACCACAGGCGCCGGTAGGCGGGGCGGCGCAGGGGACGGGTGTCCATCGCCCAGCGCCGCCGGCCTTGGCGGGGTGACGCCGGTGGGTCGTCCTCCGGTGCGGTGTCGTCGCCGGCGCTGCTCTTGGTGGTGTCCACGGGCATCCTGATGCTCGATACATCTTTCGATACGGGCACCACTATCGCGGAGATCGCCACCGCCGGGACAGACGATTCCGCGGCCGTCTCACATGCTGTCGCCGTACCCGCGCCTGCCGTGGAGCCGCCTGCGCCCACTGTCGGCTCAGACGCCGGCCCGCCGTGGGTTCACGCTCCGGCGATCAGCATCCCGCCGAGCGCGAGCATCGTCACCGCGACCAGGCCGTCGAGGACGCGCCAGGCGGACGGGCGGGCCAGGAAGCGGCTGAGCAGCCGGGCGCCGAAGCCCAGGGCGGCGAACCAGCACAGGCTGGCGAGGCCGGCGCCGAGGCCGAAGGTCCAGCGCAGGGGTCCGCGGTCGGAGGCGATGGAGCCGAGCAGGAACACGGTGTCGAGGTAGACGTGCGGGTTGAGCCAGGTCAGTGCCAGGCAGGTGAGGACGGCCCGGCGTCGCGAGCCCGTCGACCCGCTCTCCGTGCGCAGCGCGTCGTCGGCGGGGCGCAGGACGCGGCGGGCGGCCAGGGCGCCGTAGACCAGGAGGAAGCCGCCGCCGACCAGGGCGACCGCGGTCAGCGCGCCGGGCCAGGCGACGACGACCGCACCGACCCCGGCGACCCCCAGGGCGATCAGCAGCGCGTCGGAGAGGGCGCAGATGGCCACGACCGGGAGCACGGCGTCGCGGTGCAGTCCCTGACGGAGCACGAAGGCGTTCTGGGCGCCGATGGCGACGATGAGGGAGAGGCCGGTGCCGAATCCGGCCGCGAGGGCAGTCATTTCGCTGAACACACCCATGACGCTAGGAAGTCCGCCGCCCTGCGTACAGCTAAAGATTCTTACGTATCATTAGCGATCGTGATGTCTCAGCTTCCGCTCGATCTGGTGCGCACCCTGCTCGCGGTGGTCGACGAGGGCACGTTCGACGCGGCCGCCGCCGCCCTGCATGTGACGCCGTCGGCGGTCAGCCAGCGGGTCAAGGCGCTGGAGCAGCGGGTCGGCCGGGTCCTGCTGGTCCGTGAGAAGCCGGTGCGGCCGACCGGCTCCGGCGAGGTGATCGTCCAGTTCGCGCGCCAGCTGGCCCGCCTCGAACACGACACGCACGCCGCGCTGGGCATGACGGGCGCCGGGGAGACCACGCGCGTGTCGATCGCGGTGAACGCCGACTCGCTGGCCACCTGGTTCCTGCCCGCCCTCACCCGGGTGCCCGAGGAGCTGCGTCCCTGTTTCGAACTGCTCCGCGAGGACGAGCAGCACACGGCCAGGCTGCTGCGCGAGGGCCTGGTGATGGCCGCGGTCACCTCGGCGCCGGACGCCGTGGCCGGCTGCTCGGTACGGCCGCTCGGCCGGATGCGGTACGTGCCCTGCGCCGCTCCCGCCTTCGCGGAGCGATGGCTCGGCGTCGGATCGGGCGTGCCGCTGAAGGACGTGATCGTGGACGCGCCGGTCGTGTTCTTCGACCGGCGGGACGACTTCCAGAACGCCTTCGTCCGCCGGCTGACGCGGGGCCGCCCGTCCGGTGCGCGACGGCACTACGTGCCGACGTCCGAGGGCTTCGTCGACGCCGTGGCCGCCGGGATGGGCTGGGGCATGGTGCCCGCCGCGCAGGCCGAGCGGCTGCTCGACGCCGGACGGCTCGTCAACCTGGCGCCGGAGCGGACCGTGGACGCCCCGCTGTTCTGGCAGCAGTGGAAGCTCGACTCGCCCGCGCTGACGGCCGTGGCGGAGGCGGTCGCCGCCGAGGCCGCCGAGGCGCTCGACCGCTGACACGGGCCGAGGCCGCCGAGGGCCCTCGACCCCTCAGTCCCTCTCTACACCCTGCCTCCGGCGCTGAACGGCCCCTCCAGTGCCGCCCACTGGAGCAGCATGATGGTCTTGGCGTCGGCGATCTCGCCGCCGCGGATCATTTCCAGGGCCCGGCGGAAGTTCAGTTCGACGAGTTCGATGTCCTCTCCCTCCTCGTCGAGGCCACCGCCCTCGTGGGTGCGGGTCGCCGGGCCGTACGGGGCGGCGTAGAAGCTGACGCGTTCGGTGACCGAGCCGGGGCTCATGTAGATGTCGAAGACGTGCTGGATCTCGCCGATGGTGTGGCCGGTCTCCTCGATCACCTCGCGCCGCACGGCGACCTCGGGATGCTCGCCCTCCTCGTCGAGGAGGCCGCCCGGTGTCTCGATGAGCATCCCGTCGGGGTGGCCGTTGACGTACACCGGGTAGCGGAACTGCCGGGTGAGCAGGACGGTTTCGCGGTCGGCGTCGTAGAGGAGGACGGTGGCGCCGTTGCCGCGGTCGTGCGTCTCGCGCTCCTGGGTGCTCCAGGTGCCGTCGGCGTGCTGGAAGTCGAAGGTCGTGGTGCGCTCCACGTACCAGTGGCTGGACAGCAGTCGTACGTCCCGCACCTGGACGCGCGGGTTGCCGGTGAGGTCCCGGCCTGTGCGGTCGAGCCCGGTGCGGCCCCGGCGGTCCGGGAGGTCGACGCCGACGGTCTTGTTGGTCATGTGTCCGCTTCTACCATTCCGGTCACGGCGTTGTCAGGCGCCTCAATTCGCCTGTCGCGCGCGTCGCTTGGCGGAATCGTACGGTCCGGGACAGCATGACCGTATGAAGAGCGATCTTTTCTCGAACGAGAACATGGTGCAGCCGGCGTACGCGCCGGGGATGAGCGTCCAGAACGCCAAGTCCATCAAGTACGCCGTCAACGGCGAGATGCTCGCGCGGCAGGGCGCGATGATCGCCTACCGGGGGAACCTGCAGTTCGAACGCAAGGGCCAGGGTGTGGGCGGCATGCTCAAGCGCGCGGTCACCGGGGAGGGGCTGCCGCTGATGGCGGTGCGCGGTCAGGGCGAGGCCTGGTTCGCGCACGAGGCGCAGAACTGTTTCGTCGTCGACATCGAGCCGGGTGACGTGTTCACCGTCAACGGCCGCAACGTTCTGTGCTTCGACGCCTCGCTGTCGTACGAGATCAAGACCGTGAAGGGCGCCGGGATGACCGGCGGCGGGCTGTTCAACAGCGTGTTCTCCGGGCAGGGGAAGCTCGGTCTCGTCTGTGACGGCAATCCGCTGGTCATTCCGGTCTCGCCGCAGCTGCCCGTGTTCGTCGACACGGACGCGGTCGTGGGCTGGACGGCCCACCTCAACACCTCGCTGCACCGCTCCCAGTCCTTCGGCTCGATGATGCGCGGCGGTTCCGGCGAGGCGGTGCAGCTGAAGCTGGAGGGCGAGGGATTCGTGGTCGTACGGCCGAGCGAGCTGACGCCGCAGAAGGCCCAGCAGCACTGAGCCGACGGACGACGAGGGAGCCCGCGCCTCCGGGAGCCACCGAAAGCCTTAAGCGAACACGCTTTCGAATACGGGGGTAAGCTGGCCGTATGGCCATGCACCTCCAGGGCTCCCTCTTCGACCAGTCCGACGACCTCCGCCTCGGCTCCCTCGACGGGCTGCGCAGGCGGGAGCTGGGGGCCGGGGCCTGGGTCGACCTGCTGCCCGGGTGGCTCGGCGGTGCCGACGCGCTCTTCACGCGGCTCGCCGAGGAGGTGCCCTGGAAGGCGGAGCGACGACAGATGTACGAGCAGGTCGTGGACGTACCCCGGCTGCTCGCTCACTACGGCGCCGAGGACGCCCTCCCGCACCCCGTCATGGACGAGGCCCGGGAGGCGCTCTCCACGCACTACGGCTCCGAGCTGGGTGAGCCGTTCGCCACGGCGGGGCTCTGCTACTACCGGGACGGCCGGGACAGCGTGGCCTGGCACGGCGACCGGATCGGGCGGGGAGGCCGGGAGGACACGATGGTGGCCATCCTGTCCGTGGGCGACCCCCGCGATCTGGCCCTGCGCCCGCACGGCGGCGGGGAGACCCTGCGGCTGCCGCAGGGACACGGCGACCTGATCGTGATGGGCGGCTCCTGCCAGCGCACGTGGGACCACGCGATCCCCAAGTCGACGCGGGCGGTGGGGCCACGCATCAGCGTCCAGTTCCGGCCCCGGGGCGTGCGCTAGAAGGCCCCGGACGTGGGCTGCTTCCGGTCGGCGTCGGCGAGGGCACGCGACTGCGACGACCGGGCCAGCTTCGGGCCCAGCCAGCGCTTGAGACGGCGCAGCGCCTCCAGACGGCCGACCGCGCGGTCGAGACGGTAGTAGAGCTGCGGCGGCACATACGGCAGCAGCGGGGAGTGCCGCTGGCCCAGGAGCGCGAACATCTGCTCCGGAGGCAGGTCGATGTACCGCTGGATGTTCTCGTACCACTGGGCGCTGTGCCGGGCCGCGCTCTGCAGCCGCAGCAGCTCGGACTTGCGCTGTCGCTCGTACGCGGCGAGCGCGGCCTCCGTCTCCGGGTGGGCGCCGAGGGCTTCGGCCAGGCAGATGGCGTCCTCCAGGGCGAGGGTGGTGCCGGCGCCGATGGAGTAGTGCGTGGTGTGGGCGGCGTCGCCGAGCAGGACGAGGTTGCCGTGGTGCCAGGCGCGGTTGGTCAGGGTGCGGAAGTTGAGCCACTGGGCGGTGCCGTCGTCCTGGGCCCGGCCCAGAAGGGGGTGGCCGTCGAGGATGTCGGCGAAGAGCTTCTCCAGCAGGGCCAGCCCGTCCGCCTCGGCCAGGCGGTCCAGGCCCAGGCCGTTCAGTGTCCGCGGGGAGCACTCGATGACACAGGTGCTCTGCTCGTCGCTGAACGGGTAGGCGTAGGCCCAGATCCAGCCGTGGTCGGTCTCCTGGAAGGAGAAGGTGAAGGCGTCGTGGACCTTGCTGGTGCCGAGCCAGATGTAGGTGTTGCGGCCGAGCGTGATGTCGCTGCCGAAGCGGTCGGCGTACCGCTCGCGCACCGTGCTGTTGACTCCGTCGCCCGCGACGACGAGGTCGGCGTACGGCAGGTCGTCGGCCGTGATCCCGTCCTCGTACTCGACGCGGACACCGAGGGCCCGCGCCCGTTCGGCGAGCAGTTCGAGCAGGCGGCGCCGCCCGATGCCGAAGCCCTCGTCGCCGGGCTGGACCGTCGTACGGTCGCGGACGTGGGCCACCCCGCTGTTCCAGTTGACGGAGTTCTCGCTGATGGCGAGGGCCGTCTCGGGGTCCTTCTCGCGGAGCTTGTCCAGTAGCTCGGACCAGTAGGTCACACCCCAGCCGTACGTCGATCCTGCCGGGTTCCGTTCATGGACGGTGATGTCGTGGGACGGGTCCTGCCGCTTCATCAGGATCGAGAAGTACAGGCTTGCGGGTCCGCCGCCGACGCACGCGATCTTCACGCACACTCCATTTCGCTGCGCAAAGCGATCAATTGACCACGAAGAGTAGCAGCGCGCGTGCGCCCCGGATTCACGTCACTTTGCCCACGTGACGCCGACCGCTTGATTCACGCGACCACCGCAAGATCATCGGCCACACCCGCGCCACCGGGCGGAATTTCCCCCTCCGTCCACAATCGAAGATCCACCACAGCAAGATCATCTTTGTTCAACATTGTACGACATGTACTTAATTGTCCTGATCGCGGCCAACCGGCTTCCTGGGATTTCTCCGGTTCCACACCGGATCGATAGGTATGACGAGTCATCAATCCCCCCTTCCCAGGAGGTTTCCGCATGCCCGACATCACCCGCCGCCATGCCCTCGGCGCCGCGGCCGCCCTCGCCGTGACCGTCGGCGCCCCGCTCACCGCCGCCGTCGCGGACGACCACGGCGGCCACCAGGACCCCGAGGGCCCTCAGGCCTTCGACGAGGTCTACCGGGGCCGTCGGATACAGGGGCACGCGACCGACGGCGGCGGTCACCATCACGGCGCCGGGTACGCCGTGCTCGTCGACGGGACCGAGCTGCATGTGATGCGGAACGCCGACGGCAGCTGGATCAGCGTCGTCAGCCACTACTCCCCCGTGCCGACCCCGCGCGCCGCCGCCCGCGCAGCGGTCGACGAACTCCAGGGCGCCCGCCTCGTCCCCTTCAACTGACCCGCACCCGCACCCGCACCCGCACCACAGGAAACACCGCAAGGAGCCGCAGAGCCATGACCATACGCAAGAACCAGGCGACCCTGACCGCCGACGAGAAGCGGCGCTTCGTCGACGCGCTGATCGCGCTGAAGCGCTCCGGCCGCTACGACGAGTTCGTCACCACGCACAACGCGTTCATCCTCGGCGACACCGACAACGGCGAACGCACGGGCCACCGTTCGCCGTCCTTCCTCCCCTGGCACCGCAGATTCCTGCTGGAGTTCGAGCGGGCCCTGCAGTCCGTGGACCCCACCGTCGCACTGCCCTACTGGGACTGGACGGCCGACCGCACGGCACGCTCCTCACTGTGGGCGCCGGACTTCCTCGGCGGCACCGGGCGCAGCCGCGACGGACGCGTGACGGACGGACCGTTCGCGGCGTCCACCGGGAACTGGCCGATCAGTGTGCGCATCGACGGCCGGACCTATCTGCGGCGGTCCCTCGGGAGTGCGGTGCGGCAGTTGCCGACCCGGGCCGAGGTGGACTCCGTGCTGGCGATGTCCACGTACGACATGACGCCCTGGAACAGCGCCTCGGACGGTTTCCGCAACCACCTGGAGGGCTGGCGGGGCGTGAACCTCCACAACCGGGTGCACGTCTGGGTGGGCGGCCAGATGGGCACCGGAGTCTCCCCCAACGACCCGGTCTTCTGGCTGCACCACGCGTTCGTCGACAAGCTGTGGGCCGACTGGCAGCGCCTGCACCCGGGTTCCCCGTACCTGCCGGCCGCCGGGACGCCGAACGTGGTCGACCTGGACGAGACCATGAAGCCGTGGAACGACACGACCCCGGCGGCGTTGCTGGACCACACCGCGCACTACACGTTCGACGCGGCCTGACCACGTTGATCCGCACGGGCCCTGGGTACCCGCGTCGGACGCGGCCGAGGCGACTCGGACGCGATGGACACGCAACGGATGCGAGGAGGCGACCGATGACCCAGATCGAGGAGTCCATCGAGGTTCAGGTCCCCGTGCGGACCGCCTACGACCAGTGGACGCAGTTCGAGACCTTCCCGGAGTTCATGAGCGGGGTCGAGCGGATCGAGCAGCGTTCGGACACGCTCACGCGCTGGGTGACCGAGGTGGACGGCGTGAGGCGGGAGTTCGACGCGAAGATCACCGAGCAGATCCCGGACGCGAGGGTCGCGTGGACGACCGTCGGCGGTGAGGCCAGGCAGGCCGGCGCCGTCACCTTCCACCGCCTCTCCGAGGAGCGCACGAAGGTGATGCTGCAGATGGACTTCCAGCCCGAGGGCGCCGCCGAGAAGGTGGCCGACAAACTGGGGGTCGTGAAGCGGCAGACCAAGGGTGACCTGGAGCGCTTCAAGAAGTTCATCGAGAAGCGCGGCCGGGAGACCGGGGAGTGGCGCGGCACCGTCGTGTGACAACCACGCCCTCCCGTGCGGTCCGCCCCGGCGGCTACTCGGCTCCGGCCGTCGCCGCCGTACGGCACTCCGGGTGGCCCCAGCCCTGGTCGTTCTTGGCGATGGGCTCACCCGCGGCGTACGGGCGGCCGCACAGGCAGCGGCCGGGAAACTTCGCCTTGATGGTGCGGGACGACGCCGAGGACGAGGACGAGCCGCTCCGGGTGCTGGGCCTGCCGGACTTCCCGGGCTTCTTCGCCGCGCTCCAGCGGGACGGGGCCGCGTCGGGCGCGGCCGGCGGTTCCGGGGAGCCCAGCCCGGTGCCGGCGGGTTCCTGCACGATGGCCGCCTGGCTCGCCGCGCGGTCGGCGAAGTCGTTGAGGGGGTCGCCGTCGACCTGGTGCGCGGGGACGTAGCGGAACTCCACGGAGCGGTCGGCCAGCAACTCGTCGATGCGGACCACGAGTTCCCGGTTGGCGACCGGCTTGCCGGCGGCCGTGCGCCAGCCGTTGCGCTTCCAGCCGGGCAGCCAGGTGGTGACCGCCTTCATCGCGTACTGGGAGTCCATCCGGATCTCGATCGGGACGGCCGGGTCGGTGGCCGCCAACAGCCGCTCCAGCGCGGTGAGTTCGGCGATGTTGTTGGTGGACCTGCCCAGCGGGCCGGCCTCCCAACGCGAAGGGATCTCATCGTCCTCGGCGACCACCCAGGCCCAGCCCGCTGGTCCGGGGTTTCCCTTGGACGCTCCGTCACAGGCGGCCACAACACGTTCCGACATGCGCTCGATCATGCCATGCGCGGGGGCGTGGGGCCGTCCACGGGTCCCGCGCCCCGCGGACCTCACCAGGTCCGCTCAGTCGACGTCCGAGAGCGCCGGCATCTCGCCCTTGGTGTTGGTGACGTCGATGACCGAGAACGACGCGCCCTGCGGGTCGCTGAGCGCGGCGAAGCGCCCGAAGGGGGTGTCCATCGGGCCGAAGCGCAGGACGCCGCCCAGCTTGGTGGCCCTGGCGACCGCGTCGTCGCAGTCGGGGACGGTGAAGTACACGTTGATGTACGAGGGCACCTCGGGCGGGAAGTCCTCCGCGGTCATCTTCATCCGGCCGAGCAGCGGGCCCTGCCCCAGTTCGAAAACCCGAAAATCCATCTGGGGGTTGCCGGGGTCGTCCATCTGCTTGGCCCGGAAGGAGAAGACGGCAGGGAAGAACGTGTCGGACTTCTCGGGTTCACGGGTGTAGATCTCGGCCCAGACGTACGCGCCGGGCACGCCCATGGCCTCGAAGCCCTGGTGGGCGCCCGCCTGCCAGACGCCGAAGACGACGCCGTCCGGAGAGCGGGCCAGCAGCATGGAGCCGAACTCGCCGACCCGCATCGGCTCCATCAGCACCTCGCCGCCGTGGTCGCGGATCCTCGTGGCGGTGGCGTTCACGTCGGCCGAGGCGAAGTACAGGCACCAAGCGGACTGGCCCTCCTGGCCGGGCATCGGCGGGACGACCGCGGCCACCGCCTTGCCGTCCGCGTACGCCTGTGTGTAGTTGCCGTACTCGGAGGACGACTCTCCGAACGTCCAGCCCAGGACATCGCCGTAGAAACTCTTCGCCCCCTCGACGTCGCTGAACATCGCGTCGGCCCAACAGGGCGTTCCCTCGGGATGTGCGGCCATCGCGCCACTCTCCTCGGTTCGACAGGTGGATTCCCCGGATCTCACGCTAGCCAGGACCGGTCCCGGACGCGCGCCGAACGGGACGGACCGCGTGAAACCGGCACGGGATTCATGGGACGGGACCACGGCTGTGCGTCGTCTGATAATTTCAGCGACGCTCGCACTCCCGTTCGCCTCGACTCGTGAGGTGCCTCCATGTCCGGCCGGCCGTTCAGACGTACGGCGCTGCCGTGCGCCCGGGGCCGGTCGGCGCGCCTGATGCTCGTGGTGGCATTGGCCCTGAGCACGTTCCTCTTGTTCTGCGCGGGATCGCCTCCCGGTGAGGCTCCGGCGCCGCGCCCGCATTCGGTGTCTGCGGGGCCGACGGCGGAGGGGTTCGCCGCCGCGCGTGCGGGCCGGGTGGAGCGCGACCCCTGTGAGCACAGTCCCGGCAAGCACGACTGCCATGCCCCCGACCCCGCCGCGGTGCTGGGCCAGATGCCGCTGCCCGGCGCCGATCACACCGCCGCGTCCTGGCAGCCCGCTACGGCTGCGGCCCCGGTGGCGCTCGAAGGTTCCCGCGAGCCGGGGCGGTCCCGCCCTCCCGATCTCCACGAACTGCAGTTGCTCCGCGTCTAGGCCGGCCACCGGCCCGCGCGACAGACCCCAGACGACTCGCAGAACCGCCGGGCCCCTACGGGGGCGGCGGGGAGAAGGACACCCCATGGCTTCATCCAAGGCGAAGGCCAACAACAGCGGCCCCAAGGGCAGGAACAACAGCCCGAAGGCCAGGGAGGCGGCGCGGCGCGCCCGCGTCGAGGAGATACGCAAGGCGGAGCAGGCCCGTGAGCGGCGCGTGCGCATGCTCATGCTCGGCGTCACCACCGTCATCCTCGCCGGGCTCGTCGGCGGCGGCTGGTACCTCATCGACTCCGCCCAGGAGAAGGAAGAGGCAGCGGCGGCGGCGAAGGCGGCGCCGGTCGACGGTGTGAAGAGCTGGTCGAAGCTCACCCAGAACCACGTCGCCGAGCCCGTCACCTACAAGATGAGCCCGCCGGTGGGCGGCGACCACAACCAGGTGTGGGTCAACTGCGACAAGCAGGTGTACACCAAGGCCCTCCCGAACGAGAACGCGGTGCACGCGCTGGAGCACGGCGCCGTCTGGGTCACGTACAACGACAAGGCGGCCAAGGCCGACGTCGAGTCGCTGACCGGGCTCGTGAAGAAGACGACGTACACGTTCATGAGCCCCTACGAGGACCAGTCCTCGCCCATCGTGCTGAGCGCCTGGGAGCACCAGCTGAAGGTGGACAAGGCGTCCGACCCCCGGGTGCAGAAGTTCCTCGCCAAGTACGTCCAGGGCGAGCAGACGCCGGAGCCGGGTGCCGCGTGCACCGGCGGCATGACCCCGTGACCTGACCGTGTGGGGCGTCCGGCCGGACCGGGCGCCCTCGTGGCCGACACGGGTCTTCCGCCCTGCCCCGGGCTGTGCTTGCCTGGGGAACCGTTTCGATGACCGGGGCGGGAGTCGCCGTATGCGCAGGCCGTGGATCGTGGGAATGGCGGGGGCGGTGCTCGCCGCGCTGCTGCTCGGCGCGTGCGGGGATCCGGAGTCCGCACCGGCCGGGGCGCCACCGTCGGCCGCGGTACCCGACGCGTCACCGACCACCCGTCAGCGGGCCGCCACCGCGCCCCCCGACGACGACACCGACGCCGGCGCCGGAGCGGCGAAACCGGCGCCCAAGGTGCTCTACCTCGGGGACTCGCTCGCCACGGAGAACCAGAACGTCCTCGGCACGTTCCTGAAGGACGACCTCGACGCCCGTTACACGAGCGCCCCTTACTCGGGCACCACCCTGTGCGACTACCTGGAGGGCACCGCCGACCGGTCGCTCGTCCCGGCGCAGGACAAGGCGGCCGCGCTGGTGCGGCGGCTGAGCCCGGACTATGTGGTGCTGCAGTTCTGGGGCAACTCATGGGACTACACGCCCTGTATGGACGGCGTCACCTACGGCAAGGCCCGCACGGAGTACTTCCGGCGGTACACGGCCGCCGCCGAGCAGCTCACCGAACAGATCGCGAACGCGGGCGGCACGCACCGGCCGAGGATCGTGTGGGTGCTGCAGGGCCCGGACCCGATGACCCCGGACCGGGTGCGCCGGGTGAACGCCCTGTACGAGAAGCAGGCCAAGGCCTCCGGTGACATGGTCGCCGACGCCGGCAGGGCCGTGAGCCCGGCCTCCGACCGCTACGCCTGGACCCAGTACCTGCCGTGCACCGCGTACGAACGCGAGCACGACGGCTACTGCACCCAGCCCGGCCGTGCCCTCACCGCCCTCCACCACGACAAGGACGCCCTGCACTTCTGCCTGTCCCCGACGACGTCCAGGCCGAGGCCCTGCCCGGTGCTGTCACCGGGCATCACGCGGATGGCCCGGGAGATCACCCGGGCCATCGCCGACGAGACGTCCTAGATCCGTCCTAGATCTGTCCTAGACCGGCTGCGAGGTGTGCTCGTCGTCTCCCGCGCCCTCCCCCGCCGCCGCCTCCTCCTCCTGCTGCTGCTTCTTCGAAGCCCACAGACTCGTCACCGTCGTCACGGCCAGGACCAGGACGATGAAGCCGAGGGAGAAGGGAATGGAGATCTCCGGGACGTGGACGCCGGACTCGTGCAGGGCGTGGAGGACGAGTTTGACGCCGATGAAGCCGAGGATGATCGACAGGCCGTAGGAGAGGTGGACGAGCTTCTTCAGAAGGCCACCGATGAGGAAGTACAGCTGGCGCAGGCCCATCAGGGCGAAGGCGTTGGCGGTGAAGACGATGTACGGGTCCTGGGTGAGGCCGTAGATCGCGGGGATGGAGTCGAGGGCGAACAGGACGTCGGTGGAGCCGATCGCGAGCATCACGACGAGCATCGGCGTCATGACGCGCTTGCCGTTCTCCTCGATCCACAGCTTGGTGCCGTGGTACCGGTCGGCCACTCCGAATCGTTTCTCCACGGCCTTGAGGAGTTTGTTCTCCTCGTACTCCTCCTCGTGGCTGCCCTTGCGGGCGTCCTCCACCAGCTTCCACGCGGTGTAGATCAGGAACGCGCCGAAGAGGTAGAAGACCCAGGAGAAGGTGGAGATGATCGCCGCGCCGGCCGCGATGAAGATCGCGCGGAGCACGAGCGCCATGAGGACGCCGACCATCAGTACGCGCTGCTGGTACTGCGAGGGCACGGCGAACTTGCCCATGATCAGGACGAAGACGAAGAGGTTGTCGACGCTCAGCGACTTCTCGGTGATGAAGCCCGCGAAGAACTCTCCCGCGGGCTTGCCCCCACCGACGGCCAGCACGACCAGGCCGAACGCGATCGCCAGCGCGATCCAGACGGCCGACCAGATGCCGGCCTCCTTGACCGACACATCGTGGGGTTTTCGGCCGATGAAGAAGTCGACGGCGACCAGTACGCACAGGGCGACGATCGTGAGCAGCCAGGTGGCCAGGGAGACGTTCAAGGTTCCTCCGGGTAACAGGTGGTGCACAGGAAAGCCTCACCGGCGTCCTTTGCGACCGCTACCCGGCGCAGGTAAAGAATCACCGAAATCCCGGTGCTTCCCTGGTGGGAGGCCCGGTCCCGGGGGCCGCCCACCAAGGAAAGAGGTTTCCGGGAAGCCGGCTACTCGCCCGCGTACGCCCTCTCCAGCGCGGCAAGGTCCAACTTGCCCATCGACATCATCGCCGCCGTCGCGCGGGACGCCTTCTGCGGGTCGGAGTCGTTGATCATCTCGATGAGGGCGGTGGGCACGACCTGCCAGGACACCCCGAACCTGTCCTTGAGCCAGCCGCAGGGACCGGGCTCGCCGCCCTCGGTGAGGCTGTTCCAGTAGTAGTCGATCTCGTCCTGGTCGGCGCAGAGGATCTGGAAGGAGACGGCCTCGGTGAACTTGAACTGCGGGCCGCCGTTGAGGGCGACGAACCGCTGGCCGTTGGCCACGAAGTCCACGGTGAGCACGGATCCGGCCGGCTGGAACGCGCCCTCGCCGTAGTGGGTGACGCGGCCGAGCCGGGAGTTCTTGAAGATCGAGACGTAGTGTGCGGCAGCCTCCTCGGCCTGGCCGTCGAACCACAGGCAGGTGGTGAATCCGTCGCTGGACATGTGTGCCTCCTCGGGCGGGATGTGTCGTCTCTGTGTCGACCGATCCTGGTCCCGAAACTCATCGGTGGCGCGGGCACGTGGTGCGGCGGACGGAGGCGGGTAGTTGGCGCTCTGCTGTCGGCGAATCTGCCGTGGGCAGAGAAAGGCCAGGTGAGGGGCGGTTCGTGGGGAGAGTGGAGTCAGCGGCCACCGCGGTCGCCATCATCCACAGGGAGGAACCGTGGCTCCACTGATCACCGGCCGGGCCCCGACGCTCGCCCCGCGTGCCGAGGAGGGTGACACCCCGCCGTCACGCTTCGACGACCATCTCGCCGCGCGGCTCCTCGCACAGCGGATCGTCTTCCTCGGCACCCAGGTCGACGAGGTCTCCGCGAACCGGGTCTGCACCCAGTTACTGCTGTTGTCGGCGGAGGACCCGCGCACCGACATCAGCCTCTACATCAACAGCCCCGGTGGTTCGGTGACCGCGGGCCTCGCCATCTACGACACGATGCGGCTGGTCCCCAACGACGTCTCGACGCTGGCGATGGGCTTCGCGGCGAGCATGGGCCAGTTCCTGCTGAGCGTGGGCACGCACGGCAAACGGTTCGCGCTGCCCAACGCGCGGATCATGATGCACCAGCCGTCGGCGGGCATCGGCGGCACCACCGCCGACATCGAGATCCAGGCGGAGAACCTGGAGTTCACCAAGCGGGCCATCGAGAGGATCACAGCGGAGCACACCGGCCAGAGCGAGGAGACGATCTCCCGGGACGGCGACCGCGACCGCTGGTTCACGGCCGAGCAGGCCAGGGAGTACGGGATGGTCGACCGGGTCGTCGAGTCGCTCGACGACGTACGGCCGGCCTCTTCACGCCGACGGATGGGGCTGCAGTGATGGGGACGTACACCATTCCGAACGTGGTCGAGCGGACCCCGCAGGGCGAGCGGTCGTACGACGTGTTCAGCCGGCTGCTGTCCGAGCGGATCATCTTCCTCGGCACGGAGATCGACGACGGGGTGGCCAACGTCGTCATCGCGCAGCTCCTCCATCTGGAGGCGTCATCTCCGGAGAGCGAGGTCGCGATCTACATCAACTCGCCCGGGGGATCGTTCACTTCACTGATGGCCATCTACGACACGATGTCGTACGTGCGCGCGCCGATCTCGACGTTCTGCGTGGGGCAGGCGGCCTCGACGGCGGCGGTGCTGCTGGCGGGCGGGGATCCCGGGCGGCGGTTCGTGCTGGAGCACGCGCGGGTGCTGCTGGGACAGCCGGCGAGCGGGGGGCGCCAGGGGACCGTCTCCGATCTCGCCCTGCAGGCCAAGGAGATGGTGCGGATCCGGGCGCAGGTCGAGGTGGTGCTCGCGCGGCATACCGGGCGCGAGGCGGTGGACCTGCGGGCCGACATGGATCGGGACAAGGTGTTCACAGCGGAGGAGGCGGTGGCGTACGGGCTGGCGGACGAGGTGTTGAACCGGCGGTTGGTGGGGGTCTGAGGCTCGCCTACGGAAGGGTTGGGGGGTGCTGTCGTACGGCGGCTGCGGGCGTTTGTGGTTGCTCGCGCCCACGCGGCGCAGCCGCATGAACGACACGGCCCCGCACCCCTGTCGGGGCGCGGGCGGGAGCATCAGGCCACGAGGCACAGCCCGTTGTAGGGGGCCTTGGGCGTCCTGCGGGTGGCGTGGCGGGTCAGTTCCGTCTGAGCCAGGGACAGCAGGTCGCCCAGGCCCAGGCCGAGAGCCTGGGCTGCGGCTGCCAGGACCTCCGACGAGGCTTCCTTGCGGCCCCGTTCCACCTCGGAGAGGTACGGCATCGAGATGCGGGCCTCGTCTGCGACGTCCTTCAGGGTGCGTTCCTGGGCCAGCCGTTCGCGGCGGAGGACATCGCCGACGAGGTCGCGCCAGAGGGGTTCCTTGGCGGGTGGGCCGGCCGGACGGGCCGTCGCCGGGCGGAGGGGGATGACTCGGGCTTCGTTCGACGCGTGTTGGCTCACTTCTTCAGCCTAGGAACTCCGGGCGGGAGGGGAAGGGGGCGGCGTTCCGCCCTCAGGGAAATCGTCGGGAAGCGTCCTGGGCCTCACTGGCCGATACGGCCGTCGATGCGCTCACGCAGGAAGTCGGCGTGGCCGTTGTGGCGGGCGTACTCCTCGATCAGGTGGACGAGGACCTCGCGAAGGGCGATGGGCTCGTCGTCGTGGCGGCCGGTGACGGCGAGGCCGGGGGCGGCAGCCACGAAACGCTCGGCGAAGTCGACCTCGCAGCGCCAGGTCTTCCAGGCGTCGGCGACGGCCTCGGGGTCGGCCACGGCGTCGTTGAAGTCCCCGTCGGGGTCGTCTCCGGCGCGATAGTGGCGCGGCGGCGCCGGCTCGCCCGCCAACGCCTCGCGAAACCAGTACTGTTCCACGCCGGCGAGGTGGCGTACGAGCCCGAGCAGCGACATGTTCGACGGTGGCACCGAGCGGCGGGTCAGGGCCTCGGCGTCGAGACCGGCGCACTTCAGCTCCAGGGTCAGCCGCTGGTTGCGCAGATATCCGACCAGCGTGGCTCGCTCCCCCTCGAACCCTCCTTCGCCGCGTGGGTCCCCTTCGGGGCCGACGAACCTGTCGCCCCACCCGGTCTTCCGCTCCGGCAGTGGCTGTTCGTCGGGCCGTGTCTCACGTTGGTCGGTCATGCGCAGGAGCATCGGCCGTCGCCGCCGCGGTCCGCCACTGCTTTTCGCCACTCGGCTCTTCGAGGCCGACGACTGGTTCGGTGAACTCTCGTACAACCCTTGCCCACCACCCGGTGTCAAACAGGGCGCCGGACAAGGAACGGGCCCTTTCCGGACACCCCCGCGCTGCCCGGCCGTTCTTACTGTATGGAGCCGTATATGCGCAAGAACCGTTCGACAGCCCTCGCCGCTGCCACATTTCTTCTCGTCTCCGGCGCGGCCATCGCCACCGCGCCGTCCGCGTACGCCGGGGTGCCCGGCGGTACGCGAGCCAGTGACCGCAACAGCGATTTCAACGGTGACGGATACGAGGACGTACTGGTCGGCGCGCCCGGAGCCACCGTCAGCGGCAAGAGCGGCGCGGGCCTGGTGACCGTGCAGTACGGCTCGGCCAAGGGCATCGGCACGAGCAACGTCGCCAGATTCAGCCAGTCGACGTCCGGGGTCGCGGGCGCGGCCGAGGCCGGCGACGGGTTCGGGCGGGCGGTCGCCACCGGTGACCTCGACGGCGACGGGTTCGACGACGCGGTGGTCGGCATTCCCGGCGAGGACCTCGGCACCGTCAAGGACGCCGGCGGCGTGGCCATCCTGTGGGGCTCGAAGACCGGGCTCAAGGGCGCCGAGAGCGACTGGCTGGAGACCCAGGAGCCCACCGCCGGTGAGCGGTTCGGCCTCGGCCTCGCCGCCGCGCGCTTCACCTCCGAGACCGACGGGGACCTCCTGGCCGTCCTCGACGGGTACGACGTGGAGCTGTTCGCCTACGACAACGCGGCGCCGAGCTCGATGCGCCGGGAGGCCACCCAGCGGCTTGCCGCGGAGGCCGAGGCCCGCCGCATCGCGCCCAAGTCCCTGACCACCGGCGACTACGACAAGAACGGCTTCGCCGACCTCGTCGTGTCGGGCCTCAGCGTCGGTGACGAGCCCGGTCACGGCTGGTCCACGTATCTGTCGGGGAACGCGGACGGGCTGAAGTACGAGCGTGATCTGCGCGGTGGTCCGGTCGCGGCGTCCGGGGACATCAACGACGACGGGTACGACGACCTGGTGACCGGTGAGCCGAACTCCCCGGACGACCAGCCCGGCGAGACGCAGACCGGCGGTCTGGTCGGCGTGCGCCTCGGCGGTCCGGACGGTCCGGCGGCGGAGCCCGACTGGTGGGTGCAGGACTCCCCCGGTGTGCCCGGTGTCGCCGAGGCCGGCGACGGCTGGGGTTCGGACCTGTCGGTCGCGGACACCGACGGCGACGGGTACGCGGACGTGGCGATCGGCGCCGCGGGCGAGGACATCGGGACGGTGAAGGACGCGGGCGCCGTGTGGGTGCTACGCGGCTCGGGGTCCGGGCTGACCCCGACCGGGGCCAGGTCGTGGGACCAGAACTCGGCGGACGTGCCGGGTGCGGCCGAGAAGGGCGACAAGTGGGGCGCCCAGGTCCGGCTGACCGACCCGAACAGCGACGGCCGCTTCGGGCTGCTGGCCGCCGCGCCGGGCGAGAACACCGGCGACGGTCATGTCTGGGTGCTCTCGGCGGGCGCGGGCGGCATCACGGCCTCGGGGTCGTGGACGTACAACGGCGCTTCACTCGGGGCTCCCTATGTGGACGCGCTGTTCGGGTCGGCGATCGACGAGTGAGGCACACACGCCCCGAGCGGCTTCGCCGACCGGTCAGGAGCCCGGGGTGATCGACTCCGGGGTGTCGTAGAGGGACGCCGACTCGGTCGTCGTGGTGTCGTCCGGCGGCGAGTCGGCCGTCTCGGGGTTCTCCGGCGCCTTCGTGGGCTCGGAGGTCGGTGCCTCCGGCCGAGACGGGGGCGAGGTGGACGGGGCCACCGAGGACGAGGAGGGGCAGGGGCTCGCGCTGTCGTGGGCGTCCCGGTCGGTCGACGAGGGGCACGGTTCGGGCGACTTCGAGGGAGGTTCCTCGGAGAACGACGTCGACGCCGAGGGCGAGGGCTGGTTGACGGGCGGGGTGGTCTTCTTGTCCTTCCCGCCCGTGTCGCCGGAGTGGCGGGTGAACCAGTCGTCGTGCTCGGGGTCGTAGAGGACGAAGACGTTGATGATCACCGTCGAGCGCTCGATCACCACGACGTTCTGCGGCCGGTACGACGGCCAGGAGTCGCCCTTCGGCTCGGGTGTGGTCTTCAGCGCGACCGGCGGCTTCAGCGGGTTGCCGCAGGCGCAGCGCACCCGGGGCACGCCCCGGTCGTCGACGAGGACGGCGGTGCCGGACTGGAGGACGGCCTGGTAACTGGTGGCGGCGCCGTCGCGGTAGCCGTGGTTGGTGACACGGGTGTCCATGCGCAGCTGCACCGGGGTGAGCGAGCGCAGATGGGCGGGGACGTCGGAGGACTTGACGCCGGCGACGGAGGCGAACGCGTCGTTCTTGGCGGGGTTCGCCCGGAGCACCTTGATCTGCTTCTCGACGTCGCAGCTGGAGACGTTGCGTGTGCCGCCGTAGAGGCCGGGGGACGAACCGTCCACGGCTCGCGTCACGTTGGCGGGTTCCGAGCTCGGTGTGGCCGTGGGGGTCTCGGGCGGGGTGGAACTGTCCGTGGCCGTCGACTCGGTGAACGGGTCCGGGCCGGACTTGCCCGCTGCCTGGAGGAAGACCTCGCCGCCGGCCGAGCCGCCCGAATCGTCGGAGCGGGTGAACACGACGATCAGGACCACGGCGACGACGGCCGCGGTGAGCATGAGAGCGATACGGGGAGCGGACCGCCACCACGGATGGCCGGGGCCACCAGGCCCCTGCCGGGAGTCGCCGGAGCCGCCGGAGCCGCCGCCGGGCCCGCCGGAGCCCCCGGTTCCGCCCGGCCCACCGGCTCCGCCGGGGCCCGAGGCGTCGCTCGGCGGCTCCGGGGGCACCTGGCCGCTCGCCCGTGTCGGGCCGGCCGGGACGGGGCTGGGTTGCGACGGCCCGGACAGAGGGCCGGAGGGCGGACCTGTCGGGCGGCCGGAGGACGGCTGTTCGGAGCTCACGAGTCTTCTCCCGCCGTAGGGATTCTGCGGCGATTCACACGTTTCAGCTATTCAGTGCCGCTTTATTCCATAACAGGCCCATTGTGTGCTCTGGTCCCGCGCCTCCCGCAAGCCGAAGGGGCGCCGCCGCGGGCCGAGGGGGCTCGGCGCTCCCGGCGCGCGGAGTGCCTCCGCCGTGCTTAGCGTGGCAAGAGTGAGTCCCCAGACCCTGCCTCCCCGGCAGACGACAGCGCCCGAGCGGGCGGTCGCCCGTCACGGCTGGCTCCAGGCTCTCGCAACCGTGCTGGCCGGCCTGGTCGCGATGATCGTGGTGGCGTCCCTCGGGCTGTGGGCGGCGGGGGCGGCGGACCTCCCGGACGGCGCGTTCCCCCGGGTCGTCGCGGCCACCGTCGTGACGGCGGTCGGCGGCACGATCGAGCTCTCCGGCGGCGCCGGGTCCATCGCCGAGACGCAGGCGGGCCTGACCGTGATCCCGCTGTCGGTGACCCTCGTGGGCGCGCTGGTGATCGCCGCCGGGTTTCTGCGGCCCCTGCGGCACCGGGCGGTCGCGGGGGCGACCGAACTCGCCGGCTGGGCCGCCCGGATCGCCGTTCTGTGGCTGACGGCGCTGATCGGCCTCGCCCTCGCGGCCCGGCAGACCTTCGAGGTCTCGCTCGGTGACGTGGGCGACTTCTTCGGCACCTCCGCCGACGTGGGGTTCGAGACGGCCGTGGCGCCGACCCTGTTCTTCGGGCTGCTGTGGCTCGCCGGGGTCCTCGCCCTGGCGCTTCTGGTGTCGCGCTCGGCCCCGCTTCCGGCCAGGCTGCTGCGGTTCCAGGAGTCGGTGCGCCCGGCCGCGTACGCCATGGTCGGCCTGCTGCTGGCGTATGTCGGGCTCGGGCTGGTGATCGCGGTCGTGGTGGCGCTGACCCGAGGGCACGCCGCCGAGACGGCCGCGCTGACCCTGCTGGGTCTGCCGAACGTGGTGTGGCTGACCTTCACGATCGGCCTGGGCGCCACCTGGGACAGCCAGGTCGAGGGGCCTTTCGGGCTGCCGATGCCGAAGATCCTGGACGAGGTGGTGCGCGGGCCCGACGTGTCGACCCTGAATCTGGGCTCGCTCGCCGAGTACGACGGCCGGGTGTGGTGGCTCCTGGTCGTGAACGCCGTACTGCTGGTCGTCGCCGCGTTCGTGATGGCGGCCCGCTCCCCGGCCCGGGTACGGCTGTGGCAGCACGCCGTACACATGGCGGCCGCCCTCGCGCTCACCGTCCTGATGATCTGCCTCGTGGCCCGGATCTCCGCCCACTACGGACTGTCGGTCATCGGCATCGGCGACCTCGGCGGCGACCTGGGCGGAGAGCTGTTCCTGCGGCCCCGGCTGTGGTCCGCGCTCGGGCTCGCCGTGCTCTGGGGACTCGTCACCGGGTTCCTGGGCGGGGCGCTGGCGAAGGGCGTGCGTCGGCGGGGCGCGGTCGACGCGGACGGCGACCGCCGGTAGACGGGCGGGCGCCCCGCGGCACCCACCCCCGGTGTCAGCCGCTCATGCCTCCGTCGTGGTCAGGTCCGTCGCGCGGCGGGCGAGGAGGGAGGCGCAGATCTCGCCGGCGCGGACGGCGGTGGTGGAGAGCAGGGTCGAGGTGAGGCCGTGGGTGTGTTCGGTCCCGCCCTGGAGGTAGATGTCCGCGGTGACCTCGGCGGCGGTGGCCACACGGTGGTCGCGGCCGACCTGCAAGGCGTCCTCGTCGTCGCGCAGGCAGAGTTTGCCGATCTCCCCGAGGTTGTCGCCGACGCCCCGCGGCCGGTAGCCGGTGGCGTGGACGAGGATGTCGGCGGAGAGGATCTCGCGCTCCCCCGTCGGCAGGAACTCCACTGTCAGCCTGACGTCGTCCGTGCCCGTCTCCACCTCGCGCAGGCGGGAGACGTTCATCATCCGCAGCCGCTCCCGGCCCTGGACCTTCTCCTGGTACATGGACCGGGACAGCGACTCGATCAGGTCCATGTCCACGACGGAGTAGTTGGTACTGCGGTGGTAGTCGAAGAGCGACTGCTTCACCTCGCGGGGCGCGCCGTAGTACAGGTCGACGGCCTCGGGGTCGAAGATCTTGTTGGCGAAGGGGCTGTCGTCGGCGGGTGTGTAGCCGTACTTGGCGAAGACGGAGCAGATCTCGGCCTCGGGGAAGCTGCGGTGGAGGTAGTCCACGGCCTCCGCCGCGCTCTGGCCGGCACCCAGGACGACGGCTCGCCGTATCGGCCGTCCCGAGCCTTGGGCCTGTTCGACGCGGGGCAGCAACTCGCTGGTGTGCCAGACGCGGTCGGACAGGGCCGAGCCGGGCGGGAGGTGCGGTTCCAGTCCGGCGGCCACGCAGATACTGCGGGCACGGCGGACGGTGAGCCGTTCCGGATCGCCGGGGGTGCGGCTGGTGACGTCGAAGTAGCGGACCTCGCCGTCCCGGGTGACGGGGCGCACGGCGACGACCTCGGCGGAGTACTCGACGAGGTGCGAGACACGGGCGGCGGCCCACTCGAAGTAGTCGTGGAACTCGATCCGCAGGGGGAAGAGGGTCTTCAGGTTGAGGAAGTCGACGAGCCGGCCGCGGTCGCGCAGATAGCACAGGAAGCTGAAGTCGCTGGTGGGATCGCGCATCGTCACCAGGTCCTTCAGGAAGGACACTTGCATGGTGGCGTCGTCGATGAGCATCCCGCGGTGCCATCCGAACCGGGGTTGCCTCTCCAGGAACCCGACCCGCAGCCCGTCCTGCGTACCGGCCTTCACGGAGTGCTCATGGAGTGCGATGGCGAGTGCGAGATTCGATGGGCCGAATCCGATGCCCAGTACGTCATAGATTTCCGGCCCGGTGTGCAGCGTCGTCACCGCGTCATCGCCTTTCGTAGTACAGGTCACAGAGATTCACAAGGTGGAACACAGCTCCCCCAGCAGAGACATGTTAGATAAGGTAAGCCTTACCTAGCAACGGCTGAGGAGGGCTCATATGCGGGTCGTTATGTTCGGGTACCAGACCTGGGGACACCGGACGCTGCAGGCACTGCTGGATTCCGGCCACGAAGTGGTCCTGGCAGTCACCCATCCGAAGAGCGACCACGCGTACGAAAAGATCTGGAGCGACTCGGTCGCCGATCTCGCCGAACAGCACGGTGTGCCCGTGCTGCTGCGCAGTCGACCGGATGACGACGAACTTTTGCGCGTGCTCAAGGAGGCCGATCCGGACCTCATCGTGGCCAACAACTGGCGTACCTGGCTGCCGCCCGAGATCTTCGACCTGCCACCGCACGGCACCCTCAACATCCACGACTCGCTGCTCCCCACGTACGCGGGGTTCTCTCCGCTCATCTGGGCGCTCATCAACGGCGAGAAGGAGGTCGGGGTCACGGCCCACCGCATGGACGCCGAACTCGACATGGGCGACGTGCTGTTGCAGCGTTCGGTGCCGGTCGGGCCGCACGACACGGCGACGGACCTGTTCCACCGCACGGTCGACCTGATCGGCCCGCTCGTCACCGACTCGCTCGAACTCATCGCCTCGGGCAGGGCCGTGTGGACGCCCCAGGACCGCTCCCGGTCGAGCTTCTTCCACAAGCGGTCCCCGGAGGACAGCCGGATCGACTGGACCTGGCCCGCCGAGGACCTGGAGCGGTTCGTACGGGCCCAGTCCGACCCGTATCCCAACGCCTTCACCCACCACCGCGGCAAGCGCGTCCGGATCGTCTCGGCCGCCGTCTCCGAGGGACGTTACGGGGGCACACCGGGGCGGATCTTCATTCGGGAGGGCGACGGGATCGTCATCGTGGCCGGCGCCGAGGCCCGCTCCGGAAGACTGGCGGGGCTGCTGGTCAAGCGGGTGCGGACGGAGGACGGCATCGAGCACGCGGCGACGGACTACTTCCGCACGATGGGCGGTTACCTGACGGCCCGCCCGTGAACCCGCGGGGGTGACGGGCCCGTACAGGACCCCTCACGGGTGACCACCCGCCCCTCGCCACCCTCACGGGCCCGTTGCCGTTGAGGACCCGTGAGGGGTCGAGGGCACCGTCGGCCGCACGTCAGCCGGCGGTGCCCGACACAGGCACCGGGTCCGGGGCCGTTCCCTCGTGGTGGCGGCCCATCGGGATGACCATGGGGGTGCGGCTGACGGGGTCCTCACCGACGACGCAGCGCAGTCCGAAGACGTCCTCGACCATCGTGGCGGTGATGACGTCGGCGGGGGCGCCCTCGCCCGCGACGCGTCCGTTCTTCATGGCGATGATGTGGTCGGCGTACCGACAGGCCTGGTTGAGGTCGTGCAGGACCATGACGACGGTGCGGCCCTGGTGCCGGTTGAGGTCGGTGACCAGGTCGAGGACGTCGATCTGGTGGGCGAGGTCGAGGTAGGTCGTCGGCTCGTCCAGCAGCATCACGGGGGTGCCCTGGGCGACGGCCATGGCGATCCAGGCGCGTTGCCGCTGTCCGCCGGAGAGTTCGTCGACGGGCCGGTGGGCGAGGTCGGTCATGGCGGTGGCCCGCAGCGCCTCGTGCACGGCCTCCTCGTCGCCCTGCGACCACTGCCGCCACCAGGTCTGGTGCGGTGAACGCCCGCGCCCCACCAGGTCGATGACCGTCAGCCCCTCGGGCGCGACGGGGGTCTGCGGGAGGATCCCGAGCTTCTGGGCGAGGGTCCGGGTCGGGATGGAGTGCACCGAGCGGCCGTCCAGGTGGACGGCACCGGCCTTGGGCGTGAGCAGCCGGGCCAGGGCGCGCAACAGGGTGGACTTGCCGCAGGCGTTGGCGCCGACGATCGCGGTGACGCGGCCGGTGGGGACGACCAGGTCGAGGTCCTCGACGACGATCCGGTCGTCGTAGGCCAGGCGCAGGCCCTCGGCGCGCAGTTCGGGACCGTCGACGGGACCGCGGGTGCGGTCGTCGACAACAGCGTCGACACCGGCACCGACACCCTTGCCGGCGCCCGCGCCGACAGCGGTGTCGGCGCCGCTGTCGGCACGGGAATCGGCGCGGGCGTCGCGCTTCGTGGCCGGTTCGTACTTCGATGACACGTCTTCAGCCTCCTGAACCGGCGCGGTTGGCGCGGATGAGCAGCCACAGCAGTACGGGTGCGCCGAGCACCCCGGTGACGATCCCGACCGGGAGTTCCGTGTCCGGGACGATCTTCCGGGCGGCGAGGTCGGACACCAGCACCATCACGGCACCGGTGAGCCCCGCCGCGACCGGCGGCGGGAACGGGGTGCCGGCCAGGCGCTGGGCGACCTGGGGTGCGGCGAGCGCCACGAAGGCGACGGGCCCGGCCGTCGCCGTGCCGAAGGCGACGAGCCCGACCGAGATGAGCAGGACGCCCATCCGGACGATGTGGACCCGGGTGCCGAGGCCTTTGGCGACGTCGTCCCCGAGTTGCAGGACACGGATCTGCCGGCCGAGCAGCACGGCCGGGGGCACCAGCACGGCCATCGTGATGGCGAGCGGGCCGATCTGTTCCCAGGTGCGGCCGTTGAGGTTGCCGACGAGCCAGCCGAGGGCGGCCTGCGCCTGGAAGCGCTGGCCGTGGGCCAGGAGGTAGTCGGTGACGCTGGTGCAGATCCAGGCGATACCGATGCCGACGAGGACGATGCGGTAGCCGGTGGTGCCGCGTTTCCAGGCCAGGACGTACACCAGCAGTCCTGCGGTCAACGCGCCCAGCAGACCCAGGGCCTGGGTGCTGAGGCCGCCGTCCCAGCCGAGGACGATCCCGGCGACGACCGCCGCGCCGGCGCCCTGCGTGATGCCCATCATGTCGGGACTGGCCAGCGGGTTGAGCGTCACGGTCTGCAGGAGGGCCCCGGAGATGCCGAACGCGATGCCGACGAGCAGCCCGGCCAGAGCGCGCGGCAGCCGCAGTTCGTGCACGATCAGTTCGGTGCCGGGGTCGCCCGTGCCCGCCAGTGCCTTCATCACGTCGGTGAGCGGGAGGTCGATGTCCCCGACGGAGGTCTCCACGGCGAAGGCCAGGAACGCGGCGGCCGCGAGCAGCAGGGAGACAGCCAGCAGCCGGGGGCGTACGACGCCGGAGACGGGCGGCGCCGGGAACCGGAAGGTGAGGCGGTCGGCCGTGCGGCGCCTGGGGGGCGGATCCGCGGCGCCCTTCGGGGGCGGCACGGGCGCGAGGTCGGTCGTCATCGGCTCACAGCTCCACGGGTTCGGTCGTCATGGGCCCCTGGCACCACGGTTTCGAAGGCCACGGGCCGACGATGACACGGCTCACCGGCCACGGGACCGCCGGTCCACGGCTCACCGAACATCGGCCGCGATCCCCACGGTTCGACGGGCGTGGGATCGCTGTTCCACGGTTCGGCGGGCACGGGGCCGCCGTTCCACGGCTCGCCGCACAAGACCCGCGATCCCGACGGCTCGGCGCTCACGGGGCGGGAAGCCCGCAGTTCGGTGGTGACGGGCCGGAATTCCCGTGGCTCACCGGGCAGGGGCCCGCCCCTCCGGGGTCGAGAAGTCATGTCACAGCTCCGCGAGGCGTCGGCGGCGGACCAGCGCGATGAAGAAGGGGCCGCCGATGAAGGCGACGAGGATGCCCGCCTGGATCTCGGTCGGGCGGGCGATCAGCCGGCCGGCGATGTCGGCGGCCAGCAGGAGGCAGGGGGCGAGGACGGCCGACAGGGGCAGCAGCCAGCGGTGGTCCGGGCCGACGCCGGCCAGTTGGGCGAGGACGCGGGCGATGTGCGGGACGACCAGACCGACGAAGACGACGGGCCCGATGACGGCGACCGCTCCGCCGGTGAGCAGGGTGACGGCGATGACACCCTGGACGCGGACCAGGCCCAGTTTGAGGCCGAGCGACTTCGCCACGTCGTCGCCGAGCGCGAGGCTGTTGAGGGCCGGGGCGCAGGCGAGGGCGAGGAGCGCGCCGACGGCCAGGAACGGCAGGACGCGCAGAAGGACCCCCTCGTCCTGGTTGGCGAGCGAGCCCGCGCTCCAGAAGCGGTAGCGGTTGAGGGCGTCCGGGTCGGTGAGGGCGATGGCGCTGGTCAGCGAGAACAGCAGGGAGGTCACGGCGACCCCGGCCAGGGCGAGTTTGACCGGGGTGGAGCCGGACCGGCCGAGCCCGCCGAGGAGGTACACCAGGACGCTGGCGACGAACGCGCCGCCGAAGGCGAACCAGATGTAGCCGTACACCGACGCGATGCCGAACACACCGACCGACAGGACGACCGCGAAGGCCGCGCCCGCGCTGACACCGAGGATGCCGGGGTCGGCGAGCGGATTGCGGGTCAGCGCCTGCATCAGCGCGCCCGAGAGGCCGAGGGCGGCGCCGGTGGCGAGGCCCAGGGCGGTGCGTGGCACGCGTACGGACCAGATGACGCTGTCGATACGGGAGTTGGGGGCGTCGCCGAGCAGGGTGTGCCACACCTGGTCGAGGGGGACGCCGAGCGCGCCGAACGCCATCGACAGGGCGCACAGGGTGAGCAGGGCCACGCCCGAGAGCGTCAGCAGCAGTGCCGCGCGGGGGCCTTTCGCCGCCCGGACCGTAGAGGTCCCCACGTCTTCAACTTTCTTTGATGAGGCTTGCCTTAACTGTAGGACGAGTGCGGGTTGAACTGTAGGTCTTCCCTGGATCGCGGTCCCGCCCTCGGGGCAACTCCACTATGAGCACCCTGTGAATTAGGTAACCCTTACCTTAGTATGTCGGCGACCCCGGCGAAGAACCGGGCCCCTACCTGGTGGGAAGGCTCACTGCTGTGTGCGGTACCGAGGAAGTCCTGGCCTATTGGCGGCGGCTGCTGACATCGCTGCCGCTGGAGATCTCACTGCCCGCCGATCGGCCCCACCCGCCACAGCCGCTCCTCGAACGGGACACGTGCGCGCCGGCGGATGTTCCGGACGCCCCCGACGCCGTACGCCTCGCGGCGTTCGTCGCCCTGCTGCACCGCTATACCGGCGCGACGGACCTGACCGTGGGCCATGACGGACTCCCGCTGCGGGTGTCCGTCGAGCACGAGCCGACGTTCGCCGAGCTGGTGCGCCGGGTGACGCAGGCGCACGAGGAGGCGGAGACCAACCGGGTGCCGGTCGGGCTCCTGGTCGAGGAGCTGCGGCCCCGGCCGACGCGCGGCGGCGGGCTGTTCTTCAACACGGCGTTCGCCACGGCCGCGCGGCCCATCGGTGAGCTGCCCGCCCCGGTCGACGTGCTGCTGGAGGTGGTCGACGGCTCGGCACGGGCCTCGTACCACCCCGGCGTCTTCGACGGTACGACGATCGAACGGCTCCTCGGCCACTACCGCACCCTGCTGGCCGACGCGCTGGCCCGGCCCGGGACTCCGGTCGCCCGCCTGGAGCTGATGAGCCCGCAGGAGTACCGCCAGGTCGTCCACGACTGGAACGACACCGCGCACTCGGTGCCGGCGGACACCTGGCCCGCGATGTTCGCCGAGCAGGTGCGGCAGCGGCCGGACGCCGTGGCGCTGATCTTCGAGGACGAGGAACTCACCTACGCGGAGCTGGACGAGCGCGCCAACCGCCTGGCGCACGCGCTGATCGCGCGGGGTGCCGGGCCCGAGCGGATCGTCGCCCTGACACTGCCGCGCTCCGCCGAGCTGATCGTCGCGGAGGTGGCTGTCCTGAAGTCGGGCGCCGCCTATCTGCCGATCGACCACGACTACCCGGCGGACCGGATCGCGTACATGCTGGGCGACGCGCGGCCCGTCTGCATGGTGACCACCGGGGAGACCGCACGGGACCTCCCCGACCCGGTCGAGGGCATGACGCTCCTGGAGCTGGACTCGCCCGCCACGGCCGCCGAGTTGGCCGGGCGGCCGGCCCACGACCCCACCGAGGCTGATCGCGGGGCATCGCTCACCGTGCTGAACGCCGCCTATGTGATCTACACCTCGGGTTCGACGGGCCGCCCCAAGGGTGTCGCCCTCGCGCACGGCGGTGTGGCGAAGCTGGTGGCCACGCAGAGCGAGCGGTTCGGCATCGGCCCGCACAGCCGGGTGCTGCAGTTCGCCTCGCCGAGCTTCGACGTCGCCTTCTGGGACCTGTGCCTCGGACTGCTGTCCGGCGGCCGGCTCGTCGTCGTCCCGGCGGAACTGCGGGTGCCCGGCGCACCGCTCGCCGACTACGCGAACGCGCACGGCATCACCTTCATGATCCTGCCGCCCGCGCTGCTCGCCGCCCTGCCCGACGACGTCCGTCTCCCGCCGACCGCCACGCTGTTGGCGGGCACCGAGCGTGTCTCACCCGAGCTGGTGGGGCGGTACGCGCGCGGGCGGATGATGTTCAACGCGTACGGCCCGACCGAGGCCACCACCAACTCCACGCTCGGGCTGTGCGATCCGGACATCCCGGCCGGGGCGATCGTCCCGATCGGCGTGCCCGACCCGGGGACCCGGGCGTACGTCCTGGACGCGTTCCTGCGGCCCGTCCCCGCCGGGGTCACCGGTGAGCTGTACCTGGGCGGTGACGGCCTGGCCCGGGGCTATCTCGGGCGGCCGGATCTGACGGCCGAGCGGTTCGTGGCCGACCCGTTCGGGGGGCCCGGCGAGCGGCTCTACCGCACCGGGGACCTGGTCCGCTGGCGCGCCGACGGACGGCTGGAGTTCCTGGGGCGCGCCGACGCCCAGGTGAAGATCCGCGGCTTCCGTATCGAGCCGGGCGAGATCGAGTCGGTGCTGCGCGGCCACCCGGCCGTCGACCAGGTCACCGTGGTCGTGCGCGAGGACCGGCCCGGCGACCGCCGCCTCGCCGCCTACGTCGTCCCCGCCCTCGACGCGCCACGCGACGCGGACCCCGACGCCCGGGTCGAGGAGTGGAAGGAGCTGCACGAACTCCTCTACGGGGCGGCCGGTTCCGAGGACGCCGTCGACTCCGCCGACACCGCCGCCCGTGACGGATCCGGTCTCCGCGAGAACTACGCCGGCTGGAACAGCATGTACGACGGCACGCCGATCCCCGTCGAGGAGATGCGCGAGTGGCGAGCGGCGACCGTCGAGCGCATCCGTGAACTCGGCACGAACCAAAGGGTGTTGGAGATCGGTGTCGGCAGCGGCCTGATCCTGTCCCGGATCGCGCCGGACTGCGAGGCGTACTGGGGCACCGACCTCTCGGCGAAGGCCGTCGCGGCGCTCCGCGCCCAGGTCGACGCCGATCCCGAGCTGGCCGTGAAGGTCGAGCTGCGGGCCCGGCCCGCCCACGACACCGACGGGCTGCCGACCGGGTACTTCGACACGGTCGTCATCAACTCGGTCGCCCAGTACTTCCCCAGTGGGGAGTACCTCGTCGATGTGCTGCGCCAGGTGTCGGGGCTGCTGGCCCCCGGTGGCCGGATCTTCGTCGGCGACGTCCGCAACCTGCGGCTGCTGCGTACGCTGCGCGCGGCCGTGGAGACCCGGCGGGCGACCGGTGACGCGGGTGAGGGTGAGGACAAGAGCGCGCTGCGCGCGGCCGTCGAGCAGTCGGTGCGCTGGGAGGGCGAACTCCTCCTCGACCCGGACTTCTTCGCCGCCCTCGACGGCTTCGACGCGGAGATCCGGATCAAGCGGGCCTCGCACCACAACGAGCTGAGCCGGTACCGGTACGACGTCGTGCTGCGCCCGGGGGCTGCGACGGGCAGCCCGGAGTTGCCGGAGACCGACTGGGCGGCGGTCGGCGGCCTCGGCGGACTGGCGGAGCTGCTGGCCGGGCGGCCGGACGGGCTCCGCGTCACCGGTGTGCCCAACGCGCGCCTCGCGGACGACCTGGCTGACCTGCGGCGGCTGGACGGCAGCAGCCGGGAGGCGGCCACCGGGGCCGATCCGGCGGATCTGCACGCGCTGGCGGCGGAGCACGGCTACCGGGCGGCACTCACCTGGAACGGGAACGCCGACGACGGGGCGTTCGACGCCGTGCTCGTCCTCGACGGGCCCTTCGGCCCCCTGTACCGGACGGCCGACGCCTTTCCGCACGCCAACCGGCCCGCGCCCTTCCGTGACGTCGGCGCGCTGATGCGGACCCTGCGCGGGCACGCCGCCGAGTGGCTGCCCGACTACATGGTCCCCTCGGCGTTCGTCCCGTTGCACGCCCTGCCGGTCACCCCCAGCGGCAAGATCGACGCGCGGGCGCTGCCGGCCCCGGACTACGCGGCCATGAGCTCCGGCCGCGCCCCGCGCACCAGCCGCGAGAAGCTGCTGTGCGCGCTGTACGCCGACGTGCTCGGGCTCGACGCCGTGACGGCCGAGGACGACTTCCTCGCGCTCGGCGGCGACAGCATCAGCGCCATCCAACTCCTCATCCGCGCACGGGAGTCGGGCCTCAGGCTCACCACGCGTGACGTGTTCCGGCACCGCACGGTCGAGGCGCTGGCGAAGGCCGCCGTCGAGCGGGTCGCCGAGCGGACCGCCGACGAGCCGCTGGTGGAGGTCGACGAGGCCGAACTCGCCGAGATCCAGGGCACGCACCCGCTGCCGGTCGAGGAACTGCTTCCGCTGACCCCGCTCCAACAGGGCTTCTTCTTCCACTCCCTCACCGGCGGCGCCGACGGGGACACGTATGTCGTCCAACAGGTCCTCGACCTCGCCGGACCCGTCGACGGCTCGCTGCTGCGCCGGGCCGCGCAGGGCCTGCTGGACCGGCACGCGCCGCTGCGGGCCGCGTTCCGTCAGCGCCCGGACGGCACCCCGGTGCAGATCGTCACGCGGGACGCCGAGCTGCCGTGGCGGGAGGTCGACCTGTCGTCGCAGGACGGGGAGGTCCGGGAGTCGCTGGGTGACGCGGTGGCCGCCGACGAGCGCGCCCGGGGCTTCGACCTGGCCGCGCCGCCCCTGCTGCGCTGCGCCCTGGTCCGGCTCGGGGAGGAGCACAGCCGTCTGGTGCTGACGTTCCATCACATCGTGGCGGACGGCTGGTCGTTGCCGGTGCTGCACCGCGAACTGATGGCGCTCTACGGTGCTGACACGCCCCCGCTTCCCGAAGTCGCCCCCTACCGCGGCTTCCTGCGCCGCCTGGCCGAGCAGGACCGCGACGCGGCCCGCGACGCCTGGCTCGACGCGCTCGCCGGGTTCGACGAGCCGACGCGGCTCGTCGGCACTCCGGCCGACGCGGCACCCGTACGACCGGGCCATGTGCGGGTGGAGCTGTCCGAGCGGACCACCGCGCGGCTCGCCGAGCGGGCCCGTGAGCACGGGATCACCCTCGGCACGGTGGTGCAGGGCGCCTGGGGCCTGCTCCTCGGCAGGCTGACCGGCCGGGACGACGTGGTGTTCGGCACCACGGTCTCCGGGCGCGACGGCGAGGTCGAGGGCATCGCCTCGATGGTGGGCCTGTTCATCAACACCCTGCCGACCCGCTTCCGCTGGGCCCCCCGCGAATCCCTCGGGGCTCTGCTCGTCCGGCTCCAGGAGGAGCAGGCCCGGCTGCTGGACCACCAGCACCTGGGCCTCGCCGAGATCCAGCGGCTCACCGGGCACGCGGGCTCCGGTGAACTCTTCGACACCCTCGTGGTGTTCGAGAACTACCCCGCCGAGACGGACCTCCGGGACGCCTCGGGCACCGTACGGATCACCGGCGACGCCTTCCACGATGCCGTGCACTACCCCCTCGCCCTCGTCGTCAAGCCCGGCCGACGGCTCGACCTGCGGCTCAAGCACCACGCGGAACGCCTCGACGGCGACACCGTCCGCGCCATCGGCGACCGTCTGGCGCGCGTGCTGGAGGCCATCGCCGAGGCACCGGACCGCGTGGCCGCCTCCGTGGAGCTGCTCTCCCCCGACGAGGCCCTGCACGCCCGTCCCACCGGCGAGGACCGCCTCGTACCGGAGACCACCCTGGCCGAGGGGTTCGCGGCGCAGGTCGCCAGGACGCCGGACGCGACAGCCGTCGTCTTCGAGGACGAGCACCTGAGCTACGCCGAACTGGACGCCCGCGCCGAGGAGTTGGCCGTGCGGCTGCGCGGCCGTGGCGCCCGGCCGGGAGCCTTCGTCGCGGTCGCCGTGCCCCGCTCGGCGGAGCTGATGGTGGCACTGCTCGGCGTCCTGAAGTCGGGTGCCGCCTATCTGCCGGTGGACCTGGACTACCCGGCCGACCGGGTGACCCACATGCTCGCCGACTCGGGCGCCACGACCGTGGTCACGCTGTCCGCGACGGCCGACCGGCTGCCGCGAGCGTCCCGACCGCCGCAGTCGCCCGCGCGGAACGTTCCCGCGATTCCCTCGGTGCTGCTGCTCGACGCCCCGGACGACGAGCCGGCCGGTAACGCCGTCGCCCCCGTCGCCGCCCGCCCCGACGACCCCGCCTACCTCATCTACACCTCCGGCTCGACCGGCCTCCCCAAGGGCGTCGTCGTCACCCACCGCGCCATCGTCAACCGGCTCGCGTGGACGCAGGGTGCCTACGGACTCGGCGCGGACGACCGGGTGCTGCAGAAGACACCGTCCAGCTTCGACGTGTCCGTGTGGGAGTTCTTCTGGCCGCTCCTCGAAGGCGCGACCGTGGTGCTCGCCCGCCCGGACGGCCACCGCGACCCCGCCTACCTGGCCGGGCTCGTCCGTGAACAGGCCGTCACGACCATGCACTTCGTGCCGTCGATGCTGGAGGCCTTCCTCCAGCACGACGAGGTCACCGGCGACCCCACCTGGTCGGTGTCGCTGCGCCGCGTGCTGAGCAGCGGCGAGGCGCTCCCCGTCACCGCCGCGGGCCGCTGGCACGCGCTGACGGGCGTGCCGCTGCACAACCTGTACGGCCCGACCGAGGCGGCCGTCGACGTCACCTACCACCCGTATGCCTCCGACGAGGACCACGGCGCTTCGGTGCCCATCGGGCGTCCCGTGTGGAACACCGGCCTGCGGGTCCTGGACGCCTGTCTGCGGTCCGTCCCCGACGGCGTCCCCGGCGAGCTGTACCTGACCGGCGTCCAGCTCGCCCGCGGCTACCACGCGCGTCCGGCGCTGACCGCCGAGCGGTTCACCGCCGATCCGTACGGGCCGCCCGGCACCCGGATGTACCGCACCGGTGACCTCGTCCGGCGACGCCCGGACGGGGTGATCGAGTACCTGGGCCGCACGGACCGGCAGGTCAAGCTGCGCGGCAACCGGATCGAACTCGGCGAGATCGAGGCCGCCCTCGTACGGCTTCCGGAGGTCGCGCAGGCCGCCGTGACGGTACGGGACGACGCGCTCGTCGCCTATGTCGTGCCCGTCGGCGGCGCCGAGGTGAGCGACCTCCGCGAGGCCCTGACCGGGTCCCTCCCCTCCCCCATGGTGCCGAGCGCCTGGGTGGTCCTCGACGCGCTGCCGCTCACCCCCAGCGGCAAGCTGGACCGGGCCACGCTGCCCGCCCCGCAGGCCGTACGGACCGCTGTCACCCGTGCGCCGGGCAGTCCTCGGGAGCAGCTGCTCGTCGAGATCTTCGCGGCCGTGCTGAAGCTCGCGGAGGTCGGTGTCGACGACGACTTCTTCCTGCTCGGCGGGGACAGCATCAGCTCGATCGCCGTCTCCAGCCGGGCCCGCCGCGCGGGTCTGGTGATCGGCCCGCGCGACGTCTTCGAGCACCGCACCCCGGCGGCGCTCGCGGCGACGGCCGCTGTCGACGAGACGACCGCGGGGGACAGCCCTGTCGAGTCCGCGTTCACCCTGACCGAGGAGGAGCGCGAGCGGGTCGAGCGGCTCGCCCCGGGCCGGATCGAGGACGTGTGGCCCCTCGCCCCGCTCCAGGAGGGCCTGTTCTTCCACTCGAACTTCGACGACAGCTCCCTGGACGTCTACACGGTCCACGAGTCCTTCGACTTCACCGAACGCGTCGACGCCGAGCGGCTGTCGGCGGCCGTGCGCACGCTGCTGGCCCGCAACCCCAGCCTCCGCGCCGGGTTCACCAGTGAAGGGCTGCGCCAGCCGGTGCAGTTCATCGTGCGGGACGCCGAGATCCCGCTGACCGAGGTGGATCTGGCAGGGCTGCCGGCAACCGAACAGGACCGGCGGATGCGGGAGTTGCTGGACGAGTCGAGGGCGCGGCGCTTCGACCTCACCCGCCCCCTCCTCTTCCGGATGCTGCTCGTACGACTCGGTGACGAGCGCGGCGACCGGCTGGTCGTGGGCCGTCATCTGATCCTGTGGGACGGCTGGTCGGCCTGGCTGTTCCTGGACCAGCTGTTCGCGCTGTACGAGAGCGGAGGCGACCCGGCGGGCCTCGCCCGTCCCGGCTCGTACCGCGACTACCTGACCTGGCTGGAACGACAGGACGACACCGAGGCCACCCGGTCCTGGCGGGCGGCCCTGTCCGGTTTCGAGGAGCCCACGCTGCTGGTGCCGGCCGCCTCCGACCGGGGGCGGGAGCCGGTGATCCCTGAGCAGCTGGACGCCGTGCTGGACACGGCGGTCGCCGAGCGGCTGCGCGACCTCGCCCGGGGACACGGTCTGACCCTCAACACCGTGCTCAACGCGGCCTGGGGGCTGGTCCTGGCCGGCGCGACGGGCCGCAGCGACATCGCGTTCGGTACGACGGTCGCCGGGCGGCCCAGCGAGGTGCCGGACGTCGAGAACGTCATCGGCATGTTCCTCAACACCGTGCCCGCGCGCATCGCCTTCGACCCGCGTGAGCCGGTGGTCGCCCTGCTGCGCCGTATCCAGGGCGAGCGGCTTGAGGTCATGCCGTTCGAGCATCTGGGCCTGGGTGTGCTCCAGGCCGAGTCGGGGCACCGGCGGCTGTTCGACACGCTGTTCGTGCTGCGCAACGCCGACACCGACGAGCGGCTGGCCGAGCTGCGCGAGCGGCACGGCGCGACGGCCGTGGCCAACGTGGACGCCACGCACTACCCGGCGAACCTGGTGGTCACGCCCGGCGAGCGGGTCAGAGCGACCCTCGCCTACCGGCCCGACCTGCTGGACGGCGCCTACGCGCAACGCCTGTTGGACCGCTTCGTGCTGCTGGTGGGCCGGCTGGTGGCCGCCCCGCACGCGCCCGTCGGCTCACTGGGCTCCCTGCTGCCCGCCGAGGCCACCGCGCTCGCCCGTGAGGAGGCCGAACAGCGGCAGCCCGTACCGCACGAGACGGTCGCGGACATGCTGGCCGCGCAGGCCGCCCGCACCCCGGACGAGACCGCCCTGGTCTTCGGCGCGCAGACCCTGACGTACGCCGAACTCGACGCGCGCTGCGACCGCATGGCCCGGCTGCTGATCGCGCGGGGCGCCGGTCCCGAGAAGGTGATCGCGCTCGGACTGCCGCGCTCGATCGACATGGTGGTGGCGCTGTTCGCGGTGCTGCGGACGGGGTCGGCGTATCTGCCGCTGGAGCTGGACCACCCGGCCGACCGGCTGTCGCTGATGCTGGCGGACGCCCGCCCGCTGCTCCTGCTGTCCACGCAGAGCGTGTCGCAGACGCTGACGGGCGACACGCCGCGCGTACTGCTCGACGACCCGGCGGTGGCGGCCGAACTGGCAGCCCTCCCGGCCGGCCCGGTGTCGGTGGACTTCAGCCTCGACCACCCGGCGTACGTCATCTACACCTCGGGCTCGACGGGCCGTCCCAAGGGTGTCGTCACGCCGTACGTCGGTCTGACGAACATGCAGCTCAACCACCAGAAGGAGATCTTCGCCCCGGCGATCGCGTCGGCCGGCGGACGGCGGCTGCGAATCGCGCACACCGTGTCGTTCGCGTTCGACATGTCCTGGGAGGAGCTGCTGTGGCTCGTCGAGGGACATGAGGTGCACGTCTGCGACGAGGAGTTGAGGCGGGACGCGACCGCGCTGGTGGCGTACTGCGAGGAACACCGCGTCGACGTCGTCAACGTGACCCCGACCTACGCCCACCTCCTGCTGGAGGAGGGCCTGTTGGAGGGGCACCGGCCGCCGCTGGTGCTGCTCGGCGGCGAGGCCGTCACCGAGACGGTGTGGAACACCCTGCGGGACACGGAGGGGACGTACGGCTACAACCTGTACGGCCCGACCGAGTACACGATCAACACGCTCGGCGGCGGTACACAGGACAGCGCGACCCCGACCGTGGGCAAACCCATCCGCGCCACCCGCGCCCGCATCCTCGACACCTGGCTGCGGCCGGTGCCCGACGGTGTGTCGGGTGAGCTGTACATCGCCGGTGTCGGTCTGGCGCGCGGCTACCTCGACCGGCCCGGCCTGACCGCCGAGCGGTTCGTGGCCGACCCGTACGGGCAGCCGGGCGAGCGCATGTACCGCACCGGTGACCTCGTACGACGCCGCCCGGACGGCAATCTGGACTTCCTGGGCCGTACCGACGACCAGGTCAAGATCCGCGGCTACCGGGTGGAGCTGGGCGAGATCGAGACCGCTCTCGTCCAGCACCCCGAGGTGTCCCGGGCCGCCGTCATCGCCAGGGACGACGCCGGCGCCCCCGGCACCAAGCGCCTCGTCGGCTACGTCGTCCCCGCCGAACCCGACGCCGAGGCACGCGAGTCGGCCGAGCGGGAGCAGATCGGCGAGTGGCAGGAGATCTACTCCGCCGAGTACACCGAGATCGGCACCGCCCTCTTCACCGAGGACTTCGCCGGCTGGGACAGCTCCTACGACGGCACCCCCATCCCCGTGGAGCACATGCGCGAGTGGCGTGAGGCCACCGTGTCCCGCATCCGCGAGCTGAGGCCCCGCCGCATCCTGGAGATCGGTGTCGGCTCGGGTCTGCTGCTGTCGAAGCTCGCCCCGGACGCCGAGGCGTACTGGGCGACCGACTTCGCCGCGCCCGTGATCCGCAAGCTCACCGAGGGCGTCCAGAGCGACCCTGTGCTGGCCGGCAAGGTCGAGCTGCGCTGCCAGGCGGCAGAGGTGACCGACGGACTGCCCACCGGCTTCTTCGACACGGTCGTCATCAACTCCGTCATCCAGTACTTCCCCAGCCTGGACCACCTCCACCAGGTGATCCGGGGCGCGCTGGACCTGCTCGCGCCCGGCGGCGCCCTGTTCCTCGGTGACGTCCGCGACCTGCGCCAGGCCCGGGTGTTCCAGTCCGGTATCCAGGCCGCCCGTGCCGACGCGGACACCGAGCCCGGGAGCCTGCGCCGGGCCGTGGAGCGCGGCCTCGCCCTGGAGAAGGAACTCCTCGTCGACCCGGACTGGTTCACCACCCTCGGCGTCTGCGTCGACCTGCGCACCAAGGCGGGCCGCCACCACAACGAGCTGACCCGCTACCGGTACGACGTGGTGCTGTACGAGGGGGCTCCGGCACTCTCCCTGGACGGCGTCCCGGCCGTCGACTGGACCGGGCGGGACGTGCTCCTCACCCGTCTCGACGGCAGCGGGCCGCTGCGGGTGCGGGGCGTCCCGGACGCCCGCACGGTCGGCGACCTCGCCGGCCTGCGCGCCCTGGACACCGGTCGGCCGACGGCCGTCACCGCCATGGGCGTGGAGCCGGAGGACCTGCGGGAGACGGCCGAGACACACGGCTACCGGCTGCTCACCACCTGGTCCGACGAACCGGGCGCCTACGAGGCCGTTTTCGTGCCCGGCACCGACACCTCCCGTACGGCGGGTCTGTACCGGCCGCGCGCCGACCGCGACGACGTCCCGTTCGCGAACACCCCGGCCGCCGGGCGCGGTCACACCGCGCTCGTCAGGCGGCTCCGCGACGACCTCGGACAGCGGCTGCCCGGCTACATGGTGCCCGCCGCCTTCGTGGTCCTGCCCGGACTGCCGATGAACGACAACGGCAAGCTCGATGTGCGCGCCCTGCCGGACGCCGAGCCCGCGGTCGCCCTGTCGGCCGGGCGCGGCCCGCGCACCCCCGTCGAGGAGGTGCTGTGCCGGCTCTTCGCCGAGGTGCTGGGCCTGCCCCGCACGGGCGCGGAGGACAACTTCTTCGACCTGGGCGGCCACTCGCTGCTGGCGACCCGGCTGATCAGTCGCGCCCGCACCGAGCTGGGTGCCGAGCTGGCGATCCGTGACCTGTTCGAGGCGCCCACCCCGGAGGCGCTGGCGCTGCGGGCGGAGGCCGGCAGGCCCGCGCGTCCCGTGCTGCGGCCGGCGTCCGAGCGGCCCGCGCGGATCCCGCTGTCGGCGGCCCAGCGGCGACTGTGGCTGGTGGAGCGCATCACCGGCGGCGTCGCCTACAACTTCCCCCTCGTCTTCCGGCTGCGCGGCGAGCTGCGCCTCGACGCGCTGCGGGCCGCGCTGGGTGATGTGACCGACCGTCATGAGGCTCTGCGGACACGGTTCCTGGAGGAGGACGGGGAGCCGTATCAGTGGATCGTGCCGCCGGGCACGGCCGAGCCCGACTTCCGGATGTCCGATGTCACCGAGGACGAGCTGTCCGAGCGGATCGCGGCGGCACAGCGGCGCCCGTTCGACCTGAGCACCGAACTCCCCGTCCGGGCCGAGGTGTTGAGGCTGGGCCCCGGCGATCACGTCGTGGCTCTGATGTTGCATCACATCACCACCGACGAGTGGTCGGACCGGCCGTTCCTCGGTGATCTCAGCACCGCGTACCGGGCCCGTGTCGAAGGCCACGCCCCGAGGTGGGAGCCGCTGCCGGTCCAGTACGCCGACTACACCCTGTGGCAGGACACGCTGCTCGGTCAGGTCGGCGAAGCCCAGCTCGCCCACTGGACCGGGGCTCTGCGGGAGCTGCCGGAGGAGCTGTCCCTGCCGCTGGACCGGCCCCGGCCGGAGGAGCCCACCGGGCGTGGCGGCAAGGTCCACCTGGACCTCTCCCCTTCCACGGCCCAGGCTCTGCGTGAGCTGTCCGGTGCCACCAACACCAGTATGTTCATGCTGTTCCAGGCCGCCACGGCGGCGCTGCTGCACCGGCTCGGCGCCGGGAACGACATTCCGCTCGGGGCGCCCATCGCCGGGCGTACGGACGACGCGATGGACGACCTGATCGGGTTCTTCGTGAACACGCTGGTGCTGCGCACCGACCTGTCGGGCGGCGAGACCGGCCTGACGTTCACGCAACTCCTGCGCCGGGTCCGGGAGTCCGCGCTGGAGGCGTTCGAGAACCAGGATCTCCCCTTCGACCACGTCGTCGAGGCCGTGAACCCGCCCCGGGTCGCCGGCCGCAACCCGCTCTTCCAGGTCATGATCGGCTACCACTACCGGCCCGACGGCGACCCCGAGGTGCTCGGCATGCCCACCGAGTGGTTCGACATGGACACGGGCATGGCCAAGTTCGACCTCCACTTCACCTTCGTCGACGAGGTGGGCCGGGACCGTCTCACCCTCCTCCTGGAGTACGCCCACGACCTGTACGACGGGACGACGGCCCAGCGGCTCGCCGGGCTGCTGGCGCGGCTCCTCGACCGGGTGGCCGCCGAACCCGACGTCCCCGTCCGGGATCTGGAGGTTCTCGGCGAGGCCGAGCGGGAGGCGGTGCTCGTCCGGTGGAACGACACCGGTCACGACGTACCCGCGACGACCCTGCCGGAGCTGTTCCGCGCGCAGGTGGCGCGGACGCCGGACGCGCTCGCTGTCGTCGACGACGAACAGCATTTGACCTACGCGGAGTTGGACGCGCGGGTCGAGCGCACGGCGCGGGTCCTGGCCGGGGCGGGTGTGGGCCCGGAGCGCACGGTGGCGGTGGCGTTGCCGCGTTCGGTGGACCTGGTCGTGGCCCTGTTGGCGGTGCACCGGGCGGGCGGCGCCTATCTGCCGCTGGAGGCCGATCAGCCGCGGGAGCGGATCGCGCTCATGCTGGAGGAGGCGCGGCCGGTGTGCGTCATCGAGGACGCGCTGCCCCAGGGGCCGGAGGCCGAACCACCCACCACGTACGACCCGTCGAGCCCGGCCTATGTGATCTACACCTCCGGCTCGACCGGCCGCCCCAAGGGTGTCGTCGTGCCGCAGACGGGCATCGTGAACCGGCTGCTGTGGATGCAGGACGCGTACGGGCTCGGCCCCGACGACCGGGTGCTGCAGAAGACCCCGTCCGGCTTCGACGTGTCGGTGTGGGAGTTCTTCTGGCCGCTCGTCACCGGAGCCGCCCTGGTGGTCGCCCGGCCGGAGGGCCACCGGGACCCGGCGTATCTGGCCGGACTCATCCGCGAACAGGGCGTCACGACCACGCACTTCGTGCCGTCGATGCTGCAGGTGTTCCTGGAGGAGCCGGCCGCCGCCCGGTGCACGAGTCTGCGCCGGGTGATGTGCAGCGGTGAGGCGCTGCCGTCGCCGGTGGCCGAGCGCTTCCACGAGGTGCTGTCGGCCGAGCTGCACAACCTGTACGGGCCGACGGAGGCCTCGGTCGACGTCACGGCCGGCCAGGTGGTGGCGGGCGCCGAGCGGGTGGTGATCGGGCGTCCCGTGTGGAACACCCGGACCTATGTCCTGGACGCGTCGCTGCGGCCGGTGCCGCCGGGCGTGGCGGGTGAGCTGTATCTGGCGGGCATCCAGCTCGCGCGTGGCTATCTCGACCGTCCCGGCCTCACGGCCGAGCGGTTCGTCGCGGACCCGTACGGCGGCCCGGGTGCCCGGATGTACCGCACGGGCGACCTGGCCCGCTGGCTGCCGGACGGCACACTCGACTTCCTGGGCCGCACCGACCACCAGGTCAAGATCCGTGGGGTGCGCATCGAGCCCGGTGAGATCGAGGCCGTGCTCGCCCGGCACGAGTCGGTGGCCCACGCGGTCGTCGTGCCGCACGAGCAATGGCTCGTCGCCTACGTCGTCCCCGCCGCCGGAGCGGTCACCGACCCGGCGGCCCTGCGGGATCACACCGCGACCGCCCTGCCCGAGCACATGGTCCCCGCGGCCGTCGTCGTCCTCGGCGCGCTGCCGCTGACGCCGAACGGCAAACTGGACCGCCGGGCGCTGCCCGTGCCCGACTTCTCGGCGGGCGGCGGCACGGGCGGCCGGGCGCGGGATCCGCGCGAGGAGATCCTCTGCGGTCTGTTCGCGGGCGTCCTGGGCGTGGACCGGGTCGGTATCGACGACGACTTCTTCGTCCTCGGCGGCCATTCCCTGCTCGCGATGCGACTGGTCGCCGGAGTCCGGGCGGCCTTCGGCGCCGAGGTGTCGCTGCGTACGGTGTTCGACGCGCCGACGGTGGCCCGTCTCGCGCGACGCCTGGCGGAGGATTCCACGGCCGATGTCCGTGCCAGGCCGGCGCTCGGGGTCCGGCCGCGCCCCGAGCGGCTGCCGCTGTCCTCCGCCCAGCAGCGCCTGTGGGTGCTGTACCAGGTGGAGGGCGCCGGCGCGACGTACAACATCCCCTCGGCCTGGCGGCTGACGGGCGCGCTGGACGTCGAGGCGCTGCGGGCCGCCGTGCACGACGTCGTCGTACGCCACGAGACACTGCGCACGGTCTTCCCCGACGACGCGGGCCGGGCCCATCAGCTGGTGCTGGCGCCCGACGAGGTCCGTGTCCCGTTCGAGGTCGTCGACACCGACGACGACCTGCTGCCGGAGCTGCTGGCGGAGGCCGGCGCGTACGGCTTCGAGCTGGACCGCGAACTCCCGCTGCGCGTCCATGTGTTCCGCACCGGCGAGGAGGAGTGGACCGTCCTGCTGCTCCTGCACCACATCGCCGGGGACGAGTGGTCGGAGGGGCCGCTCAACCGGGACCTCGCGCTCGCCTACTCCGCCCGTACGGCCGGACTCCCTCCCGAGTGGGAGCCGCTGCCCGTCCAGTACGCCGACTACACGCTGTGGCAGCGGGAGGTACTCGGCGACGAGAAGGACGCCGACAGCCTCGCGGCCCGCCAGCTCGCGTACTGGAAGCAGGCGCTGGCCGGGCTGCCCGAGGAGCTGGCACTGCCCGTGGACCGGGCCCGGCCGCTGGAGGCGACCTACCGGGGCGGCTCCGCCGACCTGTCGCTGGACGCCGGACTCGCCACAGCCCTGCACGGGTTGGCGCGGGACAACGGGGTCAGTGTGTTCATGGTGCTCCAGGCGGCCGTGGCCACCCTCCTCTCCCGGCTCGGCGCTGGGAACGACATCCCGATCGGCAGCCCCATCTCCGGGCGCGGCGACGCCGGTCTGGACGACCTGGTCGGGTTCTTCCTCAACACGCTGGTGCTGCGGACCGACACCTCGGGGGAGCCGACGTTCCGGGAGCTGCTCGGCCGTGTCAGGGAGGCCGACCTGGCCGCGTTCGACCACCAGGACGTGCCCTTCGAGCGGCTGGTGGAGGTGGTCAACCCGGCCCGGTCGCTCGCCCGTCACCCCCTGTTCCAGGTGATGGTCGTGTATCTGGCGTCGGGTGGCGACGACACCGGGCTGCTCGGACTGGACGCCCGCCGGGACGACGTGGCGCAGACGACCGCCAAGTTCGACCTGTCCTTCGACTTCGTCGAGCGCGGCGACGGCACCGGGGTGGACGGTGTCCTGGAGTACAGCGCCGATCTGTTCGACCACGACACGGCCCAGTCGTTCGCGGCCCGACTGCTGCGCGTCCTGCGTGCCGTGACCGCCGACCCGGACACCACGCTCGGCCGCGTCGACATCCTCGGCGCGGACGAGCGGGCCCTCCTCCTCGGCGGCTGGCACAGCAGGCCCGCCTCGGGCGCGCCGACCACCGTTCCCGCACTCTTCGAGGAGCGCGCGCACCGGCACGGCGATCGGCCCGCGGCCGCCTCCGACGGCGTCGAGCTGACCTTCGCCGAGCTCAACGCGGACGCCAACCGGTTGGCCCGGCTGCTCGTCGAGGCCGGTGCCGGACCGGAGCGGTTCGTGGCGCTCGCGCTGCCCCGTACGGCGCACTTCCTCACGGCCGTCCTCGCGGTCCACAAGGCGGGCGCCGGCTATCTGCCGCTCGACCCGGACGCCCCGGTGGAGCGCACGGCCGACGTCCTCGCCGATGCCCGGCCGGTCCTGACCCTGACCACCCGCGACCTCGCCGCCGCCCTGCCACCCGGCACCGAACCGCTGGTGCTGGACGACCGGGACACCAAGGCGCGGATCGCGGCCCAGGACACCGCCGACCTCACCGACGCCGACCGCACCGCCCCGCTGACGCCCCAACACCCGGCGTACGTCATCTACACCTCGGGCTCCACCGGCCGCCCCAAGGGCGTCGTGATCACCCACGAGACCCTCGGCAACCTCTTCCACAGCCACCGCGAGACCCTCTACGCACCCGCGATCGAGGCGGCCGGGCGGAGGCATCTGCGGGTGGGCCACGCCTGGTCGTTCTTCTTCGACGCCTCCTGGCAGCCCCAGTTGTGGCTGCTGGACGGGCACTGCGTCCATGTGCTGTCCGAGGAGGTCCGGCGCGACCCCGAGCTGGTCACCGAGGCCGTGTTCCGGCACCGCTTCGACTTCCTGGAGGTCACCCCGTCGTTCTTCGCGCAGATGGCCGACAGCGGTCTGCTGCGGGGCGGCGACTGCCCGCTCGCGGTCGTCGGCGTGGGCGGCGAGGCCGTCCCCGTCGCCCTGTGGAAGCGGCTGTCCGAGCTGCCCGGCACCGAGGCGTTCAACCTGTACGGGCCGACCGAGTCGACCGTGGACGCCCTCGTGGGACGCGTCCGCGACAGCGAACGGCCACTCGTGGGACGGCCGGTGGCCGGTACCCGGGCGTACGTCCTCGACGACCGCCTCCAGCCGCTGCCGCCCGGCGTCCCCGGCGAGCTGTACCTCGCGGGCGGCGGTCTCGCCCGCGGTTACCTGGGCGGCCCCGCGCTGACGGCCGAGCGGTTCGTGGCCGACCCGTTCGGGCCCGCCGGATCACGGCTGTACCGCACGGGCGACCTGGCCCGCTGGACCGCCGACGGACGGATCGACTACCTCGGCCGCGCCGACGACCAGGTCAAGATCCGGGGCTTCCGTATCGAGCCCGCCGAGATCGAGGCGGTGCTCACGACCCACCCGGAGGTCGGCCAGGCCCTGGTGACCGTCCACCAGGACGGCCCGCGCAAGCTGCTCGTGGCCTACGTCGTGCCGGTCCCGGACTCCGCGCCCGACCCGGCGCGGCTGCGCGCCCATGTCGCCGGCCGGCTCCCGGACCACATGGTCCCGGCGGCCGTCGTCGCCCTGGAGCGGTTCCCGCAGCTGGCCAACGGCAAGCTGGACCGGTCCGCCCTGCCCGCGCCCGACTTCTCCGCCCTGTCCTCCGGACGGGCACCCGCGACCCCCGTCGAGGAGCTGCTGTGCACGGTCTTCGCGGAGGTGCTGGGGCTCGAACGGGTCGGTGTGGACGACGACTTCTTCGCCCTCGGCGGTGACAGCATCGTCGCCATGCAGCTCGTGGGCCGGGCCCGCGCGGCAGGCCTGAGGATCAGCCCGAGGCTGGTGTTCCGGCACCGCACGGTCGCCGGGCTGGGCACGGTCGCCGAGGCGGCCGACGTCAGCGCACCGCGCCCGGCGGACGACGGTACCGGCTCCGTGCCGTTCACTCCGGTCATGCACTGGCTGCGCGAACTGGGTGGCCCCTTCGCCACGTACCACCAGTCGGCCCTGGTGCGCACCCCGGCGGCCCTGGACCTGCCCGCTCTGACCACCGTGCTCCAGGCGCTCACCGACCGGCACGACCTGCTGCGGGCCACCCTGGTCAGGCCCTCCCGCGAGGACACCGGGGAGTGGTCGCTGCTCGTACCGCCCGTCGGCACCGTCGACGCGGCCGGCTGGATCGAGCGGGTCGACGTGTCCGGCCTGGACGCCGGCGCGCTGGGCGAGGCCGTACGCGAACACACCACCGCGGCACGGGCGTTGCTCGACCCGGACTCGGGGGTCATGGTCAGGGCCGTATGGTTCGACGCGGGCGACGCCCCGGGCCGACTGCTGCTGATGGGCCACCATCTCGTCGTGGACGGTGTGTCGTGGCGTGTGCTGCTGCCGGACCTCGAAGCGGCCTGGCGGGACCTCTCCGCCGGACGGCCCATCGGGCTGGTGCCCGTCGAGACGTCGTTCGCCCGCTGGTCCCGGCTGCTCACCGAGCTGGCCCAGGCACCGGAGCGGGAGGCCGAACTCCCCGTGTGGGAGGCGATTCTCGACGGCGGCACCGAGTCCCTGCCGCTCACCCGCGAACGGGACCCGGACCGCGACACCGCCGCCACCCGGCGCGAGGTCGTGCTGCGACTGCCCGCCGAGCACACCGGACCGCTGCTGTCGGCCGTGCCCGCCGCGTTCGGCGCCGCCGTCAACGACGTGCTGCTGGCCGGGCTCGCCCTCGCCTTCGCCGACCGGCGGCGGCGGGACGGCGGTGCGGACACCTCGGTCCTCGTCGACCTCGAAGGCCACGGCCGCGAGGAGGAGCTGGGCGGCGACGGGATCGATCTGTCCCGTACGGTCGGCTGGTTCACCAGCGTCTTCCCGGTCCGGCTCGATCCTGGGCCGACCGACCCGGCCGAGGCCTTCGCCGGGGGCCCGGCAGCCGAGGAGGCCGTACGGCGGGTGCGCGAGCATCTGGCGGCGCTGCCCGCGAACGGGGTCGGGTACGGACTGCTGCGGCACCTCAACCCCCGTACCCGCGAGGTGCTGGCGGCCTACGAGCCGCCACGTGTCGAGTTCAACTACCTGGGCCGGTTCGGCATCCCGGAGGAGACGGACTGGTCGTACGCGCCCGAGGAGGACGCCGCGGACATCGGGTCGGAGGGCTCGATGCGGGAGGGTCACGCGCTGGAGATCAACGTGGTGACCGAGGACCGGGCGGACGGGCCGGTGCTGGCCGCGCACTGGTCGTACCTGGAAGGACTGCTGCCGCGCGACACGGTCCAGGATCTCGCCGAGACCTGGTTCCGGGCCCTGCGAGGGCTCGTCGCGTGGGCGGAGCGGAGTCCGAAGTGAGCAACCCGAAGTGAGTAACCCCAAGTCAGAAAGAGGAGTGGAATGAGCAACCCGTTCGAGGACCCCGAGGGCACCTACCTGGTGCTGGTCAACGACGAGAACCAGCACAGCCTGTGGCCGGACTTCGTGGACGTGCCGGCCGGCTGGCGGGTGGCCCACGGGCCCGACTCGCGGCAGTCCTGCCTGGACCACGTCGAGACCCACTGGACCGACATGCGGCCGCGGAGTCTGGCCGAGTCGATGGACGGCTGACAGCCGGGGACGGCTGACATGCGGGAGGGGGGCCGGTCGGTGACCGGCCCCCCTCCTTGTGCCCCCGCCCGCGTCAGGACGCGGGCTGCTCCACCTTGGTGTCCGTCTTGCCGTCGACGGCCGCCGCCAGCTGCGGGGCCAGCCGCTCGACCACGTACGGCAGGCTGAGGACGGAGACGAAGGACGTGGCGTTGCCGTAGTCGCCGGTCTCGTTCACGAAGACCTCGCGGCCCTCCTTCACGACCCCCAGGTCCTTGTAGGAGGCGTCCTTGTGCAGCTTCGCGGCGTCCTTGACGGGGTCGCCGACGATCCACACGATGGCGTCCTGGTCCAGCAGGTCGGTGCGCTCCTTGCTGATGTTCGCGCCGAACTGGTCGCCGATCGCCTTGTCCAGGTCGGTCGGCAGGGTGAAGCCGAGGCCGGTCAGCAGGCGCGAGCGGGCGTCCTGGCTGCCGAAGACGAACATGCCCTCGTAGGGGGTGGCCATGACGGCCGTGGCGCCCTTGAAGGCGGGGTACTCGTCGGCTGCGGCCTTGATCTTCGCCTCGGTGCCGGCGACCGCCTCGGCGGCCTCCTCGGACTTGCCGAGCGCCTTGCCGATCGTCTCGGTCTGCTCCTGCCACGGGACGCCGTAGTCGTTGTACGCCTTGGGCTGGGCGACCACGGGCGCGAACTTGGACAGCGACTCGTACTGTTCCTTGGTGAGTCCGCCGTACACCGCGAGGATCAGGTCGGGCTTGAGGGCGGCGATCTTCTCGACCTGCGGGCCGGTGCCCGTGTCCTTGAGGACGGTCGGCGCCTCGGCGGAGCCGAGCTTGTCCTCGGCCCAGGGGCCGATGGCGCCCTTGTAGCCGCCGAGCCATTCGGTGGTGCCGACGGGGACCTTGCCGAGGGCGAGGACCGCGTCCTGGTCGGTGAGGCCGACGGTGACGATCCGCTTGGGCTCGGCCTTGATGGTGGTACTGCCGTACTTGTGGTCGACGGAGACCGGGAAGGCGGACTCGCCGGAGCCGGTGCTCGCCTTGGCGCCGGCGTCCGACGCGTCGGAGTCCGAGTCGCCGCCGCACGCGGTGGCGAGGAGCAGGGTGGCGGAGGCAAGCACGACGGCGAGCCGTGGCGCTCTGCGGGAGCGGAACATCAGCGGTCCTTCGGTTCGGGATTCTGCGGAGCGGTACGTGTGGGGGTCTCGGGGGCCGGCCGGGGGCCGGTGTCGCGGGCGTCCGACCAGGCCGACCAGAGGGCGGCGTAGGGGCCCCGCGTGGCGTGGAGTTCGTCGTGGGTGCCGCTCTCGACCACGCGGCCGGCTTCCATGACGACGACGCGGTCGGCGGTGGCCGCCTGGCTGAGGCGGTGGGCGACGATCAGCGCGGTGCGGCCGTCCACGGCGCGGGCGACCGCCTTCTCCAGCGTGCGTGCTCCGGCGCTGCCCGCCTCGGCGGTGGCCTCGTCGAGGATCACCAGGGGCGGGTCGGCGAGGATCAGCCGGGCCAGCGCGAGGGCCTGGGTCCGCTCGCCGCTGAGCCGGTGGCCGCCGTCGCCGACGACCGTGGCGAGCCCGTCGGGCAGGGCCTCGGCCCAGGCGAGGGCGTCGACGCGGTCGAGCGCGGCGCGCAGTTCGTCGTCGGTGGCGTCGGGCCGGGCGAGCCGCAGGTCGTCGGCGAGGGGGCCCGCGAAGACATGGGTCTCCTGGGTGATCAGGGCGATCGTGCGGGAGGCGGCGGTGCCGAGTTCGGTGGGCGGGATCCCGCCCACCATGACGCTTCCGGTGGTGGGCGGCTGGATGCCCGCGACGAGCTTGGCCAGGGTGGTCTTGCCGGCACCGCTGGCGCCGACGAGGGCCACGCGTTCGCCGTGCCGGATCGTCAGGTCGATGTCGTGGAGGACGGGGTGGCCGGGCCGATAGGCGTGGTTGAGGCCCCGGACGGTGACGTCGACACCGCCGGCCTCGACGGTGTGCGCCGACACCGGGGGCACCGGCTCGTCGGTGACGCCGACGAGCCGGGCGAGGCCCGCCGTGGCCGACTGGGCGTCGTCGAGGAGGGCGAGGGCCGCGTTGACGGGACCGAACAGGCCGTGGAAGTACAGGGCGGCGGCGGTCGCCGTACCGATGCTGGCCGAACCGTCACGGACCAGCCAGTAGCCGGTGACCAGGACGGCGGCGAGCCCGATGTACTCGGCGATGTGCAGCCGGCTGTAGAAGCCGAGGACGAGCCGTACACCCCGCATGGTCAGCGCCACCACGGACCAGGACCGTTCGGTGACCCGCTCGGTGTGCTCCCGCCCCAGCCGGAACGACCGGACGGTGGAACTGCCGCCGATCGTGTCGAGCATCTGCTGCTGCTGGGCGCCTGCCGCCACCCGCTGCTCGGCGTAGAGGGGGATGGCGCGGGTGACGTACCAGCGTGCGGTGGCGGCCTGCACGGGGACCGCGAGCAGCGCGGCCAGCAGGAACCGCCAGTCGAGCAGGGCCATGGCCCCGAGGGTGAGGACGATGGTGAGCAGCGAATGCCCCAGCGCGGGCAGCGCGTTGCGTACGGCGTCGGCGATGAGGGAGACGTCGGCGGTGACCCGGGCGGTCAGGTCTCCGGCGCCGGCCTTCTCGACCCGCTCCAGCGGGAGGGCCAGGGCCCGTTCCACGAAGCGTTCGCGCAGCCGGGCCAGGGTCGTCTCACCCAGCCGGGCGATCTGCGACAGCCCGAAGCCCGCGGTCACGCCCTGGGCCACGGCGACGGCCACCAACAGGGCCGCGGTGACCGTGATGGCGTCGGCGGAGCCGCGGTCGGCGGCCAGGTCGACGATCCGGCCCAGCAGGGGCTGCACGAGCAGGCCGACGGCGGTGGAGGCGACCATCACGGTGAAGGCGGACAGCGCCAGCCGGCGCTGCGGGCGCAGCAGTTCGGCGACCGCGGCCCGGGTGCGGGCGGGCGTGGCGACGGGCAGCAGTTCGGGACCGGTGCGGTCGCCGCGGGGAGCGGCCTCGACGCCGTCGGATCGCTCGGTCATGTCAGAACCGCCGTACGGTAGTCGGCGCACTCGTGGACGAGGCGCTCGTGGTCGCCGGTCGCGGTGACCCGGCCGTCGTGGAGGAGGACGGCACGGTCGGTGACTGCGAGCAGGGCCGGGCTGTTGGTCACCAGGAGCGTGGTGCGTCCGCCGCGGACGTCCCTGATCCCGGCGGCGATGCGTGTCTCGGTGACGGCGTCCACGGCGGTGGCGGGCTCGTGCACGACGAGGACCGGCGCGTCGGCGGCCAGGGCGCGGGCCAGGGCGACCCGCTGCCGCTGTCCGCCGGAGAGCGAGCGGCCGCGTGCGGTGACGGCCGTGTCGACACCGTCGGGCAGCGCTCGGGCGACTTCGTCCGTGCCGGTGGCGACCATCGCGGCGGTGACTCCCGCCGATGGGGCCGCGGTTCCCACTGCTGCGGCCGTGGCTCCCACTGCTGCGGCGGCATCGATCGCCGCCGTGACGTTCTCCAGGACCGTGCCCTCGAACAGGTCCGCGTCGTGCTCGGCGATGAGGATCGCCGCGCGTACGTCGGCCAGGTTCAGCACGGTCAGTTCCGTGCCGTCGAGTTCCACGGCGCCCTCGTCGGGGTCGACGCGGCGGCCGAGGCAGCGCAGCAGGGCGAAGGCGTCGGCGGGGTCGGTGGTGGCGACGCCGACGGTCTCGCCGGGGGCGATGTCGAGGTCGAGGCCGCGCAGGGTGCCGTAGGTGAGGGCGCGGAGTGTCAGCCGTCCCTCGACGCCGCCGGGCGGGACGGCGTGGGCGGACGGTGCCTCGGCCACGTCACCGGGGGCGTCCAGGACCTCCGCGATCCGGGCGGCGGAGGCACGGCCCTGCGCCAGTTCGGCGTTGACCCAGGCGAACTCGCTGAGCGGGCCGACCAGGAACAGGGCGAGCCCGACGGAGGAGACGAGTTCACCGAGGCCGATGTCGCCGCGTGCGGCCAGGCGTCCGCCGACGAGGGCGACCACGGCGATGAAGGTGCCGGTGAGGATGGTGACGACGCCGTTCTGCCAGGACTCGGCGCGGGCGGCGCGCAGGGTCGCGGCGAGGGAGTCCTGGCTGACGCGCCGGTAGCGGGCGACGGCTGCCTGTTCGGCGCCGATGCCCTTGAGGACACGCAGTCCGGCCACCAGGTCGGCGGCGACGCCGGAGGCCTGCGCGGCGCGTTCCTGTTCGGTCTCGCTGCGGCGTTCCAGGGGCTTGCTCAGCAGGTGTCCCAGCCACAGCAACAGCGGGGTGCCGAGGAGGACGAGCAGGCCCAGGGCGAGGGAGACCCGCAGCAGCGCGACCGCGCCGACCACGAGACCCGCGGTGGCCGCGAAGGCGACGATGAGGGCCATGGCGACGGCGCCGACCCGTTTGGCGTCCTCGGTGGCGATGTTCGTCAGTTCGCCCGGCAGCCGTCCCTCCTCGGCACCGCCCTCGGGAGCGAGGACGCGGCCGACGAGTTCGGCTCTGAGGTGGTGCGCGGCGGTGACGGCGGCGCGCTCACCCGCCCGCGCGCTGAAGCGGAAGCTGAAGGAGAGTCCGACGTACACGGCGGCCAGGACGGCGAGCCACAGCAGCAGTCCGGGGACGTCGCCGTCCACGACTCCGCGCTCGATGGCCAGTCCGATGAGCACCGGCACGAGTGCCTCGCCCGTCTGGTGCCCCATCCCCAGAACCGCGCCCAGCACGACGTCCCGACGCTGTTCGCCGACCGCGCGCCACAGGACGTTACGCCCCGGTGGGTCCGCTTTTCTCACGCAACACTCCGGACCGGTTTCGCCAACACAGAACACGTAAAAAGACTTAGGTAAGGCTAACTATATTTGCCTTCCTGGGCCAGCCCTGAAACGTCTTCGAGACCCGACCGAGCCCCGGAAGCCTGGGACGCTATCCGATTGGCCCGTCAACTGGCCTACGTATCAAGCCAGTTCACCGATACGAGACTCCACCGGGCGTCAGCCCCGACCGGAAGGACCTGTTCGTGCTCAGCACCAGGATCACCAACGCCCGCATCGTCACGATGGACCCGGACCGGCCGGCCGCCCAAGAACTCGGGATCTGGCGGGGGCGGATCGTCGGCCTGGACGAGGACGTGGCGGGGCTTCCGGCGCGGCGGACGCTGGACCTGGGCGGTGCCACCGTGCTCCCGGGCTTCATCGACGCCCATGTGCACCTGGCGTGGACGGGCCTGAAGGCGAAGGCGCCCGGTGTCGCGCCGAGCCGGCGCGCCGACGACGTGCTCCGCGTGGTGGCGGAGGCGGTCGCCCAGGCCCCCGTCGGCGGCTGGGTGGACTTCGGCGGCTACGACCAGCGCGCTCTCGACCGCCCGCTCACGGCGGCGGATCTCGACGCCGTCAGCGCCGGACGCAAGGTGTATCTGGGCCACCTCTCCGGGCACGCCTGCCTGGTCAACTCGGCGGTGCTGAGCGGCCTGCCCGCGGAGGTCGCCCGGACGGACGGCTTTCTCGCGGAGGGCGCCATGGGCGCCGCGCTGCAGTCCCGACCGCCGCACTCGCTCACCGAACTGGCCTCGGCGATCGAGCACGCCGCCCGCCTCTGCCGGTCCGAGGGCATCACGGGGTGCGCCGAGGCGGGGGTCGGGGCCCGGCTCTTCGGACACAGCCCCATCGAGGGCGCCGCGTACCAGCTCGCCCACGAGGCGGGCCGACTTCCCGTCCGGGTACGGCTGATGGTGGCCGCCGACGCGCTGCGCCCGGTCGGCGCGGCACCCGAGGACACCACCGGCCGGGCGATCGACCTCGGTCTGCGCACGGGCTTCGGGGACGGCGCGCTCTCCCTGGGCGCGCTCAAGATCTTCACCGACGGCGGCATGATGGCCCGTACGGCGGCCCTCACCAGCCCCTACCTGGGCACCGACGGCTCCGGTCAGCTCATGCACGAGCCCGAGGTGCTGGAGAGCACCATCGTCGAGGGTCACCTCGCCGGCTGGCAGCTCGCCGTGCACGCCATCGGCGACCGGGCCCTCGACGTCGCCCTGGACGCGCTGGAGAAGGCACAGAAGCTCAGCCCCCGCCCGGCGGCACGCCATCGCGTCGAGCACGCGGGCCTGGTCCGTCCCGACCAGCTTCCCCGGCTGGCCGCGCTCGGCGTCACCGTCGTCGTCCAGCCGAGCTTCCTGCGCTACTACGGCGACGACTACGCCACGATCATGGGCGAGGACCGGGCCGGCTGGCTGTACCGGGGCCGGGGCTTCCTCGACCACGGCGTCCGGGTCGCCGGCAGCTCGGACCGCCCGGTGGCGAACGGCGCCCCGCTGCGGGCGATCCAGTTCATGGTGGAGCGGGCCTCGGAGTCCGGCCGCCTGATCGGCGCGGCCGAGGCGATCACCGTCGAGGAGGCCCTGCGCGCCTACACCACCGAGGCCGCGCGCGCCTGCCACTGGGAGACCGACGCCGGCAGCCTCACCCCCGGCAAACGGGCCGACCTGGTGGTGCTGGGCGACGACCCGCGCCGGGTGGACGTGTCGCGCATCGCGGACATCGAGGTGGTGCGGACCTTCGTCGGGGGCGAGGACGAGTTCTGACGAGGGGACGAGTTCTGACGGAGAGTCGAGTTCTGACGAGGGGAACGGCTGGAGGGCCGCCCGCCCGCCCGAAGGCGATCACTTCGTCAGTTCGGTGGGCGGCGGGCCGGGATCGTACGGAGATAGTCCGCGGAGGGCACGAAGAACATGGTCCCGGTCACGGCCCGGGAGAAGTCCAGGATCGGGTCGTGGCCGGTCGGCGGTTCGCCGATGAACATCTTCCGCAGCATGGCCTCGGGGATCCCGGGGTCGCGGGCGTAGGCGATGAAGTACGTGCCGAACTCGCCCTGCCCGGGCCTGCCGAAGGGCATGGCGGCGCGCAGTATGCGCTGCTCGGTGCCGTCCGGGTCGACGATGGTGTTGACGTCGACGTGCGAACCCTCCACGTCCAGCTCCAGGTTGGTCAGCTTGGTCCGGCCGATGACCTTCTCCTGCGCCTCGACGGGGAGTTTCTCCCACGAGTCCACGTCGTGCAGGTACTTCTGCACGAGCACATAGGTGCCGCCGCGGAAGCCGGGGTCCTCGTCGCCGACGAGGACCGCCTCGGCGGCCACACGTCCGACCGGGTTCTCCGTGCCGTCGACGAAGCCGAGAAGGTTGCGCGAGTCGAAGTACGCGAAGGCCTGGACCTCGTCCTCCAGGGTGGCCGCGCCGCGCAGTTGCCGCATGATCTCGGCGGCCAGGGCGAAGCACAGGTCCACGCGCGTCGCCCGGATGTGGAAGAGCAGGTCGCCCGGTGTGGACACGGCCCGGTGCCGGGGGCCGTCCAGCTCCCGGAAGGGGTGCAGGGCGGCGGGCCGGGAGGAGCCGAAGAGCCGGTCCCAGGCCTCCGCGCCGATCCCGGCCACGCAGCCCAGGGCGCCTTCGGGGCTGGAGAAGCCCACCGCCCTCTCCAGCCCGGCGAGTCCGGCCAGCACCCCGCGGGCCGTCGACTCGCCGCCCGGGGCGACAGTGACCACCAGGAAGACCGCGACTGGTGTCAGCGGGCTCAGCATCGGCTGCGGCAGAACGTCCTCGGACCCGACCGGCAGCGCCATGGCTCCCCTTTCACGCACCACACGTGGGCAGCACGCGTGACCACATTCACCTGAGTACGGAACGGGCGGCCCCGGCGCCGCCGACACACACGACTCCGTCGTCGCGCGCCGCATGCCCCGGGCACGTTCCGCCCCCCTCACCATGCCCGGTCGGGACGAGGACGATACCCGCCGATTCCCACTCCCCCGCAAACAATGACGAACGACACAATCCCGCAGTTCACACGGCCGGGGATTGCCGTCCATGAGCCCGCACGCCACTCCAACCTCCTTACGGGACAAGGCCGTTGGGTCCACATCGCACCCCGCCTCGCCCATTGCCGTATACGCGGCGGCCCCGACGTCCAATACTGTGCGCAGACGTCATCAGGGGGGCACTCGATGAAGTGGTTTCAGCGCGACCGTGCGAAGCGACGGGCCGTTGTGGAGCCGCTGTCCCGGGTCCCCAAGAGCGACGAGCCACCTCGGCAGGCGCCCCCGCTGCTCACCGCGGGCGGCCCGGCGCTGCAGCGGATCGGCGGTGACGGAGACAAGGTCACCCAGCTGACCAGCGGGACGGGGCCGGTCATCCTCGACATCACGCACACGGGAACCGGGCACTTCGTCGTGGACGCCCTGGACGGGAGGCTGCACTCCCAGAGCCAGCTCGTCTACACCGACGGGCCCTTCTCGTGCCGCGCCCTGGTGAACGCCGACGACCGGCCGGTGCGGGCGCTCCGGGTACAGGCGGACGGCCCGTGGACGGTCGACGTGAGCCCGGTGTCGAGCGCGCTGACCTGCGAGGGCCACACGCGCCGTACCGCCTCGGACGTGCTGTGCCACACCGGCGGCCCCGGGATCGCGACCCTCCGGTACGAGGGCGATCCGCGGTCCGACGACGGTGGCTACTTCCTCGTCGACACCTTCGAACCGGACGGCACCGGCTTCCTCGACGAGCTGGCCAACCATGTCGGCCCCTGGCACGGCGAAGCCCCCCTCACCGGCCCCTGCCTCATCTACGCCCGCTCCGACGGACCGTGGTCCATCACCGTCCAGTCCCTGGATTCCCCCACCTCGCCGTAGCCGCCGGCCGCACCCCGGCGCGGCGGTCACGAGCGCCCACGACCCCGCGCCGTTACGCGGCGGAAGCCGGTGCCTCCGCCGTGCTCGGCTCCTGCTGCTCCTGCTGCTCGGGGCCGGACTCGGAGGTGGCGACCCGTGCGGCGGGGATGAACACGGCGACCGCGGCGGCGACCAGAGCGGCCCCGCAGCCGATCATCAGACCGGTACGGAAGCCTGCCTCCGAGGGCAGGGTGAAGCCGCCGAGCGTGGTGGTCATCTGGGCGAGGACCACACCGACCACGGCGGCGGCGGTGGAGGTGCCCAGGGCGCGCATCAGCGTGTTGAAACTGTTGGCGGAGGCCGTCTCGGACAACGGCACCGTGCTCATGATCAGCGCGGGCATGGCGCCGTACGCGAGACCGACGCCCGAGCTGACGACCAGGGAGACGATCAGCAGGCCCCAGGTGGAACCCATCAGAGCCAGCGCGAGGCCGTAGCCGGTGCCGATCACCAGGGAGCCGGTGACCAGTGTGAACTTGGGCCCGCGGGCGTTGGTGAGCTTTCCGCCGAGCGGGGAGAGCGCCATCATCATCAGCCCGGCCGGGGCCATCCACAGCGCCATGGCCAGCATCGACTGGCCCAGACCGTAGCCGGTGGCCTCAGGCAGCCTCAGGAGCTGCGGAGTGATCAGCGACTGCGCGTACATGCCGAAGCCGACGAGGACCGAGGCGACGTTGGTGAGCAGCACGCGCGGGTGGGCGGTGGTGCGCAGGTCGACCAGCGGCTCGCGGGTGCGCAGCTCCCAGAAACCCCAGGACAGCAGGGATGCCGCGGCGGCGGTGAACAGGGCGAGCGTGGTCGCGGAACCCCAGCCCCAGTCCGCGCCCTTGGACACGGCGAGCAGCAGGCACACCACACCGCCGCCGAGGCCGAGGGCGCCGACGAAGTCGAAGCGCTGCCCCCTGGCCCCGGCGGGGGTCTCGGGGACGAGGAACCAGATCATGGTGGTGACCGCGACGGCCAGGCCGGCGGCGCCCCAGAACAGCACCCGCCAGCTCGCGTACTGGGCGACCGCGGCGGCGATCGGCAGGCCGAGGCCGGCGCCGATGCCCAGGGAGGCGCTGACCAGGGCGATGGAGCCGCTGAGCTTCTCCGGCGCAATGACGTCACGCAGCAGGCTGATGCCGAGCGGGACCACGCCCATGCCGATGCCCTGCAGGCCCCGGCCCACGATCATCGGGACGACGGTCGAGGACAGCGCGCACACCACCGAGCCGGCGATCAGCGGGGCACAGCAGACCAGGAGCATGCGGCGCTTGCCGTAGAGGTCGCCGAGGCGTCCGCCGATCGGGCCGAAGACGGCTCCCGTCAGCAGGGTCGCGGTGATCACCCAGGAGGCGTTGGCGGCGCTGGTGCCGAGGATCGTGGGCAGGTCGGTGAGCAGCGGTGTCACCAGTGTCTGCATGATCGCGGCGACGATGCCGGCGAGCGCCAGCGTCGCGATGACACCGCCCGGTCGGGTGGCGGGCGGGGGGTTGGCCGTCAAGGGGGTTCCTCCGTGCGATGTACCGGTGGCGGGGCATACGTCATGCACCTGGCGTGCAGCATACCTGGACCATGCATGGCACACGTCTCGTGCATGATGCACATCATGGTGTGCTGCCCGGTCCGGCGGGCCCTGCCGGCCGGGATGGAAAGATCGCCCTGGCGGTGTCCGCAACGAGAAGGTAGGCGACCGTGGAAGAGCCGACGCGCCGGGTCGAGTACGAGAACATGCTGCTCGGGCGTTATCAGCATCTGAGCCAGACCAAGGGGCGCCGCAGGGACTCCACGCTGGAGCGCAGCGCGTACATCCTCCTCAGCCGCATCCGGGTCGAGGGGCCGATGTCGATCAGCGAGCTGAGCGACGCCTTCGGCCTGGACGCCTCCACCCTGCGCCGGCAGACCGCCGCCACCCTGCGGGCCGGGCTGGTCGAGCACATCCTCGACCCGGAGGGCGGCGTGGCGCGCAAGTTCCGTATCACCGAGGAGGGCGAGCGTCGGCTGGACGAGGAGCGGGAGGGCAACGTCCGCAGCCTCGCCCTGGTACTGGAAGGCTGGTCCGAGGACGACATCGCCGGGTTCGCCGACTACCTGGAGCGTTTCAACACGAGCATCGAGCGGCTGCACGGCAAGACGTGGCCGCGCCCGTAGCCGGGGGCCGCGTGCCGGGTAGCCTCGGGGGCATGCGGATCTCCGTCTCCTCGGACATGGACGAGCCCGTCGCCCGCTTCCTCCTCGCGGAGTTGCGCGGCCGGGGCCACGAAGTGCTGACCCATGGCGCGCTGCGCACCGGGGACGACCCCCAGTGGGCGGCCTGCTCGGAGGCGGCGGCGCGCGAGGTCGCCTCCGGTGCGTCGGACCAGGCCGTCGTGTGCTGCTGGACGGGCACCGGCGCGTCGATCGCCGCGAACAAGGTGCCCGGGGTACGGGCCGCCCTGTGCACGGACGCGTACACGGCCGACGGCGCCCGCCGCTGGAACGACGCCAACGTCCTGGCGATCGGACTGCGGCTGACCTCCGAACCGCTGCTGAAGGAGATCCTTGACGCCTGGTTCGCCGCCGAGGCCAGCCAGGACGCCGATGACCGGGAGAACGTGGCCCGCGTGGAGCGGCTCGACGTCAGTCGGGGTACCGGCCGGGCCGGATGAAGACGGGCCCGGCCCACGGCGGCGGATCCGGCGGGGCTTCGGGCGGTCCTGATGCCTTCGGCGCAGCGGCCCTGGTCGGCGCGTGCCCCGGCGGGAGGCCGCGCGTGGTGTTGGCGGCCCTGAGCGCGGCCACGAAGGACAGACAGGAGTCGTACCGGTCGTCCGGCGACTTGGCCAGCGCCGTCGCCATGACCTGATCCACCGCGGGCGGCAGATCGGGGCGCCCGCCGGTCAGCGGAGGCGGCTCGTCGTACTGATGGGCCCACAGCAGTGCCATGTCGTCGTCCCGTTGGAAGGGCGGCCGGCCCGCGAGGGTCTCGTGGACGACGCAGGCGAGGCTGTAGACGTCGCAGCGGCCGTCGACGGGCTTGCCGGAGATCTGCTCCGGCGCCACGTAGTCGAGGGTGCCCACGAACTGTCCGACGCTGGTGAACCCGGTCAGGGACAGCGACTTCTTCGTCAGGCCGAAGTCGGTGAGGTAGACGTGTTCGGGGTGGTCGCTGTCGGTGCCCTGCGCGACCAGGATGTTGCCGGGCTTCACGTCCCGGTGCACCAGACCGTGGTCGTGCGCCGCGTCGAGCGCGGAGGCGACCTGGGCGGCGATCCGGAGGGCGGTCGTGACCGGCAACGGGCCCTCCCGGTCCAGGAGATGCCGCAGATCGCTGCCGGCCACGTACCGCATGGCGATGTAGAGGACACCGTCCGTCTCGCCCGCTTCGAAGACCGGCACGATGTGCGGGTGGTCGATCGCGGCGGCCACCCGTGACTCGTGGGTGAAGCGGCGCCGGAACGTGTCGTTGCGGGCCAGTTCCGGGGCGAGCAGCTTCAGCGCGACCGTCCGCTCCAGACGCAGGTCCAGCGCCTGGTAGACGACGGCCATACCGCCGCGGCCGATCTCGCGTTCGATGCGGTAGCTCGCGATCTGCCGCCCGACCAGCTCTGAGGGGCGCCCCGCGTACGGCTGTGTCTCACTCATCCCGGGTCACCGGTGGGACCAGGCGGGTGGGTTCGTGATCGGCCGGCCCGTGGTCCGCCGGTCCGTGGTCCGCCGGTCGTCGGTCGGCGGGCCGGTGTTTCTCCGGTCCGCGTTCGGGTTCCGCTACGACACGGGTCGGCTCCGGGGCCGGGGCCGCCGCCGGGAGGCGCGGGGCGGCCGGGGTCTCGTGCGGCTTGTCCCCCACCGCGAAGGTGCTCAGCCGGGCCCCGTCGCAGTACACCCACCGCTCGTGCGCGGCGTCGAACAGCCACAGCGACTCGCCGTCGACGACCACTCCGATCCGCAGCCCCTTCGTATGGTCACGGAACGACTCCCGGTCGCGGTGCCCGGCGGCCAGCGCCTCCGCCTCGTTCCGGTACCGCGTCAGGGCCTCCTCGGCTCGGGCCAGCAGCGGGCGCGGGTCGGCCGTACGCGCGGCGTCCGCGCCGGCGGCGGGCGGGTCCTGGGGTACGGCGACGAGGAGGCGGCCGTCGACCCAGGCGGACCAGTCGTTGGCGCACAGGACGCGCCCCCAGTCGCCGCGGCGCTCCAGGAGCTGGACGGGCAGCAGCGCGTCGAGGGCCACGGTGGGGTACGACGGGTCGGGCGCCTCCCAGGCGGGCAGTCCGCCGGGCGGGACGACATGGGTGGGGAGGAAGCCTGGGGTCGTCATCGCGGCTACTTCCGCATCACCGCGGGTTCGCGGCGGCGCAGCAGCCGGACGACGAGCCAGCCGCAGAGCAGCGACAGGACGACGAGCATCCCCATGTCGAGCAGCCACACTCCCGCCGAGTGCTCGAACAGCGGGTCCGTCGTGTCGGGGACGATCCGTTCGAGGTCGATCGTTCCGGCCATCGCGGCGAACGCCCACCGCGACGGCACCAGCCAGGCCAGTTGTTCGAGGACGAGCGTGCCCTTCACGTCCAGCAGCGCGCCGCAGAACACGACCTGGACGATCGCCAGGAGCACCAGCAGCGGCATGGTGACCTCTTCCTTGCGGACCAGAGCGGAGACGACCAGACCGAGCATCATCGCGGTGAAGGCGAGGAGCGCCACGGCGACGGTGATCTCGACCAGGGGCGGCATCAACACGCCTTCGCCGTTCGGGGCGTTGAGGTCGACGCCGAGCAGGGCGACCAGGGTGAGGACGACCGCCTGGAGGACGGTGACGGTGCCGAGGACGACGACCTTGGACATCAGGTACGCGGATCTGGACAGGCCGACGGCCCGTTCGCGCCGGTAGATCACCCGTTCCTTGACCAGTTCACGCACGGCGTTCGCCGCGCCCGTCAGTACCCCGCCCACACAGAGGATGAGCAGGGCGTTCATGGCGGTCTCCCGGTCCAGCGTGCTTCCCGCGAGCGCCCTCGCCATCGCGCCCATCACGAACGGCAGCGCGATCATGATGGCGAGGAAGGTGCGGTCGGCGCCGAGCGCGGCCGCGTACCGGCGCACCAGCGTGCCCAGTTGGGCGCCCCAGCTCTGCGGTTTCGGCGGCGGTGCCACGGCGACCGGCTCCGCGTCGGGCAGATACGGCTGGTTCATGGACGCGGTGACGTACTGGCGCTGGAAGGGTGAGTCGCGGTACTCCCCCGCCCAGTCCCGTTCCTGGTCCCGTTCGAAGGCCTCGAAGGCTTCCGGCCACTGTTCGAACCCGAAGAAGGCCAGGGTGTCGTCCGGCGGGCCGTAGTAGGCGACCTTGCCGCCGGGCGCGAGGACGAGGAGGCGGTCACAGACGTCGAGGCTGAGGACGCTGTGGGTGACGACGATGACCGTGCGGCCGTCGTCGGCGAGGCCGCGCAGCATGTGCATCACCGAGCGGTCCATGCCGGGGTCGAGTCCGGAGGTCGGTTCGTCCAGGAACAGCAGGGAGGGCTTCGTCAGCAGTTCCAGGGCGACGCTGACCCGCTTGCGCTGGCCGCCGGAGAGGCTGTGGATGGGCTGGCCGGCGCGTTGTTCGAGGCCCAGTTCGCGGATCACCTCGTCGACCCGGGCCTGCCGCTCGGCCTTCGCGGTGTCCTGCGGGAAGCGGAGTTCGGCGGCGTAGGTGAGGGCCCTGCGGACGGTCAGCTGGGCGTGCAGGATGTCGTCCTGCGGGACCAGGCCGATGCGTTGGCGCAGTTCGGCGTAGTCGCGGTAGAGGTCGCGGCCGTCGTAGAGGACCGTGCCGCTGTCGGCGGGGCGCTGCCCGGTCAGGGCGTTCAGGAGGGTGGACTTGCCGGCGCCGCTCGGGCCGACGACGGCGAGGAGGCATTTCTCGCCGACCGGAAACGAGACCTTGTCCAGGAGCGTCTTCCGGCCCCGGTCGACGGCGACGGTGAGTTCCTGGACATCGAGGGAGACCTCGCCGGTGTCGACGTACTCCTGGAGCTCGTCGCCGACCAGGCAGAACGCGGAGTGTCCGATGCCGACGATGTCACCGGGAGTGAGCGGAGCCTGGTCGACGGGCGTGCCGTTGAGGAAGGTGCCGTTGTGGCTGCCGAGGTCGACGATCTCGTAGGTGCCCTCCGGCCGTGCCCGCAGCTCCGCGTGCCGACGGGAGACGACGAGGTCGTCGATGACCAGGTCGTTGTCGGCGGCGCGGCCGATGCGGACGGTCCGCTCGGGCAGCGGGCGGACACTGGTGGGCTGCCGGAAGGTGCCGGTGGAGGCAGGGCGGGAAATACCGGAGGGTCGCTCGGGGGCGAGGCCGGTGAGCACCGCCCGGGGACCGTCGGGGAGGCTCCCGAAGTGGATGACCGTGCCGGGGCCGACGTCCCACTCGTGGACGCGGTGGCCGTCGGCGTACGTGCCGTTGGTGCTGTTCTCGTCCTCGATCGTCCAGTGGCCGGTCTCGGCCCGCAGCACCGCGTGGTGCCACGAGACCCGGTCGTCGTCGAGGACGACGTCGCTGAGCGGGTCGCGCCCCACGTGGTACGCGTGGCTCGGGGTCATCACCGTGGAGCCCGCCTCGGTTTCCAGCACGAGTTCGGGCGCAGTCGGTGCGACGGACCGCTCTGCCATGGAGGAAATTCTACCGATTCGCACGGATATGCGCCCGACCGCCGCAGCGGGGAGGGACAGAGCGTGGCACCCCGGCCCCTGGGGCGGTGCCGCCCGGGGCCCGGCCCCCGGGACTCATGCGGCGGGAGTGGCGATCCGCTGGGCGATGCGCTGCATGCGCATGGCGTCCACGGATTCCGCGAGCAGCTCGTACTCCGTGGTGTCGTCGTTGGTGGCGATCCGGACCAGGTTCCCGGCGGCCAACTCGTCGGCCACCAGCCCCTGTTGCGTGTCGTCGGTGGACCAGGCACGCAGCAGGCTCGGCACGTCCGGTACGGTGTCGGCGACCGGAACGACCGCGTTCGGCGGGAAGTTCGGGTTCTCGGGTCGCGGGTCGAGGCGCTCGGCGATCCATAACGCGCGGTCGCGCATCCACCACAGCGCCAGCGCCAACGTGGGGGCACGATAGGTCCCGAGAGGCACGCCGACGCGCCGGCCGCCGCACCATCCGTACGCGGTGACATGGCACAGAAATTCGTCGTGCACGCTTCGCTCCCCCGATCGCACCGCCGACCCGCCCGGCCCCACTCGCCGCGCGGACTTGCTCTCGCCTCACAGATTTGCTGGTCGTGCACATCCGGCGACCTGATCGTCACGCACAGTGACATGAAGACCGCGCACGGGTGCTCGTTCGTTCATGACTCAATCGCCCTGTCAGTCGAGTATCGACACTCCTGACGCTCTGTCACCATGCCAATTCGGCCAGTCTCCTGGCATATGCGAGAGCGTGATTGGCCGAAACGTTGCGCAGGGCCCTCCGACCGGGCCTTCCTCGGTATGACCTCCGAGGTAATCGACGCCCTCCGGGACGTCCGGGCATCGTGTGCTGTGCCGGATCACGAGGAGGCCGCGGACGGCTCCGGACCCGGTCCCCGACCCATACGTACGTCCTCGATGGAGGGTTCAACGATCATGCCCGCGATTCAAGACCGCCCAGACCGCTACGAGACCGCCGTCGCCCGCTACTTCGAGGCCTGGAACGCCGGCGGCGAGGAGGAACTGGCCGGGGCGGTCGCCGCCGCCTGGACCACCGACGGCGGCTACACCGATCCGTTGGCCGACGTGCGCGGACACGGGGAGATCGCCGCCCTGATCACCGCGGCCCGGAAACAGTTCCCCGGCCTCGCCTTCCGTCTGGTCACGGCCGTGGACGGACACCACGACACCGCCCGCTTCGGCTGGGAGCTGGTGGACGAGGCGGGTGGCGGTGCGCCGGTCGCCGGGTTCGACGTGATCACGCTCGACGCCGAGGGCCGTATCCGGAGCGTGTACGGCTTCCTGGACCGGGTGCCGTCGGCGTAGGCGTCGGGGGGCCGGTGCTCGCCGCCCCGCGATGAGTTCTTCCGCTTCCGGTGGTCTCTTGTTCATAGCGGACCCACCGGAAGCGGAAGACGACATCATGAGCACGCTCGACGAGCAGTTCACGGCGGAGCTGCGGAAGAGCCCCGCCGAAGGCGGCTGGACCTGCCTCGTGTGGCCCGGGTCCGCCGCCTTCTTCGGCACCCGCGGCCTGGTCAAGGTCCGCGGCACCATCGACGGCCACCCCTTCCGCAGCTCCTTCATGGCCCTGGGCGACGGCACCCACGAGCTGCCCGTCAGAGCGGATGTGCGCAAGGCGATCGGCAAGGAGGCGGGCGAGTCGGTGGCCGTACGGCTGGAGGAGCGTATCGAGGGTCAGGCGTTGGGGTGGGCGGGGTCGGCCGTCAGCCCTTGCCCTCGATGATCGCGTCGATGCGGGTCAGTTCGTCCGCCTCGAAGTCCAGGTTGGCGATGGCGCCGACGCTGTCCTCGATCTGCCGGGCGCTGCTCGCGCCGACGAGGGCGGAGGTGACCCGGCCGCCGCGCAGCGTCCAGGCCAGGGCGAGCTGGGCCAGGGTCTGGCCGCGTGACTTGGCGACCTCGTCCAGCGCGCGCAGCCTGCCCACCAGGTCCTCGGTGACGGCGTCGGACTTCAGGAACGGGCTGTCGCTCGCCGCGCGGGAGCCTTCCGGGATGCCGTCGAGGTAGCGGGAGGTCAGCAGGCCCTGCTCCAGCGGGGAGAAGACGATGGAGCCGACCTGGAGTTCGTCGAGGGCGTCGAGCAGGCCCTCGCTCTCGGGGCGCCGGTCGAGCATCGAGTAGCGGGGCTGGTGGATGAGGAGCGGGGTGCCCAGCTCGCCCAGGATGCGGGCGGCCTCACGGGTCTGCTCGGCGGAGTAGTTGGAGACGCCGACGTACAGCGCCTTGCCCTGCTGGACGGCCGAGTGCAGCGCGCCCATCGTCTCCTCCAGCGGAGTCTCCGGGTCGGGGCGGTGCGAGTAGAAGATGTCCACGTGGTCGAGGCCCATGCGCTTCAGGCTCTGGTCGAGCGAGGAGAGCACGTACTTGCGGGAGCCCCACTCGCCGTACGGGCCGGGCCACATCAGATAGCCCGCCTTGGTGGAGATGACCAGCTCGTCGCGGTACGGGGCGAAGTCGGCCTTGAGGGCCTCGCCGAGGGCGGACTCGGCGGAGCCGGGCGGCGGGCCGTAGTTGTTGGCCAGGTCGAAGTGGGTGACGCCCAGGTCGAAGGCGCGGCGCAGGATCGCGCGCTGCGTCTCGACGGACCGGTCGGGGCCGAAGTTGTGCCACAGGCCGAGCGAGAGCGCGGGCAGTTTCAGACCACTGCGTCCGGTGCGCCGGTAGGGCATCTCCGCGTAGCGGTCGGGGTGTGCGGTGTACAACGCGACTCCAGAGAGGTTGGCGCGGTGGGACCGAAGTCCCGGAGAACCGGTGTCCACTCTTTCGCGACCTGGGGGCATTGGTCCAACAGAAGAATCCGATGGGATTCAGCACGTACGCTTCTCAGTCATGGAACTCCGCCATCTCCAGCATTTCGTCGCGGTCGCCGAGGAGGAACACTTCACCCGGGCGGCCGAACGGCTGCTGGTCTCCCAGTCGGGTCTGTCCGCCTCCGTGAAGGCCCTGGAGCGCGAGCTGCAGACGCCGCTGTTCGTGCGGACGACCCGCCGGGTGATGCTCACGCCCGCCGGACGGGCGCTGTTGACCGAGGCGGAGCGGATCCTGGCGCAGGTGCGGTCGGCCCGTGAGGCGGTGGCCGCCGTGCAGGGCGTGCTGCGCGGGATGCTGGCGCTCGGATCGGAACAGTGCGTGGCCGGACTGCATGTGGCGGGGCTGCTCGCCGCTTTCCGGCGGCTCCACCCGGATGTGGAGATCTGTCTGCGGCAGGCGGGCTCGGGCGCACTCGCGGAGGAGGTCGCGAGCGGGCGCCTCGATCTGGCGTTCGCCGTGCGGACGGCCCAGGAGGACACCGACCAGCTGCGGGTCGTACCGCTGTCCAGCGAGCCGATGACCGTCCTGTGCCACCCCAGCCACCGCCTCGCCGCCGCCGGCGCCGCCGTGACCCCGGAGGAGCTGGGCGGCGAGGTCTTCGTCGACTTCCACCCGGACTGGGGCCCGCGCCACACCACCGACGCGGTCTTCGCCGCCGCGGGCGTCCGCCGGGCCGTCGCCCTGGAGGTCAACGACGTGCACAGCCTCCTCGAACTCGTCGACGAGAACCTCGGCGTCGCCGTCGTCCCGCGCCACTTCCGGCACAAGCGCGACTCGCTCGTCGCTCTCGGTGTCAAGGGCACCGGCGAGACCGTGTACGAGACGGTGGCCCTGCTGCCGCCCCCGCAGGCCATGAGTCCGGCGGCGCGAGCCCTGCTGGAACTCCTCGACCCACCGGTCGACTGTCCTCGGATCAGTCCGTGAGCGGCGCCCACCGGTGGTCCGACGTGGCGTACGTGTAGCGCGGCAGTCCGTCGATCCCGGTCGTACGGAAGGGGGTGCCATGGTCGTCGATCCGGACCGTGCCCGTACGGCCCTCGGAGGACCACTCCAGCTCCAGGTACCAGCGGCAGTCGCAGGTCTCGGTCTCCGCGCTGACCGTCAGGACCTCCGGGTCCTCGGCCGACACGCTGTACGGAAAGCGCACGGCGGGGATCGGTATGCCCAGGTCGGCGCCGTCGACCGGGCGGACGATCGGCCGGTCCTTGTCCAGGTCGACGTCGAAGTACCGGGGGCTGACCCTTCCTCCGCAGCCCTGGTCCATCGCGTAGGCGTTGCCCTTGGCGGGAGCCGTACGTCCGACGACGCGCACACGCAACGCCGTCAGGATGACGGCCGCGGACTTCCGCCCCTGCACCGTGATCTCCACGATCGTGTTCCGCCCGTGCACCGCCCGCTGTGTCGCGGCCCAGGCGCCCGCGTCCTGCGGCCCCGGCGGCGGGGGCACCTGGTTCGGCGGCTTGCCGACGACGTAGTCGTGCCCGCAGCCGAGCTCCCAGAGCTGGGAGTTCGCCGTCCAGGTGAGGGGCACGCCGGTGGCGGAGGGCCGCGGCTTTTCGGTGTCGTCGTCCTGGGTGGTGCTGCTTCCGGGCTTCGTGGGCGAGGACGTGCCCGAAGGACTCTTCGTGGCGTCCGGCGAGGGGGACGGGCTCGTGGGCGCGGTCGACGGGCGCTGGGCTCCTGACGTCGTACGGGAAGGTGCGGAGTCACCGCCCTGGGCGACCCCGTCCGCCGGGGGACGGCCGGACGGCAAGGCGGCGAGGCTGCCCAGCATGGCGAGGAGCACCGCAGCGACGGCCGCACCGACGAGAGTGCGTCGGCGACGGTGCCAGGGGCGACGGGCCGGGACCGGGAGCACCTCCGGCCGGGTCGACGAGGGTGCTTCCTGTTCTTGGACCGATGGCACCACCGCGGCGGAGGCGGCAGGTTGGAGCGCGTCGGCCGAGCGGACAGAAGTAGCCGGCTCGACGGGCCCGGCGGGTTCGGCGGGTTCGGCGGGTTCGGCGGGTTCGGCGGGTTCGGACGACTGGGCGGGGTCGGCGGGGTCGACCTGCCCGGCAGGTTCGGCCGGAGTGGCAGGTTCGGCCGACGCAGCGGGGTCGGCCGGCTGGGCTGAGTCCGTCGTCGTCGAGGAACCGGCCCCCGCTCCGGCCGTTCGCACCCGCTGCCGCGCCGCCACCGCCGACAGCCACAGCCGGTGAAGCTCCAGACGCTCCTCCCCCGTCGCTCCACAGAGCGCGGCGAAGCGCTCGACGGGCGCGAAGTCGAGGGGGACGGTGTCCCCCGCGCAGTACCGGTGCAGCGTGGAGGTGTTCATGTTGAGGCGGCGCGCCAGCTGCCCGTAGCTGCGGTCGGTGCGTTCCTTGATACGCGTGAGCGACGCCGCGAATTCCTGGACGTCGTCCCGTGCTGTCGGCACTGTTCCCCCGTGTCCTCCCCGTCCCGGGACGGCATCCCAGGTACTCCCTATGTGTGCACGTCAGAAGGGCTGGGATGGTTCCATGACGGCGGATCAGACCTCGGCCGTTGCGCTCGACCCCCGTGGCGGCCGATGCTTTTGGTGTCGCACCGACCGGAGCCGGACGGACCATCCGGCGCCGACGGCGACGCGGCACCACTCACTCATCCACGTACTCATTCACGGGGGACAACCATGCCCAGGCACACCCGAGCGAACATGCTCACCGCACTCGTCGTAGCCGGACTCACCGCGGGCTCCGCACTCGCCGCCGGCGCCGCACCGGCGGCCGCCGCGAAGGCGAGCAGCGCACCGAAGTTCCTGTCGGCGTCCCAGCTCCCGCCGCACCCCTCGTCCTCCTGGACAGCCGGCAAGATCGAGGACGGCGTCCCCGAGGTGTTCCAGTACTGCCTGGGCGACGCGCTCCTGGCCTACGACGCCCGGCACCGCTCCTTCCGGACGGACCTGGAGACCGGCGCCAACCAGCTCATCGTCGTCGCCGGCAGCAACAGCAAGGCCAAGGCTCTCGCCACGCGGCTGAACAAGGACTTCCGGGACTGCGTGAGCGAGTCCTCGGACCCAGACATCGAGGCCGAGTACCGGAACTTCGGGACGCTGCCCGTCGAGGAGGGCGCCCACGTCCACGGTGTGGCCACCGTCGCGTCCTGGGGGGCCATGGACATCCGGCTCCTGTCGGTGGGACGGGACGGCCGGACCGTCACCGTCGTCGACTGGGGACAGATGGGCGGCTTCAAGGACGCGCCGGTCAAGGCCTTCAAGAAGACCACGACCACCGCCGTCAACAAACTCCACTGACCAGTACCAGAAACGCAACACCAGAACGCAGCACCAGAACGCAGCACCGGAAAACGGGGAACACACATGACCAGCACCCGCACCACCCGCCGTACCGCTCTGGCGGCAGGCCTCGCCCTGGCCCTCGGCCTCGGTGTGACGGCCACCGCGTCCGCGGGCGGCCCGCGCACCGTCACCGGCAAGCCCGCCGACCCGATCTCCCGCATCGCCGACTTCTACGGCGCCTACATCGACGCCCGGAGCGACCCGGACGGCGGAGGCGAACTCGCCGAGGAGCTGCGGAAGTACTACCTGACGCCCGGCCTGCAGAAGAAGCTCAAGGCCTGGGAGGCCAAGAACCACGCGGACGGTGTGCTGCGCGCCCAGAACGTGCCCGTCCAGTGGAAGGTCACCGACAACGGCACCGCGAACTACACCGAGGCCGGTATCACCTTCACCTGGGGCAGCGGCAAGACCACGAAGCTGGTCGTCGACATGACCCGCGACCTCAAGATCTTCCACATCGGCACGAAGGGCGCCGCCGGAAGCTGACGGAGTCCTCGCGGTGCGCGTCGGGGGGCGGTGGCCATCGGGGGCCATCCCAGGGGGCGGCCGTCCCGGGGGGGGCCGTCCCGGGGGGCCGTCCCGGGGGGCCGTCCCGGGGGGGCCGTCCCGGGGGGGCCGTCCCGGGGGCGGTGCGGGTGCCGCCCCGATGCCCGATGGTGGACGTATGGATGTGCAGAACGTTCTGATCGACGCGTACGGCCGGATCAAGGAGGAGGTCCACGCCGCCGTGGACGGGCTGTCCCCGGCGGGCCTCCACGCCCGGCCCGCCCCCGACGCCAACTCCGTCGCCTGGCTGGTGTGGCATCTCACCCGGATCCAGGACGACCATGTGGCCGGTGCCTCCGGGCTCGACCAGGTGTGGCTGTCCCAGGGCTGGGAGAAGCGTTTCGGGCTGACTCTGCCGGCCCGGGACACGGGCTACGGGCACCGCCCGGCGCAGGTGGCCGAGGTACGGGTCGGCTCGGGTGACCTGCTCACCGGCTACTTCGACGCCGTGCACGAACGGACACTGGAGTTCGTGCGCGGCCTCGGAGCCGGCGACCTCGACCGGGTCGTGGACGAGCGGTGGACGCCGGCTGTCACCCTCGGCGTCCGCCTGGTCAGCGTCCTGGCCGACGACCTTCAGCATGTCGGCCAGGCGGCGTACGTACGAGGACTGGTTCAGCGCGCGGAGGCCGAGGCGTAGCCCGGCAGGACGACGTCCTGGATGAGGGCGTTGCGCTCGTCGAACGGGATGAAGGCGCTCTTGAGGGCGTTGACGGTGACCGTGCGCAGGTCCTCGAGGGTCCAGCCGGCCTCCTCCACGAGGAGGTTCATCTCGCGGGTCATGGTGGTGCCCGAGACCAGACGGTTGTCGGTGTTGAGGGTGACGCGGAAGCCGAGGTCCCTGAGCGCCGTGATGGGGTGCTCGGCGATGGAGGTGGCCGCGCCGGTCTGCAGGTTGGAGGTGGGGCACATCTCCAGCGCGACGCGGCGGTCGCGGGCCCAGGAGGCGAGGCGGCCGAGCTTGCCTTCGACGATGTCCTCGGTGATGCGGACGCCGTGGCCGATGCGCTGGGCGCCGCAGACCTGGAGGGCCTGGTGGATGCTGGGCAGGCCGTGGGCCTCGCCGGCGTGGATGGTGAAGGGGACGCTCTCGCGGCGCAGGTGCTCGAAGGCGGCCAGGTGGTCGGCGGGCGGGAAGCCGTCCTCGGCGCCCGCGATGTCGAAGCCGACGACACCGGCGTCCCGGAAGGTCACCGCCAGGTCGGCGGCCTCACGGACCCGGTCGAACATGCGCATTCCACACAGCAGCGTGCCGACGCGGACCGGGGTGCCCTGCGCAGCCGCCTTGGCCATACCGGCGGCCAGGCCCTCCTGGACGGTCTCGACGACCTCGCTCATCGTGAGCCCGCCCGCCGTGTTCAGCTCGGGGGCGTAGCGCACCTCGCCGTAGACGACACCGTCGGCGGCCAGGTCGAGCACATACTCCTCGGCGGTGCGCAGCAGGCCCTCACGGGTCTGCAGCACGGCGAGGGTGTGCTCGAAGGTGGCTATGTAGCGCACCAGGTCACCGGAGTTGGCGGCCTCGTAGAACCAGGCGGCGAGGGCCTCCGGGTCGGTCTCCGGGAGGGTGTGGCCGACCTCCGCCGCGAGTTCCACGAGCGTGGCGGGGCGCAGACCGCCGTCGAGGTGGTCGTGCAGGACGGCCTTGGGGAGGCGGCGGATGGTGTCGGCATCGATGCGGGGCGCGGTCATGGCGTTCGTTCCTCGGCAGGTGGTGCGGTGGTGGGAGCGGAGCGGGTGACCGGGTGGCCCGGTCGGGGTGGGTTGCCGCGAGCGGCTCGGGGCAACCCGGTCAGTCGGCGGCCGGCTGGAGGAGGTCCCAGCGGTTGCCGTACAGGTCCTCGAAGACAGCGACCGAGCCGTACGGCTCGTGGCGCGGCTCCTCCAGGAACCTGACGCCCGCGGCCAGCATCCGGGAGTGGTCGCGGGCGAAGTCGTCGGTGTGCAGGAAGAAGCCCACGCGTCCGCCGGTCTGGTCGCCGACCCGGCCGCGCTGGGCCTCGTTCCTGGCCCTGGCGAGCAGCAGTCCGCAGCTCTGCCCGTCGCTTCCCGGTTCGACGACGACCCAGCGGCTGCCGTCGGGCCTCGGTTCGTCCTCGACGAGCCGGAAGCCGAGCGCCTGCGTGTAGAAGCGGATCGCCTCGTCGTAGTCGTCGACCACGAGGGTGACCAGGGCCATGCGTCGTCTCATCGGGGCCTCTCGGGTGGGGCGCGGACCGCGCGGAGATCGCACGGGATCGTGCGCCGACCGTCCGGGGGCCGCTCGGGGTTCCCGGGAGGTTATACGTAACACGCACCGGACGGCAAATAGTATTTTCGCGTACGGCGCGAGGGGCGGTCGGGTCCGTGGCGAGCGTGGTGCCCGCACGGCACGGCTGAGGCCCCCTGCCGCACAGAGGGCCTCAGGAGTCAGGGGGGCCGGGGCCCTGGATCACTCGCCCGGCGACGCCTTGCGGAGGGCGGCGATGCAGGTGTTGAGGGCCTGCTGGAGGTCCTCAAGACGCTGGAGCATGTCGTCCTCGTAGATGGCGTCGAGGTCGACCGCGTCGTCGAGGGTCAGCTCCTCGAAGACCTTCGTCGCCTTCTGGAGGCTGCTGTAGAACTTCGTCCGGCGCTCCTGGACCCGCAGCTCGGGGTCCGCCTCGACGGTCTGGACGACGAGTTCCTTGACGGTGTCGTACGCCTCCGTCGCCCACTCGCCGGTGTCCTCGTCGTCGTCCAGCTCGTCGATGAGGGACAGGTGCCGCTCGGCTTCCGCACGCAGCTCCGCGGTGGCGTCGATGACCTGACCGGCGGGGGTCTTGACCTGCCCGTTCTCCACGATCTGCCGGACGTACCCGATACGGCTGGCCGCCTGCGTCTCGTTCGCGACCGCCTTTTTCAGTTCGTCGGTTCGGGCGATGTCACGGGCCAGTTCCGTCTGGAGGGAGGGGTCCTCCTTGAGTCGGTCGAGGAGTGCGGTGCGGGCCGCCTGCGCGGTGGAGGGGTCGGCGAGGATCGCGGCACGCAGCGCGGTGGGGTTCTCGGCAACCTCAAGTGCCTTGGTCGGGCGGATACCCTCCGCCTCGGCCGCCGCCGTGATCGCGATGCCGCGGTCGGAGGTCGCGCTTGATCGGGAGCCGTAGTACGTCAGCCACACGTCCGAGTCCGGGAGGTCGATCTCCTCGCCGGGGGCGAGCGCCTCGAAGTGCGGGACCATGCCGTCGTCGGCCGCCTTGTCCCACGCCTTGTAGTACCGCATGACCCGCTCCGGTGAGCACCCGGCCAGTTCGGCGAACCGCTTCGCCGACACCTTCGGTGTCTCGCCCGCCGTCTCCCCACCGGGCCGCACACTCCGCGCCACTTTCAGCGCGAACGCCCAGCCGCCGGTGCGCGCGTACACCCCGAACTCCCGGGCGTCGCGGGCGACCTGCACGTCCACGGCGTCGACGGGGGTGTCGTCGCCGGGCGCCCGCGCGGGGACGTCGTCGCCGGCTGCCTGCACGGGGATCTCGCCGGTGACGGGCCGCGCGGCGGTTTCCTCGCCGGAAGGCAGTGCGGTGGCTTCCCCGTCGGACGGCAGCGTGGTGGCTTCCTCGCCGGACGACTGCGCGGGAGCCTCACCTCCGGACGACTGCGCCGGCACCTCACCGGCGGGCGCGTTCACGGGGGCCTCGCCCTCGACCGTGCCCGGCTCGACCCAGAAGCCCTCGTCCCGCGACGGCGCTTCCCCGGTCGCGGGCGTCTCGTCGGCGGGCGGTACGGCCGATGCGGAGTGGGCGGTGGCTACGCTCACGGGTGACTCTCCCGGGTGGTGACGAACGGCAGGGACAGAGAGATAAGAGACAGAACAGGCATCCTATATGAACCTGTTGGTGCTGCTTTGCCCCGACGCCTCGCCCCGGTGCACGGCGTCCAGCCGGGCCACCTCCTCCGCCGTGAGCCGGAGGGCGCCGGCGGCGATGTTCTCGGCCAGGTGGTCCGGATCTCCCGTGCCGGGGATGGCGAGGACATGCGGTCCCTGGTGGAGGGTCCAGGCGAGTCGGATCTGCGCGGGGGTGGCGTCGTGGGCGCGGGCCACGGCAAGCAGTTCGTCGTCGTGCGCGGTGCTCGCGCCCTGCGGGCCGGCGTCGCCGGCGATCGCGTAGAACGGGACGAACGCGATGCCCTGTTCGCCGCAGACGCGGAGCACCTCGTCGGCGGCGAGGTCGGGAGCGTGCAGGCCGAACTGGTTCTGGACGCAGACCACCGGCGCGATCTCCCGGGCCTCGGCGAGGTGGCGGGGTTCGACGCCGGAGACGCCGAGATGCCGGATGAGCCCGGCCTCCCGCAGCTCGGCCAGCGCGCCGAAGTGCTCGGCGACGGAGTCCTGCCCCATCCGGCGCAGATTGACCACGTCGAGGTGGTCGCGGCCCAACTGCCGCAGATTCTCCTCGACCTGGCCGCGCAGCTGGTCGGGGCGCGCGGCCGTGCCCCACTCCCCCGAGTACTCGCGGTGCGGCCCGACCTTGGTGACGACGACCAGGTCGTCCGGGTACGGCCCGCCCAGCGCGCTGTTGATCAGTTCGTTGGCGGAGCGCAGGGACGAGAAGTAGAACGCGGCCGTGTCGATGTGGTTGACGCCCAGCTCGACCGCGCGCCGCAGCACGGCGATCGACCCCTCGCGCGCCCTCGGCGTCCCGAGGTGGAAGGCGGCGCTGCCCGTCAGCCGCATCGCGCCGAAACCGACACGGTTGACGGGCAGGTCACCCAGCGTCCAGGTGCCCGCGGCGGTCGCGGTGATCGTCGACGAGGTCATCGCCGCAGTCTCGCACGCGCCGGGCACCGCGCCCGCCGGGTTCTACGGATGGATGTATGTGTTGAGCGTCGCCACCGGGGACGCCGGGTTGCCCAGGTCGTAGTGGTCCACGGCGAGGAAGTTGGGCTTCTTCCGGGCGGCCGGTCCGCAGAACCGCTGGGCACGGTCGGCGAGTTTGGTGTTGTCCGTGGTCGCCGTCGAGGTGATCCCTGCGTCACGGAAGTGGTTCATGGTCTTTCTCCTTACGGGGGGCCATGGGCCAAGCGGCCCTGGTGAGGGGTGGAGCGAACCGTCGCTCATGGAGCGGGCCGGGGCACGTCCCCGGCGATCACATGCAAGCGCAACGGCCTGACCGGTTGCGGCCGACGACCTGACAAGGGGCCGACGTGGCGCAGGTCACACACCCCATGCCCCCGAAGAAGAGGTGATCCCGCGGCCCCGAAGATGTGATCTTTGGGGTCGGAGCCGGGGAGAATCACCTCATGACCACGTCACCGCACCCCCTCGTCGTCCAGGCGCGCCGACTCGCCGCCGAGGTGCTCGCACCTCAGGCGGAGCGCGTCGACCAGGAGGGGGTGCCCGCGAGCAGCATCGAGGCGATCAAGCGGTCGGGACTGCTCGGGGTGAGCGCGCCGGTGGCGTACGGCGGGTCGGGGGCGCCCAACTCCGTGGCGCGGGACACCGCCGAGATCCTGGCAGGGGCCTGCTGTTCCACGTGGTTCGTGCAGACCCAGCACTACACACCCGTACTGACCCTCGTGAAGAGCGAACTCCCCGCCCGGGAGAGCCTGCTGGGGAAGCTCGCCACCGGTGAACTGCTGTCCGGTGTCGCGTACGCGCATCTGCGCAGGTATCCGCAGGTGCCGGTCCGGGCCGTGCCGAAGCGTGGTGGCTGGCGGTTCCACGGCACCGTTCCCTGGTACACGGGGTGGGGGCTCAACGATGTGATGCTGCTGGCCGGGGTGACGGACGCGGACGAGGTGGTGTTCGCCTTCACCGAGGCCAAGCAGCAGTCCGGGCTGAAGGCCTCCGCGCCCATGCGGCTCGCCGCGCTCACGGCCGCCCGAACGGTCTCCCTCCACCTCGACGGGCTGTGGATCCCCGACGACGCGGTGGCCCTGCACGCGCCGTACGAGTCCTGGGCCGCGAGCGACCGCCCCAAGCCCGCGAACGCCTCGCCGGCGGTGTTCGGGGTCGCCGAGTCGGCCCTCGGTCTGCTGGAGCAGGACGACCCCACGACGAAAGGGCTGCGGCTGCGGTTGGACAAGGTGCGGCGGCAGGCGTACGCCCTCGCCGACCATCCGGCGCCGCACGAGCACATGGAGGAGCGGCTCGCCCTCAAGACGAAGGCGTTCGACCTGATGCGCACGGCGACCACCGCCGCGGTCGTCGCCGGCGGCGGACGCGCCCTCGACCTGGACAGCCGGGCGCAACGTCTGGCCCGCGAGGCGCTCTTCCTGCTGGTGCAGGGGCAGACCGCCGAGGTCCGCCGGGCCCACCTCGGCTCGCTGTCGGCCGCGTACTGATCCCGAACGGCGGCCGGGCGCCACGGGCTCGTGCGGAGCCCGGCCGGTGTCGTGTGATGCTGGCATCATGACTGATCGGCTCGAGATCTCCGTCGTCCGGTGGCCGGGCCGGACCGCTTCCGCCGCAGGGGGGCCGGCCTCGTTGCTGGCCGCCTACCACCTGCGGACGGAGGCCGAGAAGGGCGAGCCCGTCGCCGATGCGGAAGGGCTGCCGGACCGCTATCGGGCGGAGATCTCCGACCCGGCCGCCGCGTACGCCGGCGATGACGTGCTGATGGCCCTGAGCGGGGACACCGCGGTGGGCTGTGTGGTGGTGACCGCTCCCACCGACGGACGGTCGGAGATCAAGCGACTCTGGACGGACCCGGCGTTCCGGGGCCGGGGCATCGCCTCCCGCCTGCTCGACGCCGCGCTCGCACAGGCCGCGGAGCGCGGCGTGGGCACGGTACGGCTGTCGGTGTGGAACTGGCGGACCGGGGCCATCGCCCTGTACGAACGGCTCGGCTTCGCCGTCACCGAGTCGTGGGACGAGCGGGATCAACTGGTGTGCATGGAACGCGCGGTGTGAGCGGCACGCGGTGGGAGCGGCAGGCGCGGTCCCTCTGCCGCCCCCGTCCGGCTCACGCTCCCCGGCTCGCGAACGGCACCTGTGCCGCGGTGACGGCCGGCCCGGCGAAGGGGTGCCGCCACAGGCCCTGGGCGGCGAGGCGCGGGAGGACGCCCTCGCCGAACCAGTACGCCTCCTCCAGGTGCGGGTAGCCGGAGAGGACGAACTCGTCGATGCCGAGGGCGTGGTACTCCTTGCTGCGCCCGGCGACCTCGTCGTGGCTGCCCACCAGGGCGGTGCCCGCGCCGCCGCGCACCAGGCCGATGCCGGCCCAGAGGTTGGGGTGGATCTCCAGGCCGTCGCGGTCGCCGAGCCGAGAGCCGGCCCAACTCGGCCCACGGAAACCGCCGTTCGGCGTCCCGCTCCGAGGCCCCGGCCCGGAACTCCACGGCGAACCGGCCGGGGCTTCGGTGCGGGCGTCGGTCATGGCGTCAGCTCGCGGCGGCCAGCACCGGCGCGGGGCCGAGGGCGGTGAGGAACTGGTCGACGACCTGGCCGAGGGCCTCGGCGGTGGCCGGGGCGACGGTGACCTTGCCGTCCTCCCCGACGGTGATGTCCTTGTCGAGGGTGAACCAGCCGGGGACGATGTGCCGGGCGCCCATGGAGCTGAGTACAGGGCGCAGCGCGTAGTCGATGGCGAGGACGTGGGCGGTGGTGCCGCCGGTGGCCAGGGGCAGCACGGTCTTGCCGGTGAGGGCGTACTGCGGGAGCAGGTCGAGCAGGGCCTTGAGGACTCCGGAGTAGGCGGCCTTGTAGACGGGGGTGGCGATGACGATGCCGTCGGCCCGCTCGAAGAGTTCGGTGGCCTCGACGATGGCCGGGTGCTTGAAGTCCGCGCCGAGCAGCGCCTCGGCGGGGATGGTGCGGATGTCGAGCGGGACGACCTCGTGGCCCTGGGCGGCCAGCCTGGCGTCGAGGTGGCGTACGAGCTTCGCGGTGCGGGAGGAGACGGAGGGACTGCCGGAGACGGACAGGACGGTGGCCATGGGTCCTCTTTCTGGGAACCCGGGGTGCCCGTGCGGACGGGCACCCCGAAAGGGAGCGGTCAGGAGACCGGGTGAGTTCGAACCGTTCGCCCTTTCACGGGCGCGGCGGGCCTGCGGAACTTCTGTCGCGGAATGTTTTCGGGCACGTCTGATTCATCGGGCACGCCTGATTGGGATCAGGTGATGCGCGGGCGTTTCGACAAGAGGAGTGCACGCATGCCAAGGGGTGCGCGGGCACGGTGAATTCAGGCGCGGAAAGCAGGAATGCGCGGCGGATCGCGGAGAGGTGATCAGGCCATGGCGCGACAGGAGGCGCTGGAGACACGCGCGAGGTCGACATGGCGTCGCCGCGTGAGGTCCAGTCGCATCTTCATGCCGTCGATCGTGGCAGCCGTCGGCGAGGGCCGTCAAGGAGAACCCGACCGGTCTCGTATCCCGGACCATTGAATTTCACGAAGGTGTGACAGGGGAACCCTTGAACGGGCCGGAAAACGGCGCGCATTCTGCTGCGGTGCGGACCGAACAGCTGGAATACATCACGGCGGTGACCAGGCTCGATTCTCTGCGCCGGGCCGCCGAGGAACTACGGCTCTCCCAGCCTGCGTTGAGCGAGACCGTACGGAATCCGGAATCCGGAACGCGAACTCGGGGTCGACCTGCTGGAGCGCAAGCGTTCCGGCGCGACGATGAGCGCCTCGGGCCGGGAACTGCTGCCGCACATCATCGGTGAGCTGGACGCGGTGGACCGGCTGCGGACCGCGGCAGGCGAACAGCACCGCATCAGCCGCATGGTCCGCCTGGGCCTGGGCACGGTCAACGCGGCGACCGTGCCGCTGCTCATCCCGGTGATCCGCGACTTCCGCGCCACACATCCCCTCACCCAGGTCGACACCGCCGCCCTGGACGCCAGAGGGCTGTCCGGACCGACGACCACCACCGGCCGATCGCCGGTGACACCACGCGGGTCCTGCTGATGCTCGAGCGCCGCAGGGCGGACTCCGTACCGCGGGCCGCGGGCGACCTGGCCAAGTGGGTACGGCCAGAGGCGACGGGGAGGCCCTGAACCATCCACTGGTGGAGCAGGGGCCCCGCACGCTGACGCCGCACCCGGTGTCCCAGGTCGCACGATCACGTCAGCCCGATCAGCCCAGGGCACCGCAAGCCCACAAGCGGACGATCACATGATCGAGCTAATTCGGCCCTGTGCGTACCGATCACCCGATCGCGCGGCGGTACCCCTCCGCCGCATCCACGACCGCTCTCGCGGGGGAAGTGATGACGGGGGACGCCGACGCGAAGAACCCAGGAAGAACCCAGGACGAAGAACTTGGGACCAAACAACCGAGGAACCGAGGAACCCATGACGGGAGACGAACGCGGCAGCGGACCGCTCTGCCTGGTGACCGGTGCGACCGGGTACATCGGCGGGCGGCTCGTTCCGGAGCTGCTGGAGGCGGGCCTGCGGGTGCGCTGTCTGGCCCGCTCCCCGGACCGGCTGCGCGACCACCCCTGGGCCGGCGCCGTAGAGGTGGTCCGCGGGGACGTCACCGACGCGGAGTCCGTGACGCGGGCGATGCGGGGCGTCGACGTCGGCTACTACCTGGTGCACGCGCTGGGCACCGGCAAGGACTTCGAGGACACGGACCGGCGGGCCGCGCGGGTCTTCGGGGAGCGGGCCCACGCCGCCGGGGTGCGCCGGCTCGTGTACCTGGGCGGTCTCACACCGTACGGCGTGCCGGAGCGGGAGCTGTCGCCGCATCTGCGCTCGCGCGCCGAGGTCGGCCGGATCCTGCTGGACTCGGGTGTGCCCACGGCCGTGCTGCGGGCGGCGGTCGTCATCGGCTCGGGGTCGGCCTCCTTCGAGATGCTGCGCTACCTCACCGAGCGCCTGCCGGTGATGGTCACCCCGAGCTGGGTGCGCACCCGGATCCAGCCCGTCGCCGTCCGGGACGTGCTGCGCGCGCTCGTCGGCTGTGCCCGGCTGCCGGAGGACGTCAGCCGGACCTTCGACATCGGCGGTCCGGACGTCCTGACGTACCGCGAGATGATGCGGCGTTACGCCGTCGTCGCCGGGCTGCCGCACCGGCTCGTTCTGCCCGTGCCGGTGCTCTCCCCGGGCCTGTCCAGCCACTGGGTCGGGCTGGTGACGCCCGTGCCGGCCTCGATCGCCCGGCCGCTCACCGAGTCGCTGCGGCACGAGGTGGTCTGCCGCGAGCACGACATCGCACGGTACGTGCCGGATCCGCCCGGTCATCCGGTCGGCTTCGACGAGGCGGTGCGGCTCGCCCTGCGGCGGGTGCGCGAGGCCCGGGTCACCACCCGCTGGTCGTCGGCCTCCCTGCCCGGGGCGCCCAGCGACCCGCTGCCCACCGATCCCGACTGGGCCGGCGGCAGCCTCTACACCGACCACCGCGAGCTGTGCGTGGACGCCCCGCGCGCGTCCCTGTGGCGGGTCATCGAGGGCATCGGCGGTGACAACGGCTGGTACTCCTTCCCGCTCGCCTGGGCCGTACGGGGGTGGCTGGACCGGCTGGCGGGCGGGGTGGGCCTGCGCCGGGGCCGCCGGGACGCCGCCCGGCTGCGGGTGGGCGACTCGCTGGACTTCTGGAGGGTCGAGGAGATCGAGCCGGGGCGGCTGCTGCGGCTGCGGGCGGAGATGCGGCTGCCGGGCCTGGCGTGGCTGGAGATGTACGCGGACACCGACGACACGGGACGCACCCTGTTCCGTCAGCGTGCCCTGTTCCATCCGCGCGGGCTGCTGGGTCACACGTACTGGTGGAGCGTGGCCCCGTTCCACGCCGCCGTGTTCGGCGGCATGGCCCGCAACATCGCACGGGCGGCGGTGGCGGACGCGACCGCGCGGGCGCGGGAGGGGGCGCCCCTGCCCTGAGGTGTGCCGCGGCGGCCCGCGCCCCGGCCCTCCGCCTCCGGCCCGCGCATCCGCCGGATGCCTCCGGCCGGAAGCGGCGCATGATCCGTCTTTCCCTTCCCCGGAGTCCGTCATGAACGTCTCGGTCGTCCTGTTCACCTCCGATCTGCGGCTGCACGACCATCCGCCGATGCGCGCCGCCCTCGACGGATCGCGGCAGGTGGTCCCGCTGTTCGTGCGAGACCGGGCCGTGGCCGGGGCCGGGTTCGCCGCACCCAACCGGCTGGCGTTCCTCGCCGACTGTCTGCGCGACCTCGACGCGGGACTGCGTGAGCGGGGCGGCCGGCTCGTGGTTCGCTCCGGGGACGTGGTGGTGGAGGTGTGCAAGGCGGTCACCGAGGCGGACGCCGACGAGGTGCATGTGGCGGCCGACGTCAGCGCGTACGCCCAGCATCGCGAGGACAGGCTGCGGCGCGCGCTGGAGGCCGAGGGTGTGCGCCTGCACGTCCACGACACGGTGACGTCCGCCGTGGACCCCGGCGCGGTGCTGCCGAACTCCTCGGACCACTTCGCGGTCTTCACGCCGTACTTCGGCCACTGGTCGCGGCAGCGGCTGCGCGACGCGCTCGCCGCACCGCGGACCGTGCGCGTGCCGGACGGCATCGGCTCGGAGCGACTCCCCTCACGCGAACGGCTGTCCGGTCTCTCCCCAGGTCTGGCGGCAGGCGGCGAGACGGAGGGCCGCTCCCGGCTCTCCGCCTGGCTGCGGTCGGGCATCGAGGCGTACGAGGACCGGCACGACGACCTGGCGGGCGACGCGACCTCCCGGCTCTCACCGCATCTGCACTTCGGCACCCTCTCCCCCCTCGAACTCGTGCACCGGGCGCGCGCGGCGGGCGGTCCGGGCGCCGAGGCGTTCGTACGGCAGCTCGCGTGGCGGGACTTCAACCGCCAGGTGCTGGCCGTACGGCCGGAGGTCGCGACCGTGGACTACCGTGCCCGGGACGACCGTTGGCGGTCCGCGCCGGACGAGACCGAGGCATGGCGGAAGGGGTGCACCGGCTACCCGGTGATCGACGCGGCCATGCGCCAGCTCCTCCACGAGGGCTGGATGCACAACCGCGGCCGGCTTCTGACCGCGAGCTTCCTCACCAAGACGCTGTACGTCGACTGGCGCGTCGGCGCCCGCCACTTCCTTGACCTCCTGGTCGACGGCGACGTGGCCAACAACCAGCTCAACTGGCAGTGGACGGCCGGGACCGGCACCGACACCCGCCCCAACCGGGTCCTCAACCCGGTCACCCAGGCGAAACGGTACGACCCGGACGGGGAGTACGTACGGCGCTGGGTACCGGAGTTGGCGGACGTCGCGGGACCGGCGGTGCACGAGCCGTGGAAGCTGCGGGGGCTGGACCGCGGCGCGCTGGACTATCCGGAGCCGATCGTCGAACTGGCGGAGGGACGCGAGCGGTTCCTGCGGGCACGCAGGTCCTAGACCGGTCGGCCCGCCCGCCCATGGAGACCGGACAACGCCTCCACCGCCTCGCCCAGCGAGACCGGCCGGACCGTTCCCGAGGCGGGGTGCCCGTGCCAGCCGGGGCCGCCGAGCACGACGAGCGGGTGTCGGCGGGCGCCCTTCACGCCCCAGCGCATGGCGGCGACATGGCGGGCCAGGGGGCAGGCTCGCCGTGGAGCGGGCCTGCGCCCACAGGACCACGGCCGCGGGGCCGACCCGGTCGACCGCCGCGGTGAGCACCTCCAGCGGCAGGCTGTGCTGTTCGCCCGGCACGCAGGCGAGGACGACCGGGCCCGGGGCGGTGGCGGGGTGCGGGCGCCCGGTGGTGGCGGCGCAGGGTCGTGGAGACATGCCAGGACAGCAGATGCTCGACGGCCCCGGCCAACAGGTCCTACACCGCCGGAGCGTCGAGGCGTACGGCGGCGCGGGCGAGGCCCCGGCACTCCTTGCGGATGTCTCCCGGAGACGGTGGGCCGGGCGCGGGTGACGGCTGCGGACGAACCCCGTCCGGCACCCGCGCTGCCCCGACACCCTCCTTCGCTTCCCCCGCTCTCGGGGTTCCGGCCGCTTCCCTCGCCGCGCGGGCCGCCTCGGCCGGGGCCAGCCCGGCGGACGTCAGCCGGCACATCGTCTCGACCACCGCCACGTCCTGCGGGGTCCAGCGCCGGTGCCGGCCGTCGGTGCGGACCGCGGGCCCGATGCCGTAGCGGCGGTCCCAGGAACGCAGGGTCGTGGGCGACACACCCAGCCGACGGGGCCAGGGCACCGCTGCTGAGCCCCGGATCGGCGGGGTTTTCCTCCATCTATGCCCCCATAAGGGCGACTATACGATGCAGAAGCGATGCGAGTTGAAGCCCGGCCCCGCGGGCTCGCACGAGGCGCCATGCGCACCGCCCCACGCGAGGAGCCGCCCTCACGAGTTCCGTGTGTCCGAGCGTCGCAGCCGCCGACGACCAACTGGCACGGGGTCCGGTGGCGGGCGACGACGGCTGTTCCTGGGCGGGTGGCGCGACCGGCACGGCTACCGGTCCGAGCGCGGCGCGACGGGGGCCTGGATCGTCGGGATCACCCGGCGCCGGATCGCCGACGCTCTGTCCACGCGGACCCGCCGTCGGATCCGGTGACCTCGGCGGGCACCGCGCTCGCCCTCGCCGACCACCCCGACCACCCCGACCGCGCGTATCCCGAGGCCGCTCTCGACCGCGTACCGATCCGGCCCGACCCGGATCGCGGAACGCACCGGCCTACCCCTCGGGCACGGTCAAGAGCCACACCCGGCGGGCTCTGCGACGGTTGCGCGGCCGCTTGGACCACGAGTTTCGCCCCTCACCCTCCCCGCACCCCCGGCCACTACACATAAAGGCAAAATAAGCGCAGAATGAACGTAAGCGGCGCTTACCGCATACCCCACCAGACGCGGTCAGGCCTGCAGAGTTCAAAGGAGTCGAGTCATGGCCAACGTCTCACACCGGAATGACATCACCAGCCACCCCGATGCACCCGAAATGCAGGCCCGGTACGCCCGCATGCTCGGTGATCGCGATGTGGCGCTCGTGGACGGACCGGTGTTCCTGCTCGGTCTGTACTGCGCCGTGTCCCCGTGGATACTCCACTACACGACGAGCCAGCCCGCCCTGGCGTCCCACAACCTCATCGTGGGCATCGCCATCGGTCTGCTGGCCCTCGGCTTCACCGCCGCACCGGAGAGGATGTACGGCCTGAGCTGGGCCATGTGCGCACTGGGTGTGTGGATGATCATCTCGGCGTGGATCGTCGGCGACAGCCCGGACGCCGGTGTCGTGGTCAACAACATCATCATCGGCTGCCTGGCACTGCTGCTGGGGCTGATGTGCGCTGGCGCCGCGGCCAAGGGCACCTGGCGTGCGGGCCGCACGCCACAGGTGTAAACAGGACGCCCGCGAGGGGTACGACGGCCGACCCGCTCAGGCGGGCCGGCCGTCACCTGGACGCGGTACCTCCCACGGCTCCTGCGGCAGCGTCCGGCCGGTCTCCAGCAGCGACTTGAGGTTGGACAGCACCGCGGGCCAGCCGAAGGACACCTCGGCGAGCGCGCCCTCGCCCTCCAGGTCCTCATGGGTCACGGTGAGGCGCACGATGTCACCGTGCGGCTCGATGGCGAAGGTGACCCGCGAGTACGTGTCCTCCCTGCCCTCGTTCTCGGGGGCGGCCCAGGTGGTGACCAGACGGGTCGGCGGCTCGCTCACCACGACCGTGCCGACGACGTCCTCGACCCCGGAACCGTCGGTGCGGACATGCGCCCAGCGCGAGCCCTGCCTCCAGTCCGACTCGTTCCGGTGCCCCCAGTAGTCGGCGGTCAGGTCGGCGCTGGTGAGCGCCTCCCAGACCTTCTCGGGTGTGCTCGCGACATAGGTGACGTACACGAAGGTGGGTTTGTCGGTCATGGCGTCCTCGGCTCGTCGTTTCACGGCACCGAGCGCCCTCAGCCGCGGGCGCTCGAACTTGCCGGTCCACCGCTCCTGCATCTCGTGGAGCGGGACCGGATTGAGGTAGTGCAGCTTTTCCCGCCCACGCCGCACCGTGCTGACCAGGTTGGCGGCCTCCAGGACGGTGAGGTGCTGCGTCACGGACTGCCGGGCCATGTCGATCCGCTCGCACAGCTCGCCCAACGTCTGCCCGTTGTGCTCGTGCAGCCGGTCCAGCAGCCTCCTGCGGGTCTCGTCGGCCAGCGCCTTGAAGACCTTGTCCATTCCCGGGTCTCTCTCTGATCGCACACTCGACGTTATGCAGGCAATCACCTGCATGTCAACCGTCGGCGGGTTCACACCGACGGCGGGTGAGCATTGGGGGCGGTCAGCCCCGGGCGATCGCAGGCGACATCCCGGGCGACCAGGGACGACCAGGGACGGCCGCGGGCGATATTCGTTGGCCGCCCTTCCGCCACAGCCCTCAGACTGTCGCCGTGAGTCGAACCTTCAGCGCGTGGGTGACATCGGGTGCGGACTTCCTCGGTGTCACCGGTCCGTTCCCCGTCGACGTTCCGTGGTGGGCCGAGGTCGAGCCCGTGGTGGCGCGGTTGGAGCACGCACTCGGGGTGCCCGTGTTCGTGCTGCGTCTGCTGGAGGCGGACGGGGGTGAGAGCGGGCGCGACGGGCATGTGACGTACCACGTGGAGGCATTGGAGCGGCCCCGGGACGGCGCCCTCGAACAACATCCCGTGGACCAGGGGCTGTTGCGCACGGACGACGCTCTGCGATCACCGTGGGCGCGGGCCGACGGGTTGCGGGAACTGCTGGACTGGGCCTCGCGGACGCTGGCCGCACTGGGACGGCCGGTGACGGGACCGGTCGAGCAGCGGCGGACGTGGAACCTGGCGGGACTCTTCCGGCTGCCCACCGGGCAGGGGCCCGTCTGGCTCAAGGCGACCCCGGGCTTCGCCTCCGACGAGGCCGCGGTCATCGCCGCGTACGGCCGGGTGGACACGGGACTCGTGCCGACGGTGCTCGCCGCCGGCGAGCGCCGTGTGCTGATGGAGCACATCCCCGGCGAGGACTGCTGGGCGGCCGACACCGCCACGGTCGAATCCGGGGTACGCCGGTTCGTCGCCGCCCAGGCCGCGCTGACCGGCCGACGACCGCCGGGACTCCGGGACCGGCGGGACCGGGTCCTCGGCGGGCTGGTGCGCGAACTGCTCGACGGGCGAGTCGCGTTGGACATCACCGACGAGGAGCGGTCCGGCGCACGGGAGTTGACGTTCCGCTGGGATCGACTCGCCGAGTGCGGGCTCCCCGACACGCTCGTCCACGCCGACTTCCATCCGGGCAACTGGCGCAGCGACGGCCGGCCACCCGTCGTCGTGGACTTCGCCGACTCCCACTGGGGCAACCCCGTACTGGACTGTCTGCGCCTGTACGACTTCCTCCCCGAGGCGGTACGCCCCACGGCCGTCCGTGCCTGGGCCGACGCCTGGAAGGCGCACGCCCCGACGAGCGATCCCGCCCGCGCACTCGCCCTGGCCGAACCGCTGGCGCACCTCACGTACGCCGTGCGCTACCAGGAGTTCCTCGACGGCATCGAGGCGTCCGAGCGGCCGTATCACGAGGGCGACCCGGCGTCGGCGATCCGAAGGGCTCTGCGGTGCGCCGCGCACCCGGGTCTCGCCTCCGTGGAAGTGGCGGGCTAGACGGATCGGGCCCAGATACTCCTCACCGGCGGGCGGGCCGGGGTCCCGGCGGCAGGTCGACGGAGGTGCGGGCCGGCACGGGATGGGTGACGGGCTCGTGCAGAACGTGAACTCGGGGCGGACTGCACTCGCGTTCGAAGGGCACTCGCACGGTTGCGGGGACCCGACGAACAGGGGCGAAGATCAGATGGAGATCGACGGCATCATCAGTGCCATCATCATCGGCATTGTCATCGGCGTGATCGGTCGGCTCGTCGTGCCGGGCCGGCAGCGCATCGGCATCCTGCTGACGATCCTCGTCGGCATCATCGCCGCACTGATCGGCACAGCGATCGCCTCGGGGGTCGGTGTGGCCGACACCGACGGCCTCGACTGGGCCGAGTGGCTCATCCAGATCGCACTGGCGGCACTGGGTATCGCGGCACTGGACCGCACGAAGGCACGGCGCTGAGGGTTCACGGGGTGACGGTCGGCGGTCATGCGCGCGAAATAACGGCGAAGGGTTTCGAGCCGGTGTGAAAGCCGGTGGTCGCGCCCGCCCGGCCTGACGACAGCCGTCGGGCGCGCCCGGAATTCCGTTGCGGGTCGTCGCACCCGGCGGCTAGCGTCGCCGGGCCTCGCCATTTGCCCGCCGACCAGCCCCGGAGCCCCCTTGCCCTCGCGCGTCACCCCGCTCATCGACCCCGCCGCCACCCCGTCGAGCCACCGTCTGGCCTGGCTGGCGTCCGGGGCTGACGGCATCCCCCTCGGTTCCGCCTTCCTGCGGCTGTTCACCAAGGAGGGGCAGACGCATCTGGCCGAGCTGGACATCGCCGTGCACCCGGCCGAGCGGCGGCAGGGCGTCGGGACCGCACTGCTCGACGCGGCGGTCGGCTCGGCACGCGCCGAGCGGCGCCGCGCGGTCGTCGCGCAGGCCGAAGACGGCTCCCCCGGCGGCGTGTTCCTCGCGGCACGCGGCTTCCGCGGGGTGCTGACGTTGACGTACGCCCGGCTCGAACTCGCCGGAATCGACCCGGACCACTTCACCCGGATCCTCGAACAGCCCCGTCCCGGCTACCACTTGACCGATTGGACGGGCGTCGTACCGGCCGGACTCGCGCGGAACCACGCCGCGTCGCGCCGGGCGATGGACGACATGCCGATGGGCGACACCGACTACGGGACCGTGATCTGGGACGTCGAGCGGGTCGTGGCCGCCGCCGAGGCGATCGCGCAGCGCGGCGACTCGCTCTACACGGTGGCAGCCGTGCACACGTCGAGCGGCACCCTCGTCGGCTTCTCGGAGCTCGTCCTGCCGGGTGAGAGAGACGGCAAGGGCGACGGGCAGCACTACGGCACGGCGGTACTGCCCGAACACCGGGGTCACGGACTGGGGCTCTGGATGAAGGCGAAGGCCGTCCTCCACGCCCACAGCCTGGCTCCGGACCTGGCCCTGCTCACCGACACCGCCGAGAACAACATCCCGATGCGCCAGGTCAACGACGCGCTCGGTTACCGGCCCACGCACACGGCCGTCGAGTATCAACTCGACCTGTGACACTCCCGGCGCGGCCCACCGCCCGGCCGGTCAGGGGGTCGCCGTGCTCCCCACCGCGTACTCGTACGGCGTGGTCGTCGTGAGCGGCTCGAAGCCCAGGCGGGCCAGGACCGGGCGGCTGCCGGCCAGCGCGTCGACCTGGACGTAGCGGAAGCCGCGTTCGGCTGCGACGCGGGCGCGATGGGCGACGAGGGCCCGGTAGATACCGCGGCCCCGCCAGCCCTCGACGGTGCCGCCGCCCCACAGGCCGGCGAAGCGCGTGTTGGGGAGGAGTTCCATCCGGGCGGCACTCACCGGTTCGTCTCCGGCGAGGGCCACCACGGCCATCACCGTGTCGGGGTCCGCGGTGACGTGGGCCAGGAGCTGGTGGCGCATGCGGGTGCTGTCCCTGCCGAAGGCCTTCTCGTGGACGGCTGCCACGAGCTCCACGCCCTCACGGTCGGTGACCGGCAGGATTCGTACGCCCTCGGGCGGCTCGACATCGAGCGTCAGGTCGGCGACCTCCGCGACCATCAGCGTTTCCTCCGGAGCGGCCGTGAATCCGGCGTCGCGCAGGCGTTGCCCCAGGTCGACCGGGAGATCGTGGCCGTACAGCTTCCACTCGAAGTCGCGCCCGAGGCCGGAGTAGTACCGGATCTGCTCGGTGATCGCCGCGTCGACGCCCGCCTCGTCCAGATCGGACCAGACGACGCCGCTCCAGCCGTTCTCGAAACCGACCTGGCGCACCACCCGGCCCACGCGCTCGATCCGGGCTCCGGGCCCGTCGGGGCGAGCGCCCTCCCTCATGTCCCGGTCGAACAGTGCCAGCACAGCAGCGTGATCCATACCGCTCACTCCATCATCAGTCGTTCGCCCTGGCAACGGAATTCGCCCGCTTCTTCGCATCGGGAGCGAAACCGACCCTGTGCCCGCGCCGCGCACCGGGCCGCCCGGCGGGGCCGTACGGGTGTAGCTCGCGCAAGGGCCCGGGATTCGGACACGCCCGCCCGGCTCTCTCCCGAGGAGCGCGCGGCGGCGACCGCGTACACCTCGGGCTCGCACTGCCCGAGGTGCGCGGCCGCCCAGGCCCGGACGGCCTCGGCCGTATCGTGTACGTCGCCTCCTTCGAGCAACTCGGCCTCTGACTAAGCGAGTTGGAGGGACACGGCACCGGTGCGGACGCTGCCCGCGCGGGACATCGCGCCCGGGGTCACGGTCGAGGGGCCGGTGCCGGAGCTGGTCGGGCAGGTACGGGCCCTGCACCGGCGGTTCCACGCCAAAACCGTCCGGCGCTGTCGCCGACGATGACTGAGACGGGCGTGACGGGGCAGGCGGTCCGGGTTCCGTCGTCGTTGTCCGGAGACCTTTGACCGATGCCCGAAGACGTGGTGCAGCACACCCGCCCCGGCCCCCCGGCCCAGTCCGACCAGGAGAAGCCACGGGCGAAGCGTGCCTCGCGGGACCCCTACTTCGACAACGCGAAGTACCTCACCATCGTCCTGGTGGCCTGCGGGCACGCGTGGGAACCACTGACCTACGGCAGCCGGACCGCGACGGCCGCGTATCTGACCGTCTACGCGTTCCACATGCCGGCCTTCGCCCTGATCTCCGGGTACTTCTCGCGGAGCTTCGACATGGCGCCCGGCCGGCTGAAGCGGCTGATGACGGGGGTGGTCCTGCCGTACGTCGTGTTCGAGACGGCGTACACGCTGTTCTACCGGTGGGCACAGGACGACCCGGGCTATCCGCTGAGCCTGCTGGATCCCTGGTACGTGATGTGGTTCCTGGTCGCGCTCTTCGTCTGGCGGCTGACCACGCCCCTGTGGCTGATGCTGCGCCACCCGCTGCCCGTCGCGCTGGGTCTGGCGATGCTGGCGGCGGTCTCACCGGATCTCGGCGGCGACGTCTCCATCCAGCGCGTGCTGGGCTTCCTGCCGTTCTTCGTGCTGGGCCTGACCCTGCGGCCCGAGCACTTCGAGCGGCTGCGCACCCGCCGGGTACGGCTGTTCCTGCTCCCGGTCGGCCTGGGGGCGTTCCTGGCGGCGTACCGGGTGGCGCCGTGGTTCGACGCGGGCTGGTTCTACCACCGGGGAAGCGTCACCGGCCAGGGCGTGTCCCGCTGGGTGGGGCTGCTGACCACGCCCGCCCTGTTCTGTCTGGCGGTGCTGCTGACGGCCTGCTTCCTGGCCTGGGTGCCGCGCCGGCAGCTGTGGTTCACGGCGCTGGGCGCGGGCACGATGTACGGCTATCTGCTGCACGGCTTCGTGATCAAGTGGGCGCGCTTCCGGGACTGGTACGCCGTGGAGTGGCTGCACACCCCGCTCGGGCAGCTCACGGTCACGGCCATGGCGGTCGGCGGTATCACTCTGCTGTGCACCGCGCCCGTACGGGGCGCACTCCGCTGTGTCGTCGAACCACGCATGGAGTGGGCGTTCAAGAAGGGCGACGCCGCCTCGCCGGCCAGGACGAAGGACGCCACGCCCCCGGACAGGACGGCGGACCCCTCTCCCGCGGCCGGGACGGGCGACGCCGCCCCGTCCCCTAGCCGAGCTCCAGAGTCGTGACCCCGAAGACGCGCTCCGCCGCGTGCGGCCGGATCGGGCCGGTGTACATGCGGGCGGTCTCGAAGGACGGCGTCAGCCCGTACTCCTCGGCCAGCGCCACGGCGGCCGCGTTCGGCTCCGGAACGTCGATGGCCAGCTCGCGGCCCGCGGCCTCGGCGGCCAGTCCGGCGAGGAGCGCGCGGGCGTCGGCGGCGGTGTCGGCGAACAGGGGACCGATCCGCAGGGCGTCCCGGCCGGGGCGGATGACGCCGTAGCCGGTGAGCCGCCCGTCGACGACTCGCGCGAGGGCCCGGTGTCCGTCGGCGGTCAGCCAGTGCTCCAGGAAGCGGGGGCGGTCGGCCGGGTGGCAGGTGTTGTCGTACGCCGCGAGGGACGCGGGGTCCCCGACGCGCCGGACACCGTCGGGCACGGTCGCCTCGGGCACCACACCGGAGTACCGGAAGGTGCGGTGGGCGGGCTCGAAACCGGACTGGCGGTAGTTGTCCTGCTGCGCGACCACACCGTCGAGGCCGACCGTGCGGTCGCCGGCGTGGGCGAGTGCGGTCTTCCAGGTGGTGAGGCCGTGGCCCTGGCCGCGCAGGTCCGGGCGGACCAGGTAGAAGCCGAGGAAGGCGTAGTCGTCGCCGTAGTTGACGACGGAGACGGACGAGACCGGTTCCCCGTCGAGCCGGCCGATGAAGAAGCCCTCGGGGTCCTGCTCGAAGAAGCACACCGGGTCCGAGAGTCCCGGGTTCCAGCCCTCCTCCCCCGCCCATCGGGCGACCACCGCCCAGTCGTCGAGCGTGGCCCGGGTGACAACGAGGTCCTGATGCCCCTCAGAGGCCATCTGCGCGCTCCTTCGCTGCGGTGGCGGGTGCCCGGCCGCCGTGCGGTCTCGGGCGCGGTGGTCGGCCGTGTCCCCGCAGCATCCTCCCCGAAGCCCGACCACACCCGCTACGCCGGAAACAGCCGGTATCGCCGGGCGACGGGCCTGTCGGACCGCCCGGTTCACGCGTACGAGCGACCCGGCCACGGCCGTCGTGCGACGTCGGCGCGGCGCAGATTAGGGCACATTCGGCCGGTCCGCACGCTGGCGGGCGTGGCCGCCAGGGGCCGCCTATGGTGATCCGGGGGTTGTCCCCCGGCCGCCCTGGCCGGGCGTCCCTGGAGGCACGCATGCGGTCCACGCACAGACGGCGCCCTCTCGCCGGAGCCGCGGTCGCGGTGCTGGCCCTGCTGGCGGCCGGGCTGCCGGCCACGGTGGCGGGCGGGCTGCCGGCCACGGTGGCCGGCGCCGACAAGCAGCAGGACGCCGACCGGCCCGACCTGACCCGCTTCTACCGGCAGAAGATCAAGTGGTCGAAGTGCGAGGGCCCGGAGATACCCAAGGACCTGCGGTGCGGCAAGGTCACCGTGCCGCTCGACTACACCCGGCCGAAGGCCGGCACCCTCGACCTGGCGGTGGCCCGCTACCGGGGCTCCGGGGACCCGCGCGGCTCGCTGCTGCTGAACTTCGGCGGCCCCGGCAGTCCGGGAGTCCCCGAACTCGCCTACAGCGGCGAGGACTTCATGGATCTCACCAACGGCTACGACCTCGTCTCCTTCGATCCGCGCGGCGTGGGCCGCTCCTCCCCGGTCAGCTGCGGCGACGGTACCGACGAGGCCCTGGAGGCGACCGACGACGGGGACGACGCGAACAACCCGCAGGCCGCGCTCAAGCAGCTGCGGCGGGCCGCCACCGCGTGCGGGAAGAACTCCGGTCCCGTGCTCCCGTACGTAGGCACCCTCAACGCCTCCCGCGACCTGGACGTGATGCGCGCCGCCCTCGGTGACAAGAGGCTCAACTACCTCGGCTTCTCCTACGGGAGCCGGCTGGGCGCGGTCTACGCGGCGCAGTTCCCCGGGAAGGTCGGCCGGATGGTCCTCGACGGGGTGGACACCCTCACCGAACCACTGACCGAGCAGGGTCTGGTGGGTGCCGCGGGCCAGCAGATTGCGCTGGAGGACTACCTCGACGCGTGCACCGAGGAGCTGACCTGTCCGTTCGGGCAGGACTCCCGCTCGGCCCGTGAGCAGGTCGTCGCGCTGGTCGACTCGCTGGACGAGTACCCCGTGCCCTCGGACTTCGGGCAGGACTTCACGGGCCAGGACCTGGTGGGTGCCATCAGTCACGCCCTCTACAGCGAACAGATGTGGCCCCTGCTCACACAGGCGCTCAACATGCTCGTCCACGACGGCGACACCCGGGGCGTCATGGCACTCACGGGCGGCGGCTTCGCCCCGCCGACCGTCCCGTACCGCTCCCGTCCGACCGTCCCGTACGGCTCCCCTCTGCTCGCTCCGCACCGCTCACCTCTGCTCGTTCCGCACCGCTCCCCGGCGCCGGCCCGCCCGCACGAGCCTTCCGCGCCCAGCACGCCCAGCGCGTCCGGCACGCCGACTCCGCACACCGGACTCGTCGACGCCGAGGAGGTCCCGCTGGACAACCTTCCCGCCGCGCTCATGGCGATCAACTGCGCCGACGACCCCGACCGGCCCACCGCCAGGAAGATCACCGACAACCTGGAGGACCTGCGCGCGGCCTACGAGGACGCCTCCCCCGTGTTCGGGCCGTACCGGCTCACCCAGGTGCTGATGTGCTACGGCCGCCCCGCGGGCACCGACTACATCCGCGAGGAGGTACGGGACGTCGACACCCCGAAGATGCTGCTCGTGGGCACCCGGGGCGACCCGGCCACCCCCTACCGCTGGACCGTGGAGACGGCGAAGCGGCTCGGCTCCTCGGCGGTCGTCCTCGACAACAAGGGCAAGGGGCACACCGGGTACGGGTCGTCGAAGTGCGTGAAGGAGAAGGTCGACGACTTCCTGCTGTTCGGGACGCTGCCGGACCACGGAAGTTCTTGCGGAGCCGACGATTGAGCATCGGGCCTGTAACACGGACGGATTCGGTACAACCCCGCGCACACCCCGCGCGTCACACTGGGCAGACGTCACCTTTGTGCGTGCCGTACCCGTACGTGACCAAAACTGGGGGATTCCACCGATGCGTATTCGTTCCTTCCTCACCGTCTCGACCGCGGCGGCCGCCGGCGCCGCGCTGCTCCTCGCCGCCGCACCGCAGGGTCTGGCCGCCCAGCCCGCCGCCCAGCCCGCCGCGAAGACCCCGGTCTGCAAGGCGAAGGTCCTCAAGCTGGGGGCCAAGCAGTCGAAGGACGCGCGGGTCGTGCACATCAGCGTCAAGAACACCGGCGCCCGCACCTGCACGATCGACCGCCTTCCCGTCGTGACCTTCGGCGACCTCGACGGGGCGGCCCTGCCGGTGCCCTCCGGCGAGAGCGGCCCGTACAAGGTCGGCCCGGGCAAGACGGTCTACGCGGCGGTCCGCACGATCGCCGACCTCAAGGACCCCGAGGCGCGTCGCGTCGGCACGATCACCGTGTCGGCCAACCCGAACCTCAACGGCCGTACGTTCACCGCGAAGCAGCTCGGATCGAGCACGAAGATCAAGGTCTGGGAGCCGGTGACCACCTGGTGGAAGCCGTCCAAGGCCGCCGCCGACAAGGCGCTGAAGAAGGAAGTCGGCTGACCCCCGCGTCGGCCGCACGACACCGAGGAGCCCGTCGGAGCGCATCTTCACCGGTGCGCGCCGGCGGGCTCCTCCGCCGTCCTCCGCCGACCGCCGGAGCCGCCCGCAGCGATGGCCGGACCACCCCAAATGCCCGACACGCGAATCAGCCCTATCGTGAAGTCATGGAGCATGCCCTCAGTCCCGCGACCCTCACCGAACTGCGCCGCCCGCGGCCCTACCCCGCGGTGTCGGTGCTGACGCCGACCCACCGCCGGGAACCCGAGAAGGCCCAGGATCCGGTCCGGCTGCGCAATGTGGTGGCCGAGGCGAAGAAGCGACTGGAGCGCGACCCCGCCGTCACGCGGGAGCGGCGCAACGACGTCGTCCGCCAGCTGGACCAGGCGCTGGCCGAGGTGGATCTGACCCACGCCGAGGACGGCCTGGTGATCTTCGCGGCGCCCGGTGAGCACCAGGTCTGGTCGCTGGCCCGGCCGGTGCCGGAGCGCGTGGTGCTCTCGGACACCTTCCTCACCCGGAACCTGGTGGCCGCACAGGCCGCCGAGCGGCCGTTCTGGGTACTCGCGGTCTCCCCCGACAGGGTCACACTGTGGAACGGCGGCGGCGACCGCGTCACCGAGGCGCACACCGGCGGTTTCCCGCTCACCAGGGAGCGCGACAACTTCGACGCCGAGCGCCAGGAGCGGACCGGCGACCTGCCGTCCGCCTTCCGCGACGAGGACACCCGCCACTTCCTGCGCGACGCCGACACGGCCCTGGCCAGAGTGGTGCGCGCCCAGCACCGGCCCCTGTACGTCACCGGCGAGACGGCGGCGCTGTCTCTGCTCGACGAGATCGGCACGGTCACCAAGGACGCCACCCACATCCCGCACGGCGGTCTCGCGCACGGCACCCCGGACGCCGTGTGGCAGGCGGTACGGCCGCTGGTCGCCGCCGAGGACCGCAGGAACGTCGACGCCGTGGCCCGTCAGCTCGAAACGGCCCGTGGCCACAAGGCGTTCGCGGCCAGCGTCGACGAGGTCTGGCAGAACGCGCGGCAGGGCCGCATCCAGCTCCTGGCCGTCGAGGAGAACTACCGGACGACCGTCCGCTCCGACGGTGAGGCCGGGGGCGCCGGTGGTGGCCACCTCGTACCGGCCGAGAGCGGCGACCTCGACGTCCGCGAGGACATCGTGGACGAGATCGTCGAGCGGTGCCTGGACACCGGCGCCGAGGTCCGCTTCGTCCCCGACGGCACACTCGGCGACGCCCGGGGCATCGCGGGCGTCCTGCGCTACTGAGCGAGCCCGGTCCACACACACGGCGGCACCGGCCCGCCGAGTGTCAGACACCGCCGAGGAGCGACGTGAGACCCCGGTCGAGCGCCGGGCCCAGCTCCTCTCTTCCGGCGGCGACGACGGCGTAGCTGCGCAGCAGGAAGCGCTGGAGTGCCGCCTTCTCGAACCGGAGCAGGGCCGTGCCGTACGGGGAGTGCAGCTCCACCACGGTGCGGAGGCGGCCGCAGGGCCAGATCTGCACGTCGCCGGAGCCGGCGGGGGCCCGCACCCCTTTCTCCAGCAGGTCACGGGAGAAGGTCCAGGTCACCATGGAACCGTTCAGCGAGATGTCGGCCGGGAAGTCGAGGTGCACGGCCAGCGGATCGTCGGAGAAGTAGCGCAGGCTCGCGGGCACCGGGACCTCCCGGTCCTCGGCGGTGACGAGGAGAGCGCGGGCGGGCTGTTCCAGCGTGACGGTCATGAACGGTCTCCGTTTCGGGTGAAGCTCTTCCTGCGATGCGGGCCGGCCGGTGCGCCGACGTGCCTTCTCGACCTCGCGGAGGGCTTTCGCATGACGCGGCTTCCTGGATTCACCTCTGTGACCCATCTCACCCTCAATCCGGCTCCGGACGCGTCCAGTGATGCGGGTGCGGTCGGATTCACACAGGCCGTTCCATGTAATCGAGAGAGCTCGCACATATGCCCCTCGAACACGGGAATGAAAGACAGGTGAAGGCGGTCGACGATCCGTCAAGTCACGTACGATTCCTACGACTTGGGCCCCCGGGGCAGATACCGACCCGCAGTGGACGACGCCGACCGCAAGGACGGTGGCATATGCCAGACGCACCACCGTATCGTGTCTTGCCAAATCCCTTACAGCGCCTCGCGGGCTGTGCAACAGTCGTAATCGGCCCTTACGTCAGCGTTGGTCGTACCGTCCCCCATCGGAGTACGTGATGCCGTCCCATCTCTCTGCGGATCGTCCAGCCGCCCAGCCGCCCCGACGCGGCACGGTCGACGCGCTCATCTCGCAGACCCGGCGGCTGCGGGGCGACGTGGATGCCGTACGGCGTGACGCGCCCGCCGACGGAGCGGACCCCGAGGTCCGCTGGCAGCGCGCTCTCTGCGATCTGGCGCTGCATCAACTCAGCGACCTCGACGACCACTTGGCCCAGCTGCGGGACGGCCCGGCCCAGCCGCCCGCCCCCGTGGCCACGCCCTCTCCCCCGGTCGCACCGCCTCCCGCGCCCCGGCGCGCCTCACTGCTCAGCCGGGTCGGCAGCGCCGAGTGGAACCTGCTGACGGACGAGGCCAGCTGGTCCGGGGAGCTGTATCAGATCCTCGGCCGCGACCCCGCCGCCCCGCCGCTCACCCTCGACGAACTGCCGTCGCTGGTGCTCGACGAGGACCGGCCGAAGCTGACGGCGATGGTCACGGACTGTCTGATCGACGCGAAACGCATCGACGGCGAGTTCCGCATCCTGCTCCCCGACGGCGGGGTGCGCACCGTGCACATGATGGGCGAGCCCGTGCTCGACGACGACGGCGGCACGGCCTCGATGTGGGCCGTCCTGCGGGACGTCAGCGAACTGCGGCGCAGCCAGCGGGTGGAGAGCGAGAGCCGTGACTCGCTGCATCGCCAGCGGCACATCGCGCAGACCGAACACCGGATCGCGGTCGAGCTGCAGGAGGCCGTGCTGCCGCCGTGGCGCGCCTCCCTGCGGCTCCCGCACCAGGGCCCCGAGAGGCTGGACCTGGCGGCTCACTATCTGCCCTGCTCGACCAGCGCGCTGATCGGCGGTGACTGGTACGACGCCCTCGAACTGCCGGGCGGTGAGAGCCTGTTGAGCGTGGGCGACCTCACCGGGCACGGTGTCACGGTCACCTCGGGCATGGCGATGCTGATCGGCGCGCTGCGCGGTATGGCGATGACGGGCACAGAGCCGGGCCGGCTGATGGCCTGCCTCAACCAGTTACTGGATGCCACCGTGCAACCGGCCCTCGGCAGCGCCGTCTGCTGCCGCTACCGCCCGGCGACCCGCACTCTCGTGTGGGCTCAGGCGGGGCACCCCGCCCCGCTGCTGTTCCGCGACGGGACGGGGCGCGTGCTGACATCGCCGGACGGCGTCCTGCTCGGCGCGACCTCGGGTGCCGTCTACGGGCAGGCCGAAGTGACGCTCGAACAGGGCGACCTACTGCTCCTGCACACCGATGGACTGGTCCCCCGGCGGGGAGGAGAGGCAGCCGTGCAGCGGCTGCTGGACCTGGCCCCACGGTTCGGCGAGGCGCGTACGGCCCAGGATTGTGTACGGACAGTGGTGGAGGAGTTCGGCGAGAGCGAGCGGGCGGACGACGCCTGCGTGCTCGTCGCCCGGGTCAGCTCCTGAGGATCCGCCAGGGTCAGCTCATGACGGTCCGGGGGCCGGTCCCGGCGGTCACGTCGACGCGATGTCGCCCCTGTTCTTCGGCTGGGGCTTGGGCAGGGCGAGTTTGAGCTCCTCCCGCAGTTCCTGGATCTTCGGATAGCTGGAGTACTGGCCGGTGAGCCGGTACATCTCACGCAGCCGGTCCCAGGTGCGATGGGAGGAGTTGGAGCCCATCGACATCAGGGCGAGGCGGGCGTACCGGTCCGCCTGTTCGGGGTCGTCGGCGATGAAGCAGGCCGAGGCCATGGACAGGAAGTCGAAGATCTTCGACCGCTGGCGGCCGTCGACGCGCAGTTCCAGGGCCTTCTCCGCGTAGTGCTGGGCCTGTTTGGCCGCGGACGGGTCGTGCTCCGCGAGGGTGCGGTAGGCCAGTGCCTGCATGCCGTAGAGGTCCTCCTCCTTGAACATCTGCATCCAGCTGGGCGGCGGCACGTCCCCCCGGTCGGAGACGAACAGGTCCTCGGCCCGGCCCAGGGTGCGGCGCATGGCCTGGCCCTTGCCCAAGGAGGCCTGCGCCCAGGCCTCGACGGTGTGGAGCATGGCCTTGGTGCGCGGCAGCACCTGCTCGCCGGAGCCGGACTGGGCGAGCTTCATGAGGTCGAGCGCCTCGTCGGGCTTGCCGAGGTGCACCAGTTGTCGGGCCGCCCGGGAGAGGGCCTCGCCGGCGCGGGGCCGGTCACCGCCCTCCCTGGCGGCGTGGGCGGCGATGATGAAGTACTTCTGGGCGGTGGGTTCGAGGCCGATGTCGTGCGACATCCAGCCCGCGAGGACGGCGAGGTTGGCGGCGACGCCCCACAGGCGCCGCTGGAGATGTTCGGGGTGGCGGTAGGAGAGCATGCCTCCCACCTCGTTGAGCTGTCCCACGACAGCCTTGCGTTGCAGCCCGCCGCCGCGGGCCGCGTCCCAGGCCCGGAACACCTCGACCGAGCGCTCCAGTTCCTCGATCTCCTGCGACCCGATGGGGGCGGCCTCGTAACGGTCGAACCCGGCGGGGTCGGCGTGCAGGGGGTCGTCGAGGTGGGGCGCGTCGGCCGCGAGGGCCGGGTCGGTGTGCAGCCAGTCGTGCATGGCGCTGCTGAGTGCGGATCCCGCGGTGAGAGCGACGCCCGCACCCACCAAGCCGCGTCGGTTGAGCATGAGGTCCATTCCCGTGAATTCGGTGAGGACCGCAGCAGTCCGTTCGGGCGCCCACGGCACACCGTCGGGATGTTCCACACTCCCGCCGTCCGGCCGTTTTCCCGTACGCCCGTGCCGGACCAGACCGAGGTCCTCGATGGTCACGACACGGCCGAGACGCTCGGTGAACAGGGCCGCCAGCACCCGCGGCACGGGATCGCGCGGGATCTCTCCCATGTCGATCCAGCGCCGCACCCGTGAGGTGTCGGTCGCCAGCTGGGGGTGGCCCATGGCCGCCGCCTGCCGGTTGACCAGCCTCGCGAGCTCTCCCTTGGACCAGCCGGCCAGGCCGAACAGGTCTGCGAGTCGGGTGTTGGGTTGTCCGCTCACGTCAAGCCCCCAGGTTCTCGGCTGAGTTGAATGTAGCCCGCTGTCAGTTGCACGGGGACTATTCGCCAGGCTTCGCCAGGGTGCGCTACATGGTGTGCCACGGCCCATCCGGTGTCAGGTAGGAAAGCGCCACCCCGACCCGGTCGCCCGACGGACACTCCCCAGGGTGCACGTCGGCAGCCGGGGCGGGTAGCGCGTGACCTGCCGGCACACGAAGGGATCTGTCTTCCCCCATGTACGCAGCATCGTCCTCCGTGTCCGCTCCTCCCCGGTCGCTGCACCCCCGCCAGCCGGGCAGCGGCGGCCCCTACCTCGACCCCACCCGTACGACGGCCCCGGTGCTCGGTGCCGGCCGGACGCGGCGCGTGCCGGGGCTCGGCACCCAACCGCTCAGCGGGAGACTCGACTTGTCCGGCCCCCAGGGCGCGCAGCTGCGCACGGCGATCGCCTCGGTGCATCGCATCTGCCCGGAGTTCACTCCGGTCCAGGTGCTGCGCCGCAGCGGCCGCTCGGTGCTGCTCGTCGGTACGACAGGGCGCAGCACGGCCGTCGCCAAGTGTTTACTGGACCACTCCTCCATCTGGGAGGAGCGGCTCCGGCACGAAATAGCCGCATACCGCTCGTTCGTCCGGCACCGCCCCCCTGTGCGGGCGCCGAGGCTGATCGCGGCGGATCCGGACAACTGCACCCTGGTCATCGAGCGGATGCCGGGCCGGGTGGCCGCTCTGCAGCGGCATCCGGTGGAGGCGCCGCCGCGCGCCGACATCCGGGCGGCGCTCGGCGCGGTCTGCCGGCTGAACGCGTGGCGGCCACCGGCGGGGACGTTCGACGCCCCGCTCAACTACGCGGAGCGGATCTCCCGGTTCCATGAGCTGGGTCTGCTGACCGACCGGGACATGGGCGATCTGCAGAAGCTCCTGCACGGCATCGCGCACGCGTCGGGCCGTCAGGGCATGGGCCAGTTCTGTCACGGCGACGCCCTCCTGTCGAACATCCTGCTCTCACCGGCCGGTCCCGTGCTGGTGGACTGGGAACACGCCGGGTGGTATCTGCCGGGGTACGACCTGGCGACACTGTGGGCGGTGCTCGGGGACGCCCCGGTGGCACGACGGCAGATCAGCCAGCTGGCGCAGTCGGCGGGCCCGGCCTCGCGGGACGCGTTCCTGGTGAATCTGATGCTCGTACTGACCCGCGAGATCCGTACCTACGAGACGGCCGTGCAGCGTTCGATGCACGACTCGACCCCGGCGGCACCGGGCCCGGCCCACCCGACTGCCGCGCCGTCCGGCGAGGAACAGCGGCTGCTGCTCAGGCGGCTGCACGACGACTGCCAATTGGCCCGCAAGGCCGTACGGGCGGCGGTCGGCACTCGCTGAGGAGAGAAGGAGGTCCGCGGTGTGCCCTGGACACGGGGCGCGCCGCGGACCTTCGTCATGTCGGTGGGCCTGCGTCACGGCAGGAGGCCGCCGCCGAGGCAGGGGTCGGCAATCACGGGAGAACCAGCCTCCTCCGGGCATGATTGACGGATCGTCGGCCGACCGATAGCACTGGTGCCGTTCGGTCCCGCACGCCCCGCCAACGCCCCACCGTTCCAGGAGGCCGCCTTGCGAGGATCCCCCACCGACCGCAGGCCCACCCCGCACCCCGGACGTACACGCCGAACGGCGTTCGCCGCAGCCCCCGCCGTCCTGCTGCTGCCCCTGTTGGGCGCGGCCCCGCCCGAGAACCAGTCGTCCTCCGCCTCGGCTCGCCTGCAGGGCGCCTTCGCCGCCGCGTCCGCCGAGTACGGCGTCCCGCACGACGTCCTGCTCGGCGTCTCCTATCTCCAGTCCCGCTGGGACGCCCACGGCGGTGCGCCGAGCGTCACGGGCGGCTACGGCCCCATGCACCTCACCGACACGCGCACGGCCCTGGCCGAGGCGCCGCACCACAGCGAGGGCACGGAGGACGCGCGGGGCGACGACTCCCGCGCGCCGCTGGTGGCCGGGGCGGACCTGCCCGAGCCCGCCGAACTCCCGGCCCGGCTGCGGACGTTGACGAGGGCGGCCGAGCTGACCGGTCTGCCCGCGCGGACGCTGCGCACGGATGCCGGAGCCAACGTGGCGGGCGGTGCCGCCCTGCTCGCCGCCGCGCAGCGGGAGCTGGGCGCGCGCCCCAGTAGCGATCCGGCCGACTGGTACGGGGCGGTGGCGCGCTTCTCGGGCGCCGACGACCGGGCGACGGCCGCGGCGTACGCGAACGAGGTGTTCGCGGTGATCCGCGACGGCGCCCAGCGTGTCACGGACGCCGGCCAGCGGGTGACGCTCACCGCCGAGCCGGGTCTGCGCCCCGGCACCGGGCAGCTGTCCCGGGCGGGGCTGCGCGCGGCGGCCGCGGGCGCCACGGAGTGCCCGGCAACGGTGTCCTGCGAGTGGATCCCGGCGCCGTACGCGGAGTTCGGCGACAACGACTACGGCAACCACGACCTGGCCGACCGGCCGACGTCACAGCGGATCCGGTACATCGTCGTCCACGACACCGAGGGCTACTGGGACACCACTCTCGAGCTGGTCCAGGACCCGACGTATGTGTCGTGGCACTATTCGCTGCGCTCCACGGACGGGCACATCGCCCAGCACATCAAGAACAAGGACGTGGCCTGGCACGCCGGCAACTGGTACGTCAACTCGGAGTCGGTCGGCCTGGAGCACGAGGGCTTCCTGGCCTCGCCGGACGCCTGGTACACGGAGGCGATGTACCGCACGTCGGCGCGGCTGGTGAAGTACCTCGCCGACAAGTACGGCGTCCCGCTCGACCGGCAGCACATCCTGGGCCACGACACCGTGCCGGGCCCGACGACGGCGACGATCCCGGGGATGCACACCGACCCGGGCCCGTACTGGGACTGGCGGCACTACTTCGAGCTGCTGGGCGAACCGTTGGGCGCGACGTCCGGCGAGAACAGCGCCATGGTCACAATCCTGCCGGACTACGCCGACAACCGGCCCGCTTTCACCGGCTGTGTGACGGGCGGCGCGCCCTGCGCGGTGCACGGCTCCAGCGCCGTGCGTCTGTACAGCCGGCCCGATGTGACCTCGCCCCTGATCAAGGACATCGGGCTGCGGCCGGACGGCAGCGTTTCGACGATCGGGGTGAACGACCTCGGTTCACGGGTCTCCACCGGGCAGCAGTACGCGGTCGCCGAGCGGCAGGGCGACTGGACGGCGATCTGGTACCTGGGGCAGAAGGCCTGGTTCCAGAACCCGAAGGGGAAGCCGACGGCGGTCGGCGCGGCCGGACTGGTCGTGACGCCCCGGGAGGGCCTGGCGGACATCCCGGTGTACGGCCGCGCCTACCCGGAGGCGGCGGCGTACCCGGCGGGCGTGCCCGCCCAGGCGGTGTCCCCGTGGCCGTACAAGCTCCTCAAGGACCAGAAGTACGTCACCGGCGGCCGGGTGCCCGGCGAGTACTACTACGCCGTCTCCTTCGACACGAGCGGACACAGGGTCGTGGTCGGTGAGGATCTGTACTACGAGATCCAGTTCGGGCACCGGGTGGCGTTCGTGCGGGCGGCGGACGTGCGGGTGCTGCCGGCCGCGTGAGGGCGCGGACGTTCGAGGGCACAGGAAGGGCCGGGCGCGAGCCCGGCCCTTCCGTCCTCGCGCTCTCAGCCCTGCTGGAACAGCTCCGCCGGGAGCGGCTTGAGCAGGGTGTACAGGTCGTCGGTGATGGGGCGGTCCCAGGCGGCGATGGTCACCAGGACGTTGTCGCTGCGGTCGAACTGGACGCAGGAGATCCGGGACTCGGAGAGCTTGAGGCGGCGGACGATCAGGAGGTTGTCGCCCTGCATCACCGGGATGTCCTCGGAGCCGACGACGGTGATGTCCTCCTCGTTCTCCAGCGCGATCAGCAGCTGGGCCACCTCGAAGGGGACCTCGCCGTCGGAGATGTCGCGCGCCGGGGAGCCCTGCGGGAGGTTGCCGATGATCATCGCGGGGCCGCGGCCGCCGTAGAGGTCGTAGCGCAGGAAGACGCCCTGGCAGCTGCCGTCGGGGGCGGGCAGCAGGCCGGCGCCGAGATTGCCCGGCCAGTCGCCCGGGTCCATGGCCAGTACGTCGAAGTCGGGACCGGCAGGAGTGGCGCTGCGGCGGCGGAGGAAGGACATGCCGCAATGGTACGGCGTGCCGTCCGGCGGTGGGGCCGAGGGAGCTTCGGGGGGCAGAGGTCGTTCTTCGGGGCGGATGTCAGCTCGTCGTCCTCCTGTGCCGCTCGTGGTGGCGCGCGACGCGGGCGCGGTTGCCGCAGGACGGCCTGCACCATTCCTGGCGGGGGTGCTCCTTGAGGAAGTAGCGCACGCAGCGCGGTGCGTGGCAGGCGCGCAGCCGCTGCCGTTCGGGGCTCGCGAGGAAGGTGAGGGCGGCGCGGGCGAGCACGGCGGTGAGTGGGTCCTCGCCGGTGGCGGGTTCGTGGCGTACGACGGGTTCGGCGCCGGGGCCCCAGGTGAGCACCGGGACGGTCGGCGCGAGGGCGGCGGCCTCGTTGAGGAGGGCCAGGGCCTCGGGGGCGGGCAGCAGCCGGGTGGCGTCGGCCGGGCTGGGCTCGCCGGGGCTGACGGCGCGGGCGAACAGGGCGCGGACGGCTCCGCGCAGATCGCGTACGGCGGTGAGCGCGGCCTCGTCGGCGGCCGGGCCGGCGGTGGTCGGCAGTGTGTCCGCGTGCGCCCGGACCCAGGTGGCGAGCCCCGTGGGGTCGGTCAGGTCGTCGGCGACACCGCCGCTGCCGTCATGGCGGACGGTCAGGGCGAGGTCCAGGGCGAGCCGAGCGTCCGCACTGATCGAGTACTCCATGATGCTAATGATAGGCGAGTCGTCATCCATTAAATCGAGTCGGAACACCTGGAGCAGGGAATTCCGGGCGCTCACATTCCTGCGGGAATTCTGGACAATTGCGGGTGAATTTTGGCACGGTGAGGCGAAGCGGTCCGTGAATCGAACACGTGGCCGATTCATTCTGGGGGTCCAGTCATGCCACCCGTGCACCTCGCACCGGAAGTCGCCGCCTTCTACGCCACACAGAGCGAGTTCACCGACCCGGGCGAACTCGCTCCGCTCTACGCCGATCTTCCGCGCGATCCCGCTCGACTCGCCCGTGTGGCACGGGATCTGATGATCCATCGGGGCGAAGGTCGGACATTCGGCTACGCCACCCCGCGGGAGCGGCTGCACAACGACGCCGAGACGCGCTACCTCGACGACATCCTGCGGATCGTCGTCGAGCGCGACGACGCGCCCCTGTCGCACCGCCGCGAGCCCGAGAACCGGTTCGTCGGGGTGTGCCGCGACTTCTCACTGCTGCACTGCTCGCTCCTGCGGCATATGGGCGTGCCCGCCCGGCTGCGGTCGGGCTTCGCCACCTATTTCGGCAGCAACGGCTTCCACGGCGACCACGTGGTCACCGAGTACTGGGACCCGGTCCGGGGCTGGCTGCTGGCCGACGCGCAGTTGACGGAACCGTTGATCGTCGAGACCTGGAAGATCGACTTCGACCCGATGGACGTACCGCGCGACCGCTTCCTCGTCGCGGGCAAGGCGTGGCGGGCCATCCGGGAGGGCGGGGCGGACCCCGGGTCGTTCGGGCTGCACCCCCCGGCGGAGGGCCCACTGAACGGGGAGTGGTTCGTCGCCGGGAACGTCCGGCTCGATCTCGCGGACCTCAACAAGGTCGAGACGCTGCTGTGGGACATCTGGGGCACCGAGACCGAGGCCGGCGAGGAGCTCGTGGACCCGGTCCGCGAGCTGTATGACGAGGTCGCGCCGCTGGTGGGCGACGAGGTGGACTTCCGCGCGGCGCGTGAGCTGTTCGCGGGGCACGAGGGGCTGCGGACACCGCGGACCGTGCTGTCGCTGGCGCCGTACAACGGTCCGCGCGAGGTCACCCTCCGCTGACCGGTCCGCCGCAGGACAGTACCGGGCCCGGTTCGATCGCTCCGGACCTCGAACCCTCACCCCCTCTCTGTCGGTGGGCGCCGCCGGTCTCCGGCCGCCCACCGACACCACGCGTACGGCCGCTCAGGTCAGGTCGAACTCGCCCTCGCGGGCCCCCGACACGAAGGCGCCCCATTCGGCGGGGGTGAAGATCAGCGAGGGGCTCTCGGGGCTGCCGCTGTTGCGCATGGCGATGAAACCCTCGACAAAGGCGATCTGGACATCTCCGCGCCCCTGGCTGCTCGACCGCCAGTCCGCGTTGCTCAGGTCCAGTTCCGCCGGCTTGCGCCAGCCGTCGAGGGATCGCTGCTGCATGGTGGTCTCGGCCACGTCCGTGCTCCTCCCGGTTCGTCGTCCGCCCGCCAGACTAGCGATCGACCCCCACCGCCGACAGGCCACGTGAGGGGCGGGTTCAGGAGGTGGGGGGCTCGGCGCCCACCAACCACATCGAGAAGAACTGCGATCCGCCGCCGTAGGCGTGCCCCAGCACCCGCCGGGCGCCCTCCACCTGGTGTTCTCCCGCGAGGCCCCGCACCTGGAGCGCCGCCTCCGCGAAACGGATCATGCCGGAGGCGCCGATGGGATTGGTGGACAGGACTCCACCGGACATGTCGACCGGAAGATCCCCGTCCAGCTCGGTGACACCGGACTCGGTGAGCTTCCAGCCCTCCCCCTCGGCGGCGAAACCCAGATTCTCCAGCCACATCGGCTCGTACCAGGAGAACGGCACGTACATCTCCACCGCGTCGATCTCCCGGCGCGGATCCGCGATGCCCGCCTGCCGGTACACGTCGGCAGCGCAGTCCCGTCCCGCTCGCGGCGACACGCTGTCCTTCCCCGCGAAGAGCGTCGGCTCGCTGCGCATGGCGCCGCCGTGCATCCACGCGGCGGGCCGGGGCGCCCGGGCGGCCCCCGCACGGTCGGTGAGGACCATGGCGACGGCCCCGTCGGAGGACGGGCAGGTCTCCGAGTAGCGGATCGGGTCCCACAGCATGGGTGAGGCCTGGACCTTCTCCAGCGTGATGTCGTGCTCGTGGAGATGGGCGTACGGGTTCTTCAGCGCGTTGCGGCGGTTCTTGTAGGCCACCAGGGAGCCGACGGTGTCGGGGGCGCCGCTGCGCCGCATGTACGCCCGTACGTGCGGGGCGAAGAAACCGCCGGCGCCGGCCAGCAGCGGCTGCTGGAACGGGATCGGCAGGGACAGCCCCCACATGGCGTTCGATTCGGACTGTTTCTCGAAGGCTAGGGTCAGCACCGTGCCGTGGACACGGGCGGCGACCAGGCTCGCGGCGACCAGCGCGGTCGAGCCGCCGACCGAGCCCGCCGTGTGCACCCTCATCATGGGCTTGCCGACCGCCCCGAGCGCGTCCGCGAGGTACAGCTCGGGCATCATGACGCCCTCGAAGAAGTCGGGCGCCTTGCCGATGACGACGGCCTCGATGTCGGCCCAGGTCAACTCGGCGTCGTCGAGGGCCCGTCGGGCTGCCTCGCGGACGAGCCCGGCGATCGACACGTCCCGGCGCGCCGCCACGTGCTTGGTCTGGCCGACGCCTACGACGGCCACGGGCTCCTTGCTCATCGGGGATCCCCTTCGAGTACGGCGACCAGGTTCTGCTGCAGACAGGGGCCGGACGTGGCGTGCGCCAGCGCCCGGTCGGACTCGCCCCGGTGGATACGGGCGGCGGCCTCGCCGATCCGGACGAGCCCGGCGGCCATGATCGGGTTGGCGGCCAGGGCCCCGCCCGACGGATTGACTCGCACACGGTCGTCGAGCTCCAGCACCGCGCGGAGGAGCACCTCCTGGGAACTGAACGGCGCATGCAACTCGGCGGTGTCCACCGGCCGTTCGTAGACACCGGCCCGCTCGGCGGCGAGGCGGGTGGACGGGGAGTCGGTCAGATCGCGTACGCCGATGCCGTGCGCCTCGATGCGGTGGTCGATGCCCCGGATCCAGGCGGGCCGTTCGCACAGGTCACGGGCCCGCTCCCCCGCCGCGAGGATCACGGCGGCCGCCCCGTCGCCGATGGGCGGACAGTCCCCGGTGCGCAACGGCCGTACGAGGTACTCCCCCTGCGGCACCGAACCTCTCAGCTGGGCGTGGGAGTTCGCGGCGGCGTCCGCGCGGCTGCGCGCCCCGACGGCGGCCAGCGCCGGCTCGTCCGTGGTGCCCGCGTCGATGAGCGCCTGGGCCTGGAGGGCGGCGAGGGCGACGGAGTCGGGCCACAGCGGAGCCACGTAGTAGGGGTCCAACTGCCGGGTGAGGACGTCCCGTACGGAGCCGGGCGAGGACTTGCCGTACGCGTAGACGAGCGCGGTGTCGGCGTCCCCCGTCCGCAGTTTCACCCAGGCCTCGTACAGCGCCCACGCCCCGTCCATCTCGACGTGCGACTCGGAGATCGGCGGCCAGGCGCCCACACCGTCGAGGGCGAGGGTGAAGGAGAAGGCGCGCCCTGCGAGGTAGTCGCTGGAGCCGGAGCAGGTGAAGCCGATGTCGGCGGTCTTGAGCCCGGTGCTCTCCATGACCGCGTGGAGCACCGGCATGAGCATCTCCACCTCGGAGACCTCGTCGCTGGTGCGCCGGTGGTCGGTCTGGGCGAAGGCGACCACGGCGATGTCACGTACGCCTGCGGCTCCTGGCGCCTCGCGTGTCATAGCGTCTCCTTGAACGTGTCGTAGTCCGCGTCGGGTTCGCCGGTGGGCCGGTAGTGGTCGGGGTAGCGGGCCCCTTCGGTCCACACCGGTTCGACGCGCAGCCCCATGCGCACCTGGTCGTAGGGGATGCCGGCGATACGGCCGTGCAGGGCGAGCCCGGCGCCGTCGAGGGCGATGTGGGCGTAGACGTACGGGACTTCGATGTCGAGATTCGCCGTATGAGCAGCCTTGATGTTGACGATGCAGAACGTGGTGACCGTCCCGCCCGGCCCGACCTCCACCTGTTCGGCCGTGGCCACCCCGCAGGTCGGACAGGCGCCCCTCGGCGGGACGTACACCTTGCGGCAGGACGGGCAGCGTTCGCCGACGGTGCGGCGGCCGCCGAGGGCCTGGATGTAGCCGGTCTGGGCTCGGCCGGGCGAGTAGGTGTAGTCGAGGCGGGCGGGGGCGACGATGCCGGTGACGGGGTCGCCGAACTCGCCGCTGTGGCCCGCCGGTTCCACCGCGATCCCGTCGTACGGCTCGAAGCAGGCGATGTCCGTGATGCCACCGGACCGCTCCTCGGCCCAGCGGACACGGACGCGCATGCCGGTGCGCACGGCGTCGGGGCCCGGCGCGTCCAGGGCGTGCAGGAGCGAGGTGTCGGCGCCGTCGAGCCGCACCAGGACCCAGGCGAAGGGGGTGTCGAGGGGCTGGTCGCGGCGCGGGTCGTGGTTCCAGGCCCAGGTGGTGACGGTGCCGGTCGGCGCGACCTCGACGAGATCGCGGATCTCCTCGGCGGTGACGGGGTCGTACTCGACGGGTGGGACGAGCACCCGCCCGTCGCCGGTGCGCACACCGAGGACGACGCGTTCACGAAGCCCGGTGAGGAAGGCGCTCTGCACGGGGCCGAGAGACCGCGTGAACGGGAACTCGACGGTGAGGGGTGCTTTGAGGACTGCGGACATCGAAGGTTGCCTCCTTCAGCAGAGGGGCACAGACACGCCCCGCTTTTTAGGGCGCGGGGAACTGCGTGACCAGCCACGGCCAACCCGCAGCCACACACGACCGCCCCGAGCACAACGCCTACGCCCGCTTGTAAACAGGGGGCCGTTTCTCAGCAAACGCACGAGCCCCTTCCTTCGCGTCATCGGTGTCGAAAATCGGCCAGCCCCGCTTCAGCTCGGCGGCCAGCCCCTCCGCCTCGGTCATCTCGGCCGTCTCGTACACGGACGCCTTCACCGCCTCCACGGCCAACGGCCCACACGCGTTGATCAGCTCGGCGATCTCCAGGGCTTTCGCCAGGGCCGTGCCGTCAGGCACGACATGCCCGATCAGCCCGATCCCGGCGGCCTCGCGCGCGCTGTACGGCCGCCCGGTCAGCAGCATCTCCAGCGCGTGCGTGCGCGGGATCTGCCGCTGGAGACGGACCGTGGAGCCACCGATCGGAAAGAGCCCGCGCTTGACCTCGAAGAGGCCGAACGTCGCCGACTCGCCCGCGACCCGGATGTCGGTGCCCTGCAGGATCTCGGTGCCACCCGCGACGCAGTACCCCTCGACCGCGGTGATCACCGGCTTGCGCGGCCGGTGGTGGCGGAGCATCGCCTTCCAGTGCAGATCGGGGTCGGCCTTGAGCCGGTCCCGGTACCGCTGTCCCTCCATGCCCTTTCCCGCGAGGGCCTTGAGGTCCATGCCGGCGCAGAAGGCACCGCCGGCTCCCGTGAGGACGATCGAGCGGATCGCCTCGTCCTCGTCGGCCTCGACCCAGCCGTCGTACAGGCCGACGAGCATCGGCAGCGACAGCGCGTTCTTGGCCTCGGGCCTGTTGAGCGTGAGCACCAGTGTGGCGCCTTCGCGCCGCACGGTCAGGTGTTCCGTACCACCCATCGCTTCCTCCGTCCGGCAGAGCGAACACGGGTTCCGTCTCCGGAACGAGAACAGGTTGCAGGAGGCGCCGAGTCAGTACAAGGGTTTTCTGACACACAGTCAGATTTCTTCTGCGCGAACCCTTCACAGTCACGGCGCCCTTTGCTCTGATGACCGGCGAACCGACGGTTACGGCACGCGTGTCGGTCACGTCCGGGGTCAGGAGGAGCGCGGTGGAGTACAACCTTGCCGACCTGTTCGAGTCGGTGGTCGACGTGGTACCCGAACGGGCGGCGCTCGCGTATCTCGACGTCCCCGGTACGGGCGCGGAACACCGGCTGACGTACGCGGAACTGGACGCGGCGGCCAACCGTGTCGGGCACCATCTGCTCGACAGCGGGATAGCGCCCGGTGAGCATGTGGGGCTGCACCTCTACAACGGCATCGAGTATCTGCAGACCGCGCTCGGGTGCCTCAAGGCACGGATCGTGCCGGTCAACGTCAACTACCGTTATGTGGAAGACGAGTTGGTCTACCTCTACCGGGACGCGGATCTGGCCGGTCTGGTCTTCGACACGGAGTTCACGGGGCGGGTGGCGGCCGCGCTGCCGCGGACGGAGAAGCTGCGGCATCTGGTGCGGGTGGGGACCTCCGCGCCGGACGCGCCCGCCCTGGACGTCGTCGACTTCGCCGGGGCGGTGGCGACCGCGTCCGCCGGGCGGGGCTTCCCGGCCCGCTCGGGCGACGACCAGTTCATCATCTACACCGGCGGCACGACCGGCATGCCCAAGGGGGTGATGTGGCGTCAGGAGGACCTGTTCTTCTCGGGGTTGGGCGGTGGCGCCCCCACCGGGGAGCCGGTGAAGTCACCGGAGGAACTGGCCGAGCGGGTCGCGGCCGGCGGCGACGGGATCACGTTCTTTCCCACGGCCCCGCTGATGCACGGCACCTCCACGCTCACCGCGTTCATCGGGTTCAACTTCGGCCAACGGGTCGTGATCCACCGCAAGTTCGTGCCCGAGGAGGCCCTGCGGACGATCGAGAAGGAGAAGGTCACCAGTGTGTCGCTGGTCGGCGACGCGATGCTGCGGCCGCTCATCGACGCGCTCAACGGCCCGATGAGGGGCACGGACTGCTCGTCCCTGTTCAGCGTGTCGTCCTCCGGAGCGATCATGTCGGAGACAGTCCGGCAGCAGTTCCAGGCGCTGGTGCCGAACGCGATGGTGTTGAACAACTTCGGTTCGTCGGAATCCGGCTTCAACGGCACGGCGACGGCGGACTCGGGCGCGGGCGACGGTTTCCGTATCCGCGTCCACTCCGGTACGCGGGTCGTGGACCCGGCGACGTACGAACCCGTGCCGGTCGGTGTGCCGGGCCGGGTCGCCCAGCGGGGCCATGTCCCCCTCGGCTACTACAACGACCCGAGGAAGACCGCCGAGACCTTCTTCGAACGGGACGGCGAGCGCTGGGTGCTCCTCGGCGACATGGCGACCGTCGACGAGGAGGGCGTCGTCACGGTCCTCGGCCGGGGTTCGCAGTGCATCAACACCGGCGGCGAGAAGGTGTACCCGGAGGAGGTCGAACAGGCCCTGAAGGCCCACCCCGACGTGTACGACGCGCTGGTCGCCGGGGTGCCGGACGCCCGCTGGGGCAACCATGTCGCCGCCGTGGTGCAGCTGCGCACGGGGGCCGCCCAGCCGTCCCTGGAGGACATCCAGACCCACTGCCGTACCCGCCTGGCCGGCTACAAGATCCCCCGCCAGCTGGTCCTCACGGACACCATCCAGCGCTCCCCCAGCGGCAAGGCGGACTACCGCTGGGCGCGGTCGGTGGCCACGGCGGCCGACGGCTGAGAGCGTCGGGCTCCACGAGAGGAGTCCGCGAAAGTGGGGCCCGTCCCGGCTACCGGGAGCCGCTTCCCGCTTCCGGCCACGGTCCTTCCACGGCCGGCCCGCAGTCGTCCGGAAGATGGGCCACGACCAGTGCGGCGGCCTCCTGCGCAGTCCGCGTCTCGCCCAGCTCTTCGGCATAACCGGCGGCGTAGACCGTGTGGGTCGTGATGCCGCCGGCGATGAAAGGCAGGTCGCAGCTGAGGGGAGAGTCCGTGTTGCGGTGAAAGGAGAGGCAGCCGTGGCCGGGGTACGGGAACAGTTGACGGAGCCGCGGCTCGGCGTACGCCGCTTCGATCAGCTCGGGATCACCTCGGCGCGCCTCGGGGTGGCGCTCCAGCAGCATGCGCCAGGTCCGCTCCACCACTGACTCCTCACCGGTGAGGAAGGCCGTGACCCGCCGTACGAACCACTCCGGGTTGTCGAGCCAGGGGAAGTGGCCGCCTGCGGGCTGGACCGAGAACTCCGCCTCGGGGAAGAGGCCGACCACGCGTCGGGCCAGTTCCGGGGTCGGGCCGGTGTCGAGTTCGCCCGCGTACACGAGGACCGGCGCCGCCAGTTCGGCGAGCGCGGCGCGGGTGGCGGGCGGGTCGTAGGCGCCTGCGGAGCCGTAGGCGGCGGACGCCTCGTCATTCGTCTGCCGTTCGTCGGTGGCCATGTGGGCGCGGGCGGTGTCGTCCCAGCGGCCGTAGAAGAACGGCATCATGGCGTCGTCGAAGGGGCCCCGCCCGGTCCAGGCCGCCTCGAACGCCGGGTACGCCTCGGCGAACCACGGCTCGTCCTCGCGCAGCCGGGCGGCGGCGAGGCGGTCCTCGACGGTCACCGGCAGACCCACCGCCCAGGGGGTGGCGGTGATCAGCGCCAGGCGGGAGACCCGCTGGGGGTACCGGGCCGCGTACAGCGTGGCCAGGTTGCCGCCGGCCGAGTGGGCGAGCAGGTCCACACGGTCCAGACCCAGGTGGACGCGGAGTGCCTCCACGTCGTCGACCTGCCGGTCGCACCGGTACGTCGCCGGATCGGCGGGGATCGCGGAGTCGCCCGTGCCGCGCAGGTCGAGCAGGACCAGCCGCCGGTGGGCGGTGAGGCCACCCAGATCGCCCAGGTAGGCGGAGGCACGCATCGCTCCGCCGGGCAGGACGACGAGCGGGTCGCCCTCGCCGCGCAGGTGGTAGGTGAGTTCGGTTCCGTCGGGTGCGGTGAAGGTCGGCATGGTGTCGATCTTCAGGGGCGGGCGGTGGGCGCCGCAACGGAGTTCACGGCGTCGCCGCGTGTGCTCACGCCTGCGCGAAGCGGTCCCGCAGCTCCCGCTTGAGGATCTTCCCGCTCGCGTTGCGCGGCAGTTCGTCCACGAAGAGGATCTTTTTCGGTGCCTTGAAGTGGGGGAGCTTCTCGCGGGCGTGGGCGATGAGTTCGTCCTCCGTGGCCTCTGCCCGGCGTACGACGACCGCAGTGACGGCCTCGATCCAGTGGTCGTCGGGCAGACCGATCACCGCGGCCTCGGCGACCGCCTCGTGGGTGTAGAGCGCGTCCTCGACCTGGCGGGAGGCGATCAGGACGCCGCCGGAGTTGATGACGTCCTTCACACGGTCGACGACGGTGAAGAACCCGTGGGCGTCGCGCACGGCGAGGTCCCCGGAGTGGAACCACCCGTCGCGGAAGGCCTCGGCGGTCTCCTCCGGCTTCTCCCAGTAGCCCTCGCAGAGTTGCTGCGACTGGTAGACGATCTCGCCGGGAGTGCCGTCGGGCACCTCCTCGCCGTCCTCGTCGACGACCTTGGCCTCGACGAACATGACGGGACGTCCGCAGGAGTCCATCCGTCCCCTGTGCTCGTGCGGGCCGAGGACCATCGCCAGCGGACCGATCTCGCTCTGCCCGAAGCAGTTGTGGAAGGCGAGCTTCGGCAGGCGCTCCTTGAGCCGTTCCAGGACGGGCACCGGCATGATCGACGCCCCGTAGTAGGCCTTGCGCAGCCCGCCGAGGTCGCGGGTGTCGAAGTCGGGGCGATTGGCGAGGGCGATCCACACGGTGGGCGGGGCGAAGAAGCTGTCGGCGCGGCCCTCCTCCACGAGGTCGAGGACGCGGTCGCCGTCGGGTGCGTCGAGGATCGTGTTCGTGGCGCCGACCGCGAGGTACGGCACCAGGAAGACGTGCATCTGCGCGGAGTGGTACAGCGGCAGGGAGTGCACGGGCAGGTCGCCCGCCTGGAGGTCGAGGGCGGCGATCGCGCTGAGGTACTCGTGCACCAGCGCGCGGTGCGTCATCATCGCGCCCTTGGGGAACGCGGTGGTGCCCGAGGTGTACAGGAGCTGGACGAGGTCCTCGGCGCGGGGCTCCTCGCCGTCGTACGGCTCCGTGGCGGCGAGGCGGACGAGGAGCGAGTCGTCCGCGTCGCGCAGCGGCAGGATGCGGGTGCCCTCGGGGAGGTTCCCGGCCAGGTCGGGATCGGTGAGGACGAGGGTGCTGCCGGACTGGTCGAGGATGTACGCGAGGTCGTCACCGGTGAGGTTCTGGTTGACCGGGACGTGGACCAGGCCGGCGCGGGCGGCTGCCAGGAAGGCGATGAGGTAGGCGTCCGAGTTGTGGCCGTAGGCGGCGACCCGGTCGCCGGCCCGCAGTCCGGTGTCACGCAGGGCGCGGGCCGCGCGGGAGACCGCGTCGTCCAGCTCGGCGTAGGTCCAGGACCGTTCGCCGTAGTGGATCGCGACACGGGCGGGGATGCGCCGGGCGCTGCGTCGCAACGTCCCGTCGACCGTCACGCTGCGGCCAGCCGTCATGATTCCCGCTCCTTCGTCCACGTTTCCGACGCCCGATCCTCGTTCCGCCGCGGGAGCGAGGTCAAGCGCGCCACCCGCACGCCCGGAATCCGGCACACATGGCGGGAAGTCGCTCAACCTCGACCATCGCTCGGCGAGTCACCTTGAGGGAGGATCCATTCGGCGAGTTACGGGGATGATCTACAGATCAATTCCACGCGATGCCGACGGACTCCGGATCGAAGTACGGCATGCCCGGCCGCCACCCGGACGGCCGTCCGGTCTGCGCGGGCAGCAGGGTCACCGTGGCGAGCACGCTGAGGATCTTCCTGCGCCGGTCCAGGCTGTGGGTCTCGCGCCACCACGCCAGGGCGTCGTCTGCGTCGGTCGCGTGACGCCGTGTCAGCTCGGGAAGGTCCACCCCGTCCAGCGGTCCCGGCTCGCGGGCGGCGGCGGCCTGCGCCTGCACATCGGCGATCTCTTGCTCCACGACCGCGAGTTGTTTCTTGATTCCCCGCGCCGCGAGGCGGTACTCCACAGGGTCCTGGTCGTCGTCACCGGCGAACGCGTCCGCCAGACGTTCCAGCCGGGCGGTGAGCGCGGCGTGACGGGCGGTCAGCCCCACCAGGTCCACCCCGGCGGAGACCGACGCCACAGGGGCCATGAACACCTCGCGGGCATCCGGCTCACACAGCCGGGCAATGATCACGCGTTCCACGAAATCGTCGACCCGCGCCACCTGCCGGATCAGGTGCGCGCGTTCGGTGCACCGGTACTGCTGCGGCCGTCCGGCATGCGCACCGCCGGGCCGGATCACGGCGCTGCAATGGCACTGGTAGATCCCGCTGCCCAGGTACTTCACGGTCTTGCCGTCGTGGCCTGAACTCAGGTGCGAGGCACGGGACTTGTCGGTCAGCACGGTGCACACGGCCAGCCACAGATCATGGTCGAGGATCGCGGCCCACTGTGCCGGGCCGATGTCCTCGCCCTTGTGGGCGACGCGTCCGGCGATGCGCGGAGACAGCAGCGCCTTGCGCAGCGACGGCACGGTCCACGGATTGCCCCGGGGGGTGAGCGCGCCCTTGTCGTTCCAGGCGCGGCAGATGCCCGCCAGCGTCAGGCCTGTGTCCGGGTCGACCGCGCGGGCCAGCACCGCGTCCGCCGCCATACGGATCAATTCCGCCTCGGTCTCGTCGACTTGCGGCACGGCGGGAGCCTCACCCTTGGCGTGCGGCTGCACGGGCTGGTAGCCGAACGCACGGGGCCCGCCGTGGTTGACCCCCGCCGCGCGGAGATCTTCCTTCTTGTCGAGCATGCGCTCACGGGCGCGCTCCACTTCGTGACTGGCCACGGCCGCGAGCATACGGGCGACCATGCGGCCGGACGCGGTGGCCAGGTCCAGCGGGCCGGTCTCCACCGGGTAGACCATGACGCCCGTGTTCTCCACCACGGTGATCAGCGGTTCGAGGTCGCGGCTCTGCCGGTACAGCCGGTCCGTGTGCAGGCAGAGCACCGCGTCGGCCGCGCCGGTGGTCAGCAGATCCACCGCTTCGTCGTACGCGGGACGGTCGGCGCGCTGGCCGTTCTTGCCCATGGCGGTCCGATCGTCGTCGACCTTGACGGCCACGATGGTGGCGCCCAGGCGGGCGCCCAGTTCACGGCAACGCCGCACCTGGCTGGGGGTGTTGGCGGATCCGTTGGACAGTCGGGCGTAGATCACCGCGCGGAGCGGTTCGTTCACGGTGCGTGTCATGCGTCCAAAGTACGCCTGGATCATGGACTTGGATAACTCGAACAACAGCGCGTGGCTGGCCAACGCGGACCAGCCGCTGACCGGATACGAGCGGGTCTTCGGCAATCTCGGGACCCAGCGGTCGATGCGGACGCGCGGCGCGATCGAGGACGTGGCGGCGATGGCCGACAAGGGCGGCCTCACCGTACGGGACCTGCAGCGGCAGCAGTTCGCGAACCGGGTGCCCGCGGCGGATCTCGCCGTCGAGGACGTGGCGCGGGCGTGTGCCGCGCTGCCGGGCGGCACGGCGACGGGCAGTAGCGGCACGGTCGTCGATGTGTCCGAGGCGTGTGGTGTGTTCAAGGCGTGGGACCGGACCACGAACACCGACAGCGAGGGCGCGCTGCTCTTCGACCGGTTCTGGCGGCGGCTGAACGCGGTGGTGCCGCGCGGGCAGTTCTGGAAGGTGCCCTTCTCCGCGGCCGACCCGGTCAACACCCCGAACACGCTCAACACGGACGCGCCCGGCTTCGCCACGGCCCTCGCCGACACGGTGAAGGATCTGCGGGCGGCGGGCGTGGCGCTGGACGCGGAACTCGGCGACCACCAGTTCGTCGTACGGAACGACCGGCGCATCCCGGTGCCCGGGGGCACGGAGTCGCTGGGCGTGTGGAACAAGATCGAGTCGCCGTGGCGCCCGGCCGAGGGTGTCTACCAGGAGGTCTCGTCGGGTTCCAGCCACATTCAGGCGGTGGGCTGGGACGGCGGCCGCTGCCCGGTGGCCCGGACGCTGCTGACGTATTCGCAGTCCTCCAACCCGAACTCGCCTCACCACCTGGACCAGACACGGCTGTTCTCGGCGGAGAAGTGGGTGACGTCCCGTTTCTGCGAGAAGGACATCCTGTCCTCGCCGAAGTTGAAGGTGGTCCGTGTGAGCCAATGAGTCGAGGCAGGTGGTGCCGCCCCCGCTCGGGGCGGCACCATTCCTGTGTCAGCACCATGCCGTTGGCATATCACCGCTTTTCTTGAGGAGGCCGCCCGGTGGCGCAGGACTCGTTACGTCCGCAGACGGATTCGACCGCCCTGATCGACACGACGGTGCCGCACTCGGCCCGTATCTGGAACTACTGGCTGGGCGGCAAGGACAACTACCCGGTCGACCACGCGGCGGGCGACGCCTTCCGCGCGGTGTTCCCGGGCATCACCGACCTGGCCCGTGACTCCCGGGCCTTCCTCGGGCGCGCGGTGACCCACCTCGCCGCGGAGGCCGGCATACGTCAGTTCCTGGACATCGGCACCGGTCTGCCGACCGCCGACAACACGCACGAGATCGCCCAGCGGGTGGCCCCTCGGGCGCGGGTCGTCTACGTGGACAACGACCCGCTGGTCCTGACCCACGCGCGGGCGCTGCTCGCCGGCACGCCCGAGGGGGCGACCGACTACATCGACTCCGATCTGCACGACCCCGAGACCGTCCTCCGCGAGGCGGCCCGGACCCTCGACCTCTCGCAGCCGGTCGGGCTGACGCTGATGCAGGTCAGTGGGCACATCGCCGACTACGACGAGGCCCGCTCGATCATCGGCGCGCTGATGGCCGCCCTGCCGTCGGGGAGTTACCTCGCGTTCAACGACAGCGTGGACACGAACGAGGCCAACGCCGAGGCCACCCGCGCCTACAACGAGAGCGGCGCGGTCCCCTACTACCTGCGCAGCCCGGCCGAACTCGCCGGATTCTTCGACGGCTTGGAGCTGCTGGCGCCGGGGGTGGTACCGCTGAACGACTGGCGGCCGAACCCGACGGCGCCCGGCGGCTCCGGCGAGGTGATCGCGGTGGGCGGGGTCGCTCGCAAGCGCTGAGGCCCGCGCGCGAGCGGACCGTGCGACCGCCCCGCCCGTACCCGGCCGGCCCGTCACACCGGCCGGGTCCTTCCGTCACAGGGCCTTCTGCCTGCCCTCCCAGTACGGCTCCCGCAGCCGCCGCTTGTAGAGCTTGCCGTTCGGGTCGCGGGGCATCGCCTCGGTGAAGTCGACGCTCTTCGGGCGCTTGTACCCGGCGAGTCGGCGGGTGCAGTGGGCGAGGATCTCCTCGGCGAGCACCGGCCCCGGGGTGAATCCGGGGGCGGGCTCGACCACGGCTTTGACCTCCTCGCCCCAGTCGTCGTGCGGGATGCCGAAGGCGGCTGCGTCGGCGACGGCGGGGTGGGTGAGCAGGGCGGCCTCGATCTCGGCGGGGTAGATGTTGACGCCGCCGGAGATGATGAGGTCGATCTTGCGGTCGCGGAGGAAGAGATAGCCGTCCTCGTCGATGAGGCCGAGGTCGCCCACGGTGAAGAAGTCGCCGATGCGGTTCTTCCGCGTCTTGCCCTCGTCCTTGTGGTACGAGAAGCCGCCGGTGCTCATCTTCATGTAGACGGTGCCGAGTTCGCCGGGCGGCAGCCGGTTGCCGTCGTCGTCGAAGACGGCGAGTTCGCTGATGGGCCAGGCCTTGCCGACCGTGCCTGGCTTCTTCAGCCAGTCCTCGGCGGTGGCGAAGGCGCCGCCGCCCTCACTGGCCGCGTAGTACTCCTCGACGCACTCACCCCACCACTCGATCATGGCCCGCTTCACATGGTCCGGGCAGGGCGCCGCCCCGTGGATGGCGTGCCGCATGGACGACACGTCGTAGCGGGCGCGCACCTCCTCGGGGAGGGCGAGGAGCCGGTGGAACTGGGTGGGCACCATGTGGGTGTGCGTGCAGCGGTGGGCGTCGATGACGCGGAGCATCTCCTCCGGTGTCCACTTGTCCATCAGCACCAGCCTGTGCCCGATGTGCAGGGACGCGCCGGCGAACTGCAGGACGGCCGTGTGGTAGAGCGGCGAGCACACCAGGTGGACGTTGTCGCCGAACGGCCTGATGCCGAAGATGCCGAGGAAGCCGCCGAGGTAGGACTCCTCGGGGAGCTTGCCGGGCAGCGGGCGGCGGATTCCCCGGGGGCGGCCCGTGGTACCCGAGGTGTAGTTCATGACCCAGCCGAGGGTGCGGTCGCCGGGTGCCGACTCGGGCTGCCCGTCGAGCAGTTCGGCGTACGGGCGGAAGCCGTCGGCCGTGCCGACCGCGTACCGGTGGCTCGCGGGGAGCTCGGCCTCGTCGGCGGCGTTCCGGGCGGCTTCGGCGAACCGCTCGTGCGCGATGAGCACCTTGGCGCCCGAGTCGGCGACGATCCAGGCGATCTCGGGGCCCACGAGGTGGTGGTTGACGGGGACGAGGTAGAAACCGGCCTGGGTGGCGGCGAGGTAGGCGGTGAAGAACTCGACGCCGTTGGGCAGGACGACCGCGAAGGCGTCACCGCGTTCGAGGCCGGCGGCGCGCAGGCCGTGCACCAGCCGGTTGGTCTCGGCGTGCAGTCGTCCGGCGGTCCATTCCTCCCCGCCGGGGGCGATGAGCACCGTGCGGCCGGGGTCGGCGGCGGCCTGGGCCCAGAAGCCCTGGGGAGGTTGCCCCTGGGGGGCTTGGCCTTGGGGGGCTTGGCCTTGGGGGGCTTGGCTCACTGTCCCTCGCTCCTTCCGGCGATCCGGTTGATGTGGTCCACGGCCTTCTCGAAGCCCCGGGTGAGGTCGTCGAAGACTGCCTGGACGCTGCGTTCGCTGTTCATCCGGCCGACGATCTGTCCGACCGGGGTGCCGAGCAGCGGATCCACCTCGTGCTTCTGGATCCGGGAGACCGCCTCGGCGACGAGCAGCCCTTGGAGGGGCATGGGGAGGGTGCCGGGTCCCGTGGGGTCGTCCCAGGCGTCGGTCCATTCGGTACGGAGCTGGCGCGCGGGTTTGCCGGTGAGGGCGCGGGAGCGGACCGTGTCGCCGGAGCCGGCGGCGAGCAGTTTCTCGATCAGCCGGGGCGAGGGCAGTTCGGCCTCGGTGGTGGTCAGCCAGAGCG